>JBFGEG010000073.1:0-18562 GCA_041580235.1 Phycisphaerales bacterium
CCCTCGCCGAGTGCGACGGCGAGTTCCGAGAAGTCCATGCCGCCCATGAGCATGCCGATCGGCGGCATGAGAACGTCGTTGACGAACGAGCTGACGATCTTGCCGAACGCCGAACCGATCACGATACCGACGGCCATGTCGACGACATTGCCTCGCATCGCGAAGTCTTTGAATTCCTGGATCATACCCATGTCGTAGTGCTCCTCGATCTGAAGAAAGAAAAGTCCCCCGGCCCGGCCGCCCGCGACGAGCGGAGCCCGTGATCGATCACGGTGGCTGCGTCGGACAGGATCTGCGGCCGGCTCAAAGGCAGCGGGGCGGTGTCCCACCGCACTGCCGGCGGCAACCGGGCGCCGGGGCACGTGCGTTCGCGTTGGCGAGCACACGTGCGACCGGCGACCGGCGCCTTCAAAGGATCACTGGTAGATGTTGGTCGCCTCGGTCTCCTCGACCGGACGGTTTCCGAGATTGGAGCTGGTCATCGAGACCTTGAAGCGGACATCCCGGTCCTCGGCCGTGCCCCTGACGACCACCCGGTACGTCGCCTTCTGCTTCGCGGCGAGGCTCCGGATCGGATCGAACGCCACCTGGCGGCCACGCACGTTGCTGGTGGTCGCACCGGTGGATGACACGTACTCCTGGCTCGCCTCGAGCGTGCAGACGATCCGGATGTCCGTGTCCGGGGCCGAGCCCTGGTTGGTCACCGTGATCACGTAGGTGGTGGTGTCACCGACCTCGATCGGGTCGTTGGTGTCAACGACCTCGAGCAGAATGGCCGGGATGCCGGTCACCGAGGTGGCACAGCTGGCCGAGACGGGCGTCGCCGCGCACACACCCCGCACCGTCGCCTGGCTGGCGAAGTTGCCGGCGGTCTTCGGGCTGAGGCTCAACGTCACGGTCCGTGACTCCCGCGGCTGCAGCGTGCCGATCGACCAGGTCGCCTTGCCCGGGCTGATGCGGCCGCGATCGCTGGCAACGGCCTCCACGCCGGACGGGAACGAGTCCTCGATCACGACCTCGCGGGCGGCACCATCACCGGTGTTGGTGACCGTGATCTCGAACTTGACCGGCCGGTTGATGAACTGGGTGTCCACGCAGTTCTGAGTGATCCGCAGGACCGGCTCCCGGACGACCGTGGTCACCCGGTTCGAGTTGACGCTCATGCCGTCCGCCTCGGCGCTGGCCATGAGGTCGAATGTGCCGGTGCGCTGCGGGTTCACGCTCATCTTGAAGGTCTTCGACTGGCCCGCGTTGAGGCAACCGATGTCCTTGCTCACCATGCGCTCGCCGCTGGCGGTCAGGAGACCCTCGGGCAGGTTCTGCTTGATCTTGATGCCGCAGACGGTCCCGGTCCCGGTGTTCTTGACCTCGTAGTTGTAGACGGCTTCGTCACACTTGCTGACCTCCGCGGGGCCGGCCTTCGTCAGCACGAGCTTCGGCGACACGACGGGCACCACGGAGCACAGCTGCGGGTTGTAGGTGATGGACGTGCAGGTGCCCACCTGGCCCTCCGCCCCGGCCATGCCGCTGGCACGCACGGTCTTGGTTTCACCCGGCGCGAGATTGCCGAGCGCCCAGTTGAGGGCCCCGTTGGCATCCGCGCGGCCCTGCGGCGACAGGCCGCTGAGCTTGATGTTGCCGGACGGAGCTTCCGTCAGGATGACGTTCTGCAGCGTGTTCTTGGTGAGGTTCTTGATCTTGAGCTCGTAGTCGAAGGCCTGGTTGACCCTGACCTCGCCGGGCATGCCCTTGTCGATGCCGAGCACGCTCGTCTTCGCGTCACCCGTGGGGTAGGCCATCGAGGTCCAGCGCATGGCACTGCTGCGAGCCTTGCCGGCCGCGTCGCCCATGTCCATCCCGCCGGGGAACTCGTCGGTCAGCTCACGACTGAGCGCTTCCTGCCGGACCGGTGCGCCTCGCGCAGCCTCGCGGCCTGCGGCGGAGCCGGTCGCGGCCGCCGTCGACGACTCCCCGCCCCATGCGGTCGTCGTGTTCGTCATCGGCCACGAATAGCCGGACTTGGACTGCTCGGCGCCTCTTTGCTGGGTACCGCACCCAGCGACTACCGCCACGCCCGCCAGGGCGAGGAGCGGCAAGGCAATTGAGATTCTCCTGGTCATTGCTTTGCTCCCTAGCACGTTGTGCTGATTAGTTGCCGTCGGACTGTGACGGTTCGAAACGAAAAACGATTACGAGATTCCGGAGGAGACTAAACGGACTTGCCCGGCCGGCAAGTAAAGACCGTCGAGTTGCTTGCGAGGCCGATACCCCCACTCGCGCGGTCGCGAGCCGAAGAAGAATTGGGCGATGGTCCGTCCGTGGGCCGACTCAAGCCCCACCGCGGCGTTGCGGAAGGGCACACTATAGACATTCTTCTCCTTTGGATATTCTTGGCTAACGCGGACTATTCGTAAAGTCACGACGGCGGCGTCTTGGCCAAGTTCCAAATCTCGCCTCCGGTTCGAAGCTAACGAGTTGTTGTGTCGCATTCAAGTTCTTGCGTGTAAGCAAGTTACAAAAGTAACTCGATGCGCCGTGGTGCGAGCCCGTAAGCTGGGGGCCTCCTGAGGCTTTGGGCAAAAGCCGGGGTCCGTGTTATCGGACACGCGGGACAACAACGGGACAGCAGCGGGTCGCGGGGGCCCGCCGTCGCCGAGCGGACCGGGCCACCCCGGTGGTCGCGACCCTAGCCCCGGGCGCTGCGAAAGCCCGGGGAATCCGCTACGCTTTTTGTGAGTCATGTCAGGGAAAGTCGGATGGACACCGCGTGCCCGGCCGTGAGACGGCCGCCGGTCGCCGGAGCCCATCATGTCACACCCGTGAACCACTGAATACCGGAGAATCGAACAATGGCCTACAAAATCCAACAGATCGAGGGCATCGGACCGGCGTCGGCGGAGAAGCTCGCCGCCGCGAAAATCACCACCACGGATCACCTGCTCGAGCTGTGTTGTAGCGGCAAGGGTCGCCAGCAGATCGCCGGCGTGACCGGCGTGCCCGAATCGAACCTCCTGACCTGGGCCAACATGGCCGACCTCATGCGGATTTCCGGCGTGGGCGGCGAGTACGCCGAGCTGCTGCAGGCGTCCGGCGTCGATACGGTCAAGGAGCTTCGTACACGCAATGCCGAAAACCTCGCGGAGAAGGCCAAGCAGGTCAACGAGGTGAAGAAGCTCACGCGAACGGTCCCCTCGTCGTCCGTGATCGCGGGTTGGATCGAGAAGGCCAAGGCGCTGGAGCCGAAGATCACCCACTGACGCGACCGGGCGCAACCGGGGGGGTTGGAGCGACAACGAGCGGCCCCGGAGGCAGCGTGCGCCGCCTTCGGGGCCCGGTTCATGGCGGGGGGCTCTGCCCCCCTGACTCACACGGCCCTTCAGGGAGGCTCGATCCGAGATGTTGCAGGTTGACGATTACGAGAAGCTCGGCGCGTTCTACCTCGGCAAGGTCCACGACCTCGCGCAGGGCCGGACCACCGACGACCTGCTGCTGTACGACGCCAAGGACCTGACCACCCACGCGGTCTGCGTCGGCATGACGGGCAGCGGCAAGACGGGCCTGTGTGTCTCGTTGCTGGAGGAGGCGGCGATCGACGGGATTCCCGCGCTGGCCATCGACCCCAAGGGCGACCTCGGCAACCTCATGCTGACCTTCCCCGGTCTGGCGGCCGCGGACTTCCGCCCGTGGATCGACGAGAGCGAGGCTCGGCGCAAGGGCATGTCGCCCGACGAGTATGCGGCCGATCGGGCCCGGCTCTGGAAGAAGGGCCTGGCGGACTGGGGCCAGGACGGCACCCGAATCGCCCGCTTGCGAAAAGCGGCCGACGTGTCCATCTACACGCCCGGCAGCAGCGCGGGCCTGCCGCTGACGGTCCTGCGCTCCTTCGCCGCGCCGCCGGCGGTCCTGGTGTCGGACAGCGACGCCATGCGCGACCGCGTGTCCGCCGCCGTCTCCGGGCTGCTGGCCCTGCTGGGGATCGACGCCGACCCCATCCGCAGCCGGGAGCACATCCTGCTCTCGAACATCCTTGACCGCGCCTGGCGGGCCGGCCGCGACCTCGACATCGGCGCCATGATCGGCGAAATCCAGTCGCCCCCCTTTGACCGCATCGGCGTCATGGACCTGGAATCGTTCTTTCCCGCCAAGGACCGCTTCGGTCTGGCCATGTCGCTCAACAGCCTGCTCGCGTCTCCAGGGTTCGCGGCGTGGATGGAGGGCGAACCGCTGGACATCGGCCGGCTCCTCTACACGCCCGACGGGCGGCCGCGTCTGACCGTGCTCTCGATCGCGCACCTCTCCGAATCGGAGCGCATGTTCTTCGTGACGCTGCTGCTCAACGAGGTCGTGGCCTGGATGCGCACCCAGTCGGGCACGAACTCGCTACGTGCTCTTCTTTATATGGACGAGGTCTTCGGGTTCTTTCCCCCGACGGCCAACCCGCCCGCGAAGACGCCGATGCTCACCCTGCTCAAGCAGGCCCGCGCGTACGGCCTCGGCGTGGTGCTGGCCACACAGAATCCGGTGGACCTGGATTACAAGGGCCTGTCCAACGCCGGCACGTGGTTCCTGGGCCGGCTCCAGACCGAGCGTGACAAGCGCCGTGTGCTGGAAGGGCTGGAGGGCGCCTCGGTGGCCGCCGGCTCCAGCTTCGATCGCCAGGCGATGGAGGCGACGCTGGCCGGGCTGGGCAGCCGCGTGTTTCTCATGAACAACGTTCACGAGGACGAGCCGGTCCTGTTCCACACGCGGTGGGCGATGTCCTACCTGCGCGGGCCGCTGACGAGACGACAGATCGAGACGCTGATGGCGGATCGCCGTCGTGAACGCGTCTCGGCGGGCGCGGCGGGGGCGACGCCCGCGTCACGTCTGCGGCAACCGGCAGCGTACGCGGGCGAGGCGACGGGCGGCGGGCTCGGCACGGCGCCGCCGCCGCTGCCGCCGGGCATCAAGCAGCGGTTCCTGTCGCTGAGCGGGTCGTTGCCGACCGATGAGCAGCTCGTCTACCGGCCGGCGCTGATCGGCATGGGCCGCATGCACTACGTCCGGGTGTCGGCCAAGGTCGATTCCTGGAAGGACATCGCGATGCTGACGCCGCTCGCCGACGACGTTTCCGCCGACCCGTGGGAGGAGGCGGACCATCTGACCAAGCCCGGCGCCGAGCTGGAGCTCAAGGCCGACAGCCGGGGGCGCTTCGCGACGTTGCCGTCACCGGCGGCTCAAGCCAAGCAGTACACCACGTGGTCCAAGGCGTTCGTCGACCACCTGTACCGCAACTGTGAGTCCAACGTCCTCTACTGCAAGGCCGTCAAGCTGTACTCCGAGCTCGGCGAGGACGAGGGTGAGTTCCGCATCCGTCTCCGGGAGCGTCTGCACGAAAAACGCGATCTGGCGGTGGAGAAGCTCCGGCGACGCTACGCCCCCAAGCTCGCCTCCCTCAAGGAGCGCATGCGCAAGGCTCAGGAGCGGGTGGACCGGGAGAAGTCGCAGCTCAAGCAGCACGGCTTCCAGACGGTCGTCTCGCTGGGGGCGACCGTGCTCGGCGCGATGTTCGGCCGCAAGACGGCGAGCATCGGCACCGTGGGTCGGGCCGCCACGACCATACGCGGTGCGGGCCGCACGGCCCGCGAGCGCGGCGACATCGCCCGCGCCCAGGAGGATGTCAAGTCATTGCACGGCCGGCTTCAAGTGCTCGAGGAGGAGTTCGAGGAGGAGGTTCGCCAGACCGAGGACATCCTGGACATCGACTCCCTCGATATCGAGGAGATCACGGTGCGTCCCCGCAAGTCGGACATGTCCGTCAAGACGGTCGGACTGGTCTGGGCCCCGTACCGGGTGACCTCCGACGGCCTGTCAGAGCCGGCCTTCGAGCTCTGAAGACGGTCACGTCGTCCGTCGGCGGACCGGCGCCGCCAGGATCAGTCCTTGAGGACGAAGGTGATCCTCATGTTGACGCGGTACTCGGTGACCTTGCCGTCCCGCACGACCACGTTCTGCTCGTTGATCCACGCGCCCCTGATCTCGTCGATCGTCTTGGCGGCCCGCGCGATCCCGACCTTGATGGCATCATCGAAGCCGACCTTGGACGACGCGGTAATCTCAGTCACTTTGGCAATGGACATCTGACATCCTTTCTGCGGACAGGCAAGCTCGTTACTCGTAAATGCTCCCCTGGTGCCGGATCCAGCCCTCGTCGTGGCGGCCCTGGGGGTCATGATGGGTCCAGTGCACGACGCCGCCGCGGTCGTTCCACTCGTACTGCCCCCGGAAGTGAACCCGATCGTCCTCCTCGAGGGGGACCCTCGGAGCCAGATCGATGTTGTGGCTGATCAATACGGTGCCCCCGTACGGCAGACGCACGATGAATCGCTGATGACGCGACCCCTCGTTGTCGTCGGAGAGGGTTCGCTCCACGACGCCCGCCGCCTCGACCATGACGCCGGAGCGTTGGTTGCGGAACGCGTCGGCAATGGCCGCATCGTCGATCGCGGCCGCGACAGCCGGGGACGACGCCAGCTCCGGCGCGACGGCGGGGCCGCCATCCGATCGCTCGCCGAGATACCACCGGCCCAACGCGACGGCCGCGATCAGCACGATGAGAGCGACGGTGGCGAACTTGGATCGTTTCCTGTTCATGGGGGCCGAACATGGTAGCGACTCGGCGGCCCGGCGCCCTGGTTCAGGCGGCGACAATCTCCGCTGCGAGCAGGGAGATGTCGTCGCTGAACCTCCCGCCGCCCGTCCATGCGGCCACGGCGTCGACCAGCGACGACAGGGCGGTCCCCAGCGGCTGCGAGCGGCTGGCGGCGAGGGCGTGGTGCATTCTGGCAAGACCAAACAGCTCGCCCGCGGGACTGCGCTGCTCGTGCACCCCGTCGGAGTGGAGAAACACACGATCGCCCGGACGCAGGTCCACGCTCGTGTTGTCGAAGACCGCGTCGCGAAGAACGCCGATGGGCAAGCCGGGGGCGTCGAGACGCTCCGCGGAGCCGTCCGACCGGACCACCATGGGCTCCGGCTGACCGGCACAGACAAACTGGAAGCGGCCGCTCTGCGTGTCCAGCACGCCGTAGGTGAGCCCGAAGCAGCGGCGTGTGCGCTTGCGCATGGGGAAGAGCCGGTTGAGCCGCGCGGCCACACAGGCCGGGCTGGCGATCGAGTGAGGGGCGTCCTCGCCGCCCGTGACGACCGACCCGGCGCCGCGCCGGGCCAGGGCGTGGGTGACGGAGACGGACAGCAACGCGGCCGGGACACCGTGCCCGGTGACGTCGAGCACGTACATCCCGATGTGACGGGCGTCGATCGCGAAAACGTCGAGCGAGTCACCGGCCAGCTCGTCACACGGCCGGTACTCCCAGGCGAACCGGGCCCGATCGGTCACGGGCGGGCTGCCGGGCAGCAGCGCCCGCTGCACGGTGGCCGCTTCCTCCAGATCACTCTTCATGCGATCGTGGGCCGCGCCCAGGGCATCCCGGGCCCGCTTGAGCGAGACCTGGGTCTGGACTCGGGCGAGAACGACCTGGAAGTCGAGCGGCTTGGTGACGTAGTCGTTGGCGCCCGCCGCCAGCGCCCCCGTGATGTCGGCGCTCTCATCCCGGGCCGTGGCCATGATGACCGGCAGCTCGGCGGCGGGATGTGTCTGCCGGACGGTCTTGAGCACCTCCAGACCGTCGATGCCGGGCATCATGATGTCCAGCAGAACGACGTCGAAGGGCTGTTGCTCGATCAACGCCAGCGCGGTGCGCCCGTCCTCGGCGGTCACCACGCGGTGGCCGCGTCGGGCGAGCCGCCGCGACAGCATGTCCCGGTTCATCTCGTTGTCGTCCACGACCAGCAGGTGGCCACTGGTGTCATCCACGTCATCGGGCGGTCCGCCGTCTCGCGAGGTCATGGTGGGGGGGCGCCAGTGTCGAGCACTGTCTGGATCTTGGCCAGAAGACGGGGCAGCTCGACGGGTTTCGTGTCGTAGTCGTCGCAGCCGGCCTCGAGGGCCTTCTCACGATCGCTGGCCATGGCATGCGCCGTCAGCGCGACGATCGGAATGTCCCGGGTCTCGGGCTGGCTCTTGAGCCGCTGGGCCGCCTCCCACCCGTCCAGCACGGGAAGGCTCATGTCCAGCAGGATCACATCCGGCGACTCCAGGGCGGCCACGTCCAGGCACTCCTGCCCGTCCACCGCCATGAGCACGTCGAAGCCCTTGCGCTTCAGACGCCGCGACAGCATATCCCGGTTCAACTCGTTGTCTTCCACGAGGAGGATCGTCGTCATGGGCTTTCCTCGTCAGGGCGGCTGCAAGTGGCCACGAGCTCGCGCACGTGCTGCATCAGGATCTCGCGGCTGAAGGCGCCCTTGCTCAGCACCGACTCCACCTTGCCGCTGAGATTCCGTTGATCGTCCTCGGAAAGGTCCTTGCCGGTGACGACCACGATCGGAATGTGACGCCACGCCTCGATCCGGCGGAATGCCAGCATGAACTCGAACCCGTCCATGCCCGGCATGAGCAGGTCGAGCAGGATCAGATCAGGCACGTTTGACGACAGGGACTGCAGCGCCTCACGTCCGTCGGCGGCCTCCGTCACCGCCCAACCCTCCTTCTCCAACGTCCGCCGCAGCAGTTCGCGCATCCGGGGATCGTCCTCCACGAGCAGGGCGTGGCAGGGGGGCTGGTTGCACCGGTACTTTCGCAGAACCCTCGACAGCAGCGCCCGGTCCACGGGCTTGGTGAGGTACTCGGCCGCGCCCAGCGTGTAGCCCATGGACTTGTCGTCGATCATCGACACCATGATCACCGGGATGTCGTGCAGCTTCGCATCGGCCTTCAGCTCATTGAGCACGGTCCAGCCGTCCTTTCCCGACATCATGACGTCGAGGGTGATCGCAGCCGGCCGCAGGTTGCGGGCCAGACGCAGACCCTCGTCGCCGCTGGGAGCGGTCACCACCTCGAAGCCGTCTTTGGTCAGCGACCGCTGAATCAGATCCCTGGCATCGGCGTCGTCGTCGATGACAAGGACACAGCGCCCGGCGACGTCTTCCGGCATCATCTCGGTCGGACTCGCGGGCGGCTGCGTCTCGACCCGCTCGACATGCGCCGGCAGCCGGATCGTGAAGGTGCTGCCGACCCCCGGCTCACTCTCGACCGTGATGTCGCCGCCCATCATCCGGCAGAAGCGTTTGGTGATCGCCAGGCCGAGCCCCGTCCCGCCGAACCGGCGGGTCGTGGACGCGTCGGCCTGGGTGAACTCCTCGAACAGGTGCTCGACCTGGTCGGGCTCGATACCGATGCCCGTGTCGGCGACGCTGATGCAGATCGAGTCGCCGCTCCCGGCGGGCTCCCGCGCCGCGGTCAGGGTGATGGTGCCGTGCTCGGTGAACTTGGCGGCGTTGCTGATCAGGTTGAAAAGGGATTGGCGCACCTTGGTCAGGTCCGCGTGCATGGATCCGAGATTCTCGGCGCGCTCAACACGGAGACAGTTGTGCTTCTTGGTGACCAGCGCGTCGCCGGTGGCGGCAACCTCGTCGAGAAGGGTGTTCAGGTCGAAGGACTCCAGGAACAGCTCCATCTTGCCCGCCTCGATCTTCGACAGGTCGAGCACGTCGTTGATCAGGTCGAGCAGGTGCTTGCCCGCCCCGTGGATCTTCTGCAGATCGGGCAGGATCCCGTCGAGCTGGAGGTCCTCGGCCTCCTCCATGAGCATTTCGCTGTACCCGATGATGGCGTTCATCGGCGTCCGCAGCTCGTGGCTGACGTTGGCGAGGAAGCCGCTCTTGGCCGCGCTGGCCTCTTCCGCCGCATTGCGGGCTTGTTGGAGCTCCACCTGGGCCCGCCTTCGCTCAAACACCCGGCCGAGCTGGGTTCCGACATTGCGCAGGATGCGAAGCAGATCTTCGTCCGGTGCCACCTCTTCGGTGGAGAAGAACTCCAGCACCGCCACGATCTCACCCCGGATTGCCACGGGGAACCCGAAGGCGCCCTTGACCCCCAGGTCCGTGGTCAGCTGGTTGCGAGGGAAATTCGGATCAAGGGCGACGTTGACGATCCAGGCAGGATCTCCCGACTGGAGGATCCGCCCCGGCAGTCCTTCTCCGATCCTGAAACTCGTCCTCTCGGTGACCTCACGAAAGACGTGGAAGCGGTGCGGATCATCGAGATGCCAGATCTTCGTCGGGTGCAGCACGTGCTGGTTCTCGGTCAATGGCATGTAGACGTGCCCGACGGGCCATGCCGTCAGGTCGCACACGAGATCCACGATGCGCTGCAGCGCGTCGTCGAAGGAATCGGTTTCGGCGGCCATCTCCGCCGCGCGGTGCAGGAGCTGGGCCTCCAGCGACTTTCTGGAGAGCGTCTCCTCGTAACGCTTGCGATCGGTGAGATCCGTGATCGAGCCCGCCATTCGCGTGGGGCGTCCCGCGTCGTCCCAGATCGCCTGGCCGCGGGCGCGGAACCACCGGTATTCGCCGGACTTCGTCTTCAGCCTGTACTCCACGTCGTAGGGAACACGGTCCTCGAGGTGAGCGCGAACGCGATCGAGCACCGCGGCCCGATCTTCGGGATGCAGGCGGGACTCGAACGACTCGAAGACATTGTCGATCTCGTGGTCCTCGTAGCCCAGCAGCTCCTTGAAGCGAGGCGCGTAGTAGACCTCGTTGGTGAGCACGTTCCAGTCCCACAGGCCGTCACTTGAGCCCGCGACCGCCAGCTGGAACCGCTGTTCGCTGGCGCGGAGCTTGTCCTCGGCCCGCTTCCGTTCGGTGATGTCGCGGGCGATGCCCACGAACATCACGCGGCCTTCCAACTGCATCTCGTTGACCGCGAGGTCCATGGGGAAGGTCGTCCCGTCCTTGCGCCGGCCGACGACCTCACGACCGACGCCGATGATCTTCCTGACGCCGGTCTTCATGTACGCCGCGAGGTATCCGTCGTGCCGGCCATGGTACGGCTCCGGCATGAGCAGCTTGACGTTGCGGCCGATCACCTCCGACGCCTCGTATCCGAAGATCCTCTCGGCCGCGGGGCTGAAGGACGCGACGGTCCCCGTGTGATCGATGGTGATGATCGCGTCGACGACGCTGGACACCACGGCGTCCAGCTCGTGCTGCCGCTGCTCGACGCGCTTGATGAGCGGGTTGTTGATCCAAAGCAGGAACAGGGCTCCGGCCAGGATGAACACCGCGCCCACCGCCAGGGCGATCAGCCCCGCCCGTAGGAACGGGGCGCGGATCTCGCTCAAGTCCATCTTCGCGACGATGCCGAGGTCGAGATCCTCGACCGGCCCGTAGGCGGCCAGGACCGTCTCGCCGCGGTAATCGCGAGCGATGATCGTCCCGGTTCGGCCGGAAAGGGCCAGACGCATCGGCTCGGCCAGGTGAGAGTCGGCAAACGGCCGCCGCCTCGTCTGGTTCGGCCCGCCGTGCCGCCAATCCAGGAGAAAGACCATCTCCCCGCCCTCGAGCCGGGCCAGCACGAACTCGCCGGTGTCGCCGATGCCGTGGTCCTGCTGGTGGGCGTCGGCGATGGTGCTCAAGGTGGCCGCCCTGGCGTCCCCTTCGGGGAGACGCGCGCGGTTGAACCTCGCCACGGCCTCGATGAGGCGGGCCTGGGCGTCGGCGGTCTCGATCAGCCCCTGCCGGGTCTGCTCGAAGGCGGTCCGGTAAAGGGAGAGAATGGCCAACGCCCCGACCACGACCACGATGGCCGTCATCGTCGCGACCGACAGGCCCAGGACCTTGCGGCGATCGCTTCCGGGCCGTCGGCGGGCGTGTTTCCGAAGAGGCGTCACCCCACTTGACCTCCACGTGTCTTGCTCAGCCTCAGCATACCCCACGGATTACGGGTTGCCGCCTCGTTTCTCCCACGCGGCCCCGATGAGGCATCGAGGTCCGCCGGCCCTCGGGGTGCCAATCCTGCAGCCTGATTCGCGGCCTGGAGCCGGATCGACAGCCCGCCGACAGCCCAACCGTCCGCGGAGCTCAATTCAGATGGGAGATTGCGTTGGCACGATCTTTGCAAAAGAGACCTCGAACGACTGGCGTTCAGTCATTCTCTTTCGTGTTGTCACTGTTTAGGAGGTTCCCGCAATGTTGCTCAAGGCAATGTTCAACAGCCCCCTCGGCGTTGCGCGCGAAATGGACCGGCTGTTCGATTCGATGAGCTCGAGTCAGCCGTTCGGGTTTGTCCCGACCATTCACTCGCAGTGGGCGTATCCGGCGATCAACGTCTGGGAGGACCAGGATCACCTCTACGCCGAGGCCGAGCTGCCGGGTCTGAAGATGGACGACATCGAGGTGCTCGTGACGGAGGACCAGCTCACGATCCGCGGCACGCGCCGCATCGACGTTCCGGAGGACGCGCGAGCGCTGCGGCGCGAGCGTGCCATCGGCACCTTCGAGCGAACCATCGGCCTGCCGGCGCCGGTCGAGACCGACCACGTCGAGGCCAAGCTCTCCCACGGCGTCCTGTCGATCATGCTTCCGAAGATCGCGGCCGCCAAGCCTCGCAAGATCGAAGTCAAGGCCCTGCCGCAGTCGGCATAGCCGGGACTCAGTTTCTGTGGCGTTCGTTCTTCGACCCGCACAAAGGAGATCCAACCCATGGCTGCTGAAACCGCCATCCAGACCACCAACCCTCGCGCGATCGAGGTCAACAATGGCACGAGCCGTCAGTTTTCCTGGACGTACCGTCCGAACGTGGACATCTTCGACACCCCCGATGAGCTCCTGCTCATGGCGGACATTCCGGGAGCCGATCCCGAGAGCATCGACGTGTCGATGGAGTCCGGAGTTCTGACCATTCAGGCTGACGTTGCTCCGCGTCGCCGAGGCGCCGCGCAGTGCACGGTGCACGAGTACGGCGTCGGAGGTTTTCACCGGCGATTCGAGATCGACGAGTCGATCGACACCGAGGCGGTCGCGGCCGAGTATCGCGACGGCTCGCTCAGGGTGCGGTTGCCAAAGGCACAGCAGGCTCGGCGGCGACGCATCCCCGTGTCGGCCTAGCGTCTGATCTCGGCCACAACATCGCAATGAACGGCACCTCACGTCCCGGCTCCGGCCGGGGCGTGAGCGCCATCCTCGAGTCACATAGGAGACGACACGATGAACCGTTCTCGTGTTTGCGCAATCCCACTTCTCGTGGCAGTCGTCGCCGCATTCGGCGTCGGAATCACCGCCTCGAATCACTCCAACAACGTGGCGCTCGGCGTACCGGCCACGACGAGCCTGGCCTCGAATGACACGCTTACGGCGGCTGAGAGCGTCTCCGCTGCCTTCGAATCCGTTGCTGAAACGATCGCTCCCTCCGTCGTCACCATCCGATCGACGAAGGAAGTCGAGATCCCGGTCTCGATGCAGCGACTCCCCAGACAGTTCTTCTTCAATTCACCGTTCGACGAGTTCTTTGGGAATGATTTCTTCCACCGTTTCGAAGTGCCGCAACAGCCCGGCCGGCGTCAGTTCCAGCAGGGCGAAGGCTCCGGCGTGATCGTCAGTGAGGACGGGTACATTCTGACGAACAGCCACGTGGTGAACGACGCCGACGAGGTGACGGTCATCTTCTCTGACGACCGTCAGTACACCGCCGAGGTCGTCGGCACTGACGTCAAGACCGATATCGCCGTCATCAAGATCGACTCAGCCAACCTCGTTGCCGCTGAGCTCGGCGACTCCGATGATCTGCGCGTCGGCCAGTGGGTCGCCGCGGCCGGCAATCCATTCGGTCTCTCGTCGTCCATCACGGCCGGCATTGTCAGCGCCACGGGACGGTCGCGCGTCGGCATCACGGACTATGAAGACTTCATCCAGACTGATGCGGCGATCAACCGAGGCAACAGCGGCGGCCCGCTCGTCAATCTGCGTGGCGAAGTCGTGGGCATCAACACCGCCATACTGAGCCGATCCGGCGGCAACATCGGCATCGGGTTCGCAATCCCGATCAATCTGGCCAAGGAGGTCATGAGCGAGCTGATCGAGGATGGCCGTGTGGTGCGCGGCTACCTCGGCGTGCTGATCCAGGATCTCTCGGAAGGCATGGCGGAGTCGTTCGGGTATGAAGGCACCCAAGGCGCCTTGATCAGCGACGTGACAGACAATGGGCCCGCCGCAACCGCCGGCCTGCGGCCCGGCGACATCATCACGCGCTTCGACGGCAAGCCTGTCACCGATGTCGCCCAGCTGCGTCTGAACGTCGCGTCGGTCGATCCGGGTTCGGAGGTCGAGCTCTCGGTGTTCCGCGACGGCCGGATCAGGAACCTCGAGGTCACGATCGAGGAGCTGCCGACCGAGGTGTCGAGTCTCCCGACGATCGAAGGCTCGGATCTCAACCTCGGAATGACCGTGGAGACGCTCACGCCCAGCTTCGCCCAGCGTTATGGTGTCAACGATGACCTGACAGGGGTCGTGGTGACCGGTATCGAGCCGTTCGGTCCGGCGGGCCGAGCAGGCCTGCGGCGTGGCGATGTCATCACGCATGTGCAGGAGACGCCCGTGAAGAGCACCAGCGACTTCCGACGCGAGCTCCGCTCGCGCGATCTGAGTGAGGGAGTCCGCCTCACGATTCAGAACGAGTCGCGCCGTCGCTTCGTGTTCTTGCAGCTTCGCAGGTAAGCAGGCAGCGTCTGACCACCTGCATCCGACGACCGGTCCGAGTCTCCAGGCGTGGTGACTCGGGCCGCTGTCGTTGCGGGAGCGCTGCCCATCGACGTCGTGGGTGGCCATCGGCCACGGGCTCCTTCAATCGGGGTGCGGCTCTGGTACCATGCAGCCGCCCTCATGCCGGAGCACGAGTCATCCCATCAGCTCCGCGCCGTGGACGTCACGGGCGAAGGCGGTGTCATCACGGCGAGGATCGTCGGCTCGGCAATCGATGCGCACCGGGCGGCCGCCCTCATGGACAGCGTCACGGACGCCATTGACCGGACCGACCCCTTGAGATACGTGGTCGTCGACTTCGGCGAGGTGGACTTCATCAACAGCTCGGGCGTCGCCGCCTGCCTGGAGCTGGCGGGCAACGCCCGTGACCGGGGCGCCGTAGCGATCGCCTATCGCCCGACACCCAACGTGGTCGGCATCTTCAGGATGGTCAAGGCCGATCGCCTGTACACATTCGTTCACACGCCCGACGAGCTCGCCAAGGTGCTCGACGGGTAGTCACCTCTCGTTGAACGAGAAGCCCTGGCCGCCGACGGACGCCTCGAGCATCGCGCCGCCCTTGGCCATGGTGAAGATCGCGACACCAGCTGCGTACTTCGCGTTGGCCGAGGCACCGGCCGTGACCGCCACCGCCGAGGCCTGGGCGCTGAACTCCGCGTTGCCGCTCTTGAAGTGGCTCAGGGCGGCCTCGTCCTCGAAGAAGATGATCTCGCTGTACGCCTGACCACCGATCTGGAGGCCGATCGTCCCCTGCGTCACCGTGGAGTAGCCAATCACCTGGTCGTTGGCGTACACCACGCCGTCACCACGGGCGCCGCCCACGATGAAGCCGCCCTTGGCGATGGATGGGAACACGGCCCAGCCGGCGGCCGTCTTGAAAAACCGATCCAGCCCCGGGTCCTTCTGCTTGAATCTCGCGATCGTCTCGCGGGCCTGGCGATCGCGCGAGTTGATGGGCTCCTTGGCCGCCGCCGTCGGCGACGGCGCCGGGGCGGCCCGCGATGCGTCGATGAACAGCGTGCACACGCCCTTGCCCGCGGCCGGGGACCCGCCGACGATTTCCGTCTCGTAGGAGATGTTGGTGCCCTGGACGCGTGGGTTGCCCAGCTCCAGGAGAATCTCCGCTCGAGCGTCCCCCTCCAGCATCCTCAGGACGGCGTACGGCGCCCGCTGCGAGAAGCTGTCCGGCTCCTCGTTCCACAGCCTCGCAAAATCTCCATTGCTGATCTGGCCGTACCGGCCGGCCGCGAAGAAGAGCGTGGAGGGCACCTTCTCGAGCACGAGCGTCGTGCCTTCGAAACGAAACCCCTGCGCATTCTGGGCGAACACGTAGTCACGCTTGGCGTCCCAGGGGGCGTCCCCGCCCGCGGCGACCGTCACCGACACCGCGAGAACAACCAGCGCAACGACGAACAACGAACGTGATTCAGCGCGGATGCTCATGGTCTGGCTCCTTTCCGATTGGTGCGTATTGTACCGCGCGGCCGCGAATGGCTCGGGCGGTCTCAAGGGGGACCTTTCCGTACTCTCGGTCTCCGCCGTCCACCGCGGGTGGGTACGATGAGGCGCCTTGATCAAGTCTCTGCCGACCCTGTTCCTGCACTACCTCAAGAGCCGCACCAGCCGGCGGAACCTGCTCGTGCTCGGTAGGTTTCTGACCGTCCTGGTCGTGATGGTCGGCCTCTACAGCGTCATCTTTCACTTTCTCATGGCCCGCGAGGGCAAGGACTACTCGTGGATCACGGGCGTCTACTGGACGCTGACGGTCATGTCCACGCTCGGCTTCGGGGATATCACGTTCCACACCGACGCGGGCCGGATCTTCTCTCTGGTCGTGCTGCTGAGCGGGATCGTCTTCCTGCTCGTTCTGCTTCCGTTCACCTTCATCGAGTTCTTCTACGAGCCATGGATGGCCGCCCAGGCGGCCGCGCGGGTGCCACGAAGAGTCGATCGCGACATGACCGACCACGTCATTCTGATCCGCTACGGACCGATCGCCACCGCACTCATCGAGAAGCTGACCCAGTATCACTATCCCTACGTGGTCGTCCTTCCGGAGCAGGAGGAGGTGCTGCGTCTCCACGACCAGGGCCTCAGCGTGATCGTGGGCGATCTGGACGACCCCGAAACGTACCGGCGAGCCCGCGTCGGGCAGGCGGCCCTGGTCGCCGCGACCCGCAGCGATGTCACGAACACATCGGTGGCGTTCACCGTCCGCGAGGTGGCGCCCAATGTTCCGATCGTCGGCACGGCGCGGGATGCGGACGCTATTGAGATACTCAAGCTCGCCGGCTGCACACGCGTGCTGGGTCTGGCCGAGACGCTGGGGGGGGCTCTGGCCCGGCGCACCCGCAGCGGCGACGCCGCCGTTCACGTGATCGGCCGCCTCGACGACGTGCTCGTGGCGGAGGTCAACGCGGCGGAGACGCCCCTGGTTGGGACGACGCTCCAGGACGGCAACGTGCGGAACACCGCCGGCGTGACCGTGGTCGGCGCCTGGAGGCGAGGCCGCTTCGAGAACGCCCGACCGGAGACCATCGTGGACAACGACACCGTGCTCGTCCTCGCCGGCTCCGGCCGGCAGCTCGAGCAGTTTGACCAGTTGTGCCGGCGGATCCCCGGAGCGACCGCGCCGGTCATCATCATCGGGGGCGGCCGCGTGGGACGCGCGACGGCGCGGGCGCTCGACCGGCGAAACATCACGTGGCGAATCGTCGAGCGGCACCGCGAGCGCATCCGAGATCCGGAGACCTACATTCTGGGCAGCGCCGCGGACCCGGCGACGATGGAGAAAGCGGGCATCAAGGAGACCCCGGCCGTGGTCGTGACCACCCACGACGACGACACCAACATCTATCTGACCCTGTACTGCCGGCGGTTGCGCCCCGACATGCAGATCATCAGCCGGGCCACGCTCGAGCGAAACGTGCCCACGTTGCACCGCGCCGGCGCTGATTTCGTCATCTCCTCGGCAACGATGGGCGCCAACATTCTCTTCAACCTGCTCAAACGAAGCGACGTCCTCATGGTGGCCGAGGGCCTGAATGTCTTCAAGGTCAAGGTACCCCCCGAGCTCGCGGGAAGGACGATCGCCGAGACCTCCATCCGCCGCGACACCGGCTGCAGCATCGTGGGGGTGGATGCGGACGGCACGACGACGGTCAACCCCGACCCGAACATGACGCTGCCCGCCGAAGCGGAGCTCGTCCTGATCGGCACCGTGGAAGCGGAGAACCGCTTTCTGGGCATGCACGCCGAGGAGTGAGCGGCCGGTGATTGATGAGACGCCCTGGAACAAAGGCCCCGCTTCCGTAAGGGGCGGGGCCGGGGTGATGGTCTCTCGTGCGCAGCCGGTGTTCAAGACGGGCCGCGGACTCTGGATATCACCTTGGTTGGGGGTCAGCTCTGGCACTGTTTGAGTAACAAAGTGCGTGCCAGAGAATATCGGCCCGCATGAAGGCCGGGCGGCCGGCGGGTGAAGCGACCGCCGCCAAAACGGCAGCGCGGATGTCACGTTGGCATCCGGTTCGCCTGGACCGCGCCCGGAAAAGAAAGCGCGGCCGGCCGTGCCGGCCGCGCGTCTGATGGCCATTGCCGCTCGGTTACCGGCTCTTGCGGCGCGGGCTCGGCCGGGGCTTGGACTTGCTCTTGGCGCCGGTGACCGGCGTCGGGGCGGCGATCTTGGCCGTCCGAGCGACCTTTTTCCTGGCTGATGCCATGGACGTCTCTCCTTGAGAGAGTCTCCCGCCTGGAGGAGGCGCCCCGCGGGGCGGGAAGACGCAGCGGGGCGCGGAGCCTCGGGTCGACGCCCGCACGCTGACGGGCGCCGCGAGCTCCAGGTGTAGATGATTGCAAAGGGCGTACCAGCGTCGCCCCCCCGGCTCGACCCACGTCCTTGTGTCGCCTCCGTCGCAGCCGGTGA
>JBFGEG010000074.1:0-18554 GCA_041580235.1 Phycisphaerales bacterium
ACGGCGAGCCGTCCAGTCTCGCCGTCGTGAGCGACGAACAGCGGCGCCTGCGACAGGCGATGCGCGCGGCTCCCCAGCAGCACGTGCGTCGGTCGCGGCGGCACCGCCGAGCCGGGCGGGCCGTCGCCGGGCGCCGCGGCGGCGTATCTGGACGTGTGGTACGCGATCCCCTCGGTCTCGGGCTCATCGAACGCGTCGGGCCAGGCCCGCAGCAGCCCGACGGCCGCCGCCCCCGCCTCCAGACAGTGCACGGGAATCGCGACCTGCTGCTGCAGCAGACGCTCGAGCCCGGGAACCCGCGCCGCCTCATAGGCGAGCACGATTGCCGCCGGCCGGCACGCTGCCGCGACCGCCGTCACATCGGAGCACAAAGAGAACATGAGGCTGTGGCCGGACTGGGCCAGCAGCTGCTCGGTCACGGCCACGCGGTGGACCAGCGATCCGGCTGCCAGCTGCAGCGAATGGCTTCCGTCCGGGCCCAGGGCGTCGAGCACCTCGGCCAGCCCGTCATGCAGTTGCTGCTCCGTGACCGCGTCGTGCAGCGGATCGAAACGCGTCCTGCGGACGAACTCGCCGCCGATGGCCTTGACCCACTGCCGGCGAAAGGCCTCCACCCCGACGTCCGCGCAGACTCGCGTTCGGACGAGACGCACCCGTTGCCCCGACTCGATGACCGACAGCACGCCGCGATGCAGGGTCAGGTCCACCAGCAGCACCGTCCCGGCGACCGCGGATCCGCCCGCGGCGGCGACCGGCGCCGCGACCAGCGTCTTCAGCGGCAGCTTCAGCTCACGAATGATTCCCGCGAGGATCCCCAATTGCTCGGGGGCGTAGAACGGCGGCACCGCCATCACACACTCCTCGCCGGGCCGCCGCACGGCTTCGAACAGCCGCTGCAGGTGGACGCAGGCGGCCTCGGCGCGATTCGGTGATCGTCGATCAGCGGGGTCCATCGGTTCCGTGTCGAGCAGATCCCAGAAGCGGTTGTGGACGGCTCGCGGAGCGAGACACGCCTGCCGCGCGGCGGCCGCGCCGGTGACGAGCGTCTCATTGTGCATCCGCGCGAATCCCGGGCTCGACGTGCATTGCCCGTCGAGCGCAAGCAATCCATCCTCGCCCGATCGTGCCGCGCGAACACCCGCGTCGTTGAGCTCGATGGCCAGCAGGCTCATCCCTTCATCCCGTATGCAGATGCCTGATCAGCTTCTCTTCGCAGTACGCTTCGGCGTTCAGCACGTAGCGTTCCTGGGCCAGTTGCAACTGGTGGACCAGAAACATGACCACGATGCTGATGATGAGCGCGATGAGCGTCGAGTTGAAGGCGATTCCGAGACTCTCGGTCACGCCGGCGATGTCGCCCTGCACCGCCTTGTGTGCCCGTCCCAGTGCCTCGCCGATGCCGCGCACCGTACCAATGAAGCCGATCGAGGGTATCGCCCACGCGATGTAACGGATCAGGGACAGCTCCGAATCCAGCCGCTCTCCTTCGGCTTCGCAGATCGCGTGGGCCGCATCGGAGACGTCCTGTACGTTTCGCGCCGAGTCAAAGCGGTGAAGGGCGGCCAGCAGCGCCCTCGGCAGCAGGCTTGCCCGACGGGAAGCCGGCAGCGCATTCAGCTCGCGCTGGAGAGGCCGGGAGTCCTCGGGCAGGATTCTCATGCCTTCGTTGAGCGGTATGAGATCGTCCTGCAGCATCGTCCTCGCCCGGGCGACGGCCAGGCCCTTGGACGCCATGATGGCGAAGGCCCAGAACATGAGGATCAGGCACGCCTCCTGCTCGAAGTCGCGGATGACAAGGGCGAAGCTGCGCTGCGGCACGTAGTCCGGGTCGTCTGCCATCGCCGCTCGCTGCATCTGCAGTGTTTCCTCGGCCTGGGGCCGTATGGCGGTGACGTACAACGCGTGGATGACGATGGCCGTGACGACCAGGGCCAGGATCTGGAACATGAACTCGGAGAGGATCGGACGCTTGACGTTCATGGGTGTGTCCGCGGTGGTGGCGACGCTCAGATGTCGTACGGGAAGTCCACGGCCTGCTCCACGTCGATCCGCTCGGTCGGCGCGAAGGACGGCGGGCTGGGATCGGGCGGCGGCTGGGCTCCGGCCGGGGCGGCGGGCGGGCCGGCCGCCGCCCAGCCCGCGGCCGCGGCGAGCCCGACCAGCAGCCCGAGCAGACCCCTACTTGTCATCCTGCTCTTCATTGGATGCCTCCACGTTGGTGAGATACCGGCAGATCCGGAAGCCCAGATCGTCCCTGGTCTGATCGCTGTAGTCCCGGTACGAGAATCTCAGGGCGCTGATGGATGATTGCCGCCAGCTCGAACCCCGCACGACGTGGTGCCTGCCGCGTTGCGGTCCCATGGGATCCACCGCGACCTCCCGGGCATCGTAGGTGTAAATGGTATAGAAGTCGTGACACCACTCGGCGACGTTGCCACCCATATCGTACAAGCCGAGGACGCTGGCCTCGAACGACGCCACCGGGGCGGGGCCGGCATACCCGTCGTCGTAGTCGGGAATCGTCCGGCCGAGAATCGTGGACGCCGATTGATCGGCGAAGTTGCCCGACTTCTTCCGCGGCGGGTAGCCCGACCCCCACGGGTACTTGAGCAGCGGCCCCGATTCGGTCGCACGGGCGGCGTACTCCCACTCCGCTTCCGTTGGAAGCCGGTACCCGATCGACATGGGCCGCACCGCCGTCACGCCATCCTGCTGCTCAGCGTACGCCGGAGGCAGCTGGTCCCGCGCGCTCAGCCAGTTGCAGAACCGCGCCGCGTCATCCCAGGTCACCTGGACCACCGGTCGATCATCACCGCCCAGGGCGAGCGTGCCCACGGTGCCCGACCGGTGCTCCGCCTGGAACGCCTGGAACTCCTCGTTGGTGACCTCGCGCGTGCCCATGAGGAAGGGACGTTCGAGCCGGATCGCGCGAAGCGTCTCATTTGACCGTCGGCCCTGCTCTCTTCGCGACGCCCCCATCGTGAACGCGGCTGGACCGATGAGCACGAACGGATACCCGTTGCCCGCGGCGCGGCCCTCCGCGCCCCCCGCGGGCCGCGTCATGATCGGCTGCAGCTCCACGACGACCCGCTCGGTGAGCCCCGGCCGCGGCCGAACCGTAAGGGCCACGGGCGTGTAGCCGGTCTTGCGGAACTCCAGTTCATGCGGGGCCGCCGAGAGCATGATCTCCGGCGGCATCTCGCCCCACACGGTGCCGTCGACGTGCAGCGTTGCTCCCAGGGGAACGACCTCGAGACGGACGATCCCCATCTGTGACGTGAGCTCGAACGACACCCGCGTCGTTGCCCCCGTGCCGACGGTAACGGTGCGGCGTTCGGGCTCATAGCCGTCCCGCGCCACCTGCACCAGAACATCCTGGTCGGGCTCGACCGCCACCTCGACCGGCGACAGGCCGGCGTAGGCCCCGTCCACCAGGACCTGCGCCTCGGGCGGATCCGTCTCGATGAGGACCCGCGCCCTGGCCGGCTCGAGCACGATGCCGGTCAGGGAGACGGGCTGGCCGGCCACGATCACCAGCTCGCGTCGCCACGTCTCGAACCCGTCCGCCTTCAGCTCCACGGTATGCGGCCCGGACCCCAGCTCGATCCGACAAGGCGTCGCGGCCGCCGACGTCCCGTCGATCAGGACGTCGGCGCTCACCGGCAGCGTCTCGATCTGAACGTCCGCCCAGTCCGGCTGCAGCTCGAGGGTGACGGCCTGGCGGCGCCCGCGGCCCTCGACGTCGATCTGCGTCTCCAGGTCCCGGTAGCGTTCGAGCTCGAGCTTCACGTCATGGGGGCCGGAGTCCAGCTCGATCTCCTCCAGTGGTGTCTCTCCCAGCAGGCGGCCGTCGACGCTGACACGGACACCCGGCAGGAAGATCTCGGCAGCGTCGGCGCCAACGCAGGCGAGCCTCACGATCCCGGGCCGCTCGGTCAGGATGAAATGAAAGACGTTGTCCTGCATTCGGGTGACGACGAACGACTCCTCGAGCGGGTGGTATCCGGGGCGCTGCGCCTGCACCGAGTAGGTGCCCGGCCGCAGCAGGTACCGCCCCTGGAGCCGCAGACGAGGCTGCGGACCGTCCAGCTCGACCCGCTGCGGGGCCGGCTCAATGGTCAGGCGGACCTGCCGTGCGGTGAGCACAAACCAGCCGGCCGCCGCCAGCACGCCGAACAGGATCAAGAAAAAAAAAACGTCAGCCGTCGACGCAGCGGCCGGGGCCGGCTCCGGGAACCGCCCGCAGTGTGGAAGTCCCTCGGCTCGATGATGATCGGCCCGTCGCCGGGGCCCGGTTGGTCGATCATCTGATCGGCTCCACGCACGCCACCTCCAGCAGGGCCTCCTCGTCGCCGGGACCCAGCCGCAGCGTCAGCCGGACGTCCTGGTACCCCTTTCGCCGCCCGACGACCGTGTAGATGCCGGGCAGCAGCTCCAGCTCGATCGACCTGAAGGTCCCGTAGCGACCGACTCGATAGACATCGACCTGCGTCATGTCGTCCGACCGGAGCACGACACGCCGGGGCGTGTTGGCCAGACGCACCTGATCGGCAAAACGAGCGTACGTCTGCCGCAGGCCGGGCGGAAGGTCGGGCATCGCCTCGATCTCCTGCACGAGACGCGTGGCGTCTTCACGGGTTCCGCGTCGCACGAGCAGTTCGGGGTCGGCCAGGTAGTGTCGCATGTGCTTGTCGAGACGAATCATCGTCTCGGCACGGGCTGTTCCAGTCTGGGCGAACTGAATCGAGGCGTCGATGGCGAGCACCTGCTGATAGGCGTGCCGGGCGGCCTGCCACTGCTCCTTGCGCTCGTGGGCCAGTCCCTGCCCGCGGAGACGCTCGACCTCCTCCCGCAGGCGTGCCTCCTCGACCATGGCCAGCGCTTGCGTGACCTGGGGCGCGTCGGGCCGGAAGCGGCTCGCCTCGACAAGGCGGGCCCGCGCCTCGGTGTAGTCGCCGCGGTGGTAGGCGTCGAGCCCGCCGGACATCAGCGTGAGGAACTGATCGGAGGCCAGCCGGTCCTTGATCGCGTCGTAGGCGGCCGCCGCCTCCCCGGAATGGGGATCCAGCTCCGCCGCGGCGGCAAAGTCGGCGTGGGCGAAGGCGAGACGGCCCTCGTTCTCGTGCGTTCGCCCCGACCCCAGCAGCCGATGCAGCTCGTCCAATGTCGCGGCGCGCTGGAGACCGATCCGGGCCTCGCTGCTGTCGGGCGCGATCATCAACGCGGTCTCGAATGCCGCGGTCGCCTTCGACGCGTCCGCCGCTTGCAGCGCCCCGGCGCCGTCGATCAGCAGCCGGCTCAGCGCCTCGTCGCCGGTGTCGATCACGCGCTGCAGTGCGTCCGTCGCCTGCTCGTAACCGCGTGTTGCCGCTTCGTACTGCCGGTCGAGAAACGACTTCTCGGCCCCGGCGGCCAGCGTGAGGGCGGCGTCATACGGCGCTCGGGCCCAGGCGGCCGCCCCGATCTCGTCGGCGTCGTGACGAACGGCAAGGTAACGGTCGAGGGCCTCCTCGGCGCCCGTGCGCTGGGCCGGCGCTTCGTCCGCGGCGGCGGCCGCCGGATCAATGGTCGCGGGCGGGGTGACGGCCGGCATCCCTTCCGCGGCCGGTGCCTCGGGCGGGTCCGCCGGCCGCGGTACCGTCGTCCGCCACAGGGCGGCGCCGACGACGAGGATCGCCGGAACGAGCACCCACGTGCCCAGCGGGAGGGCCGGCCGGGTCCGTGCTCTCTCGGCGGCCGGGGCAATGATCTTCTCCGGCAACGCGGCGGCCGGCGCTGCGACCGGTCCCGGCTCGACGTAATTCTCGAGCTGATCGAGCCGGTGCAGCACGTCACGCATGCTCGCCGGCCGCAGCCCCGCCGCCTTCATCCGCAGGTCACTGACGAGCTGGTTGAGCAGGGCCGGGATCGTCCTGCCCTTGTCGAGACGCTCGGCCGTGTCGTTGAGCTGCCGATCGGCTTCCGGCTCGTTCGCCCCGGTCAGCGCCGCGGCCATCAGATGCCCCAGCCGCCTCATGTCGCTGCGGGCGGGCCGCGTTCCGTCGCCGGGCAGCAGAATCCACTGCGACTCGGTGTCCACCAGGACGTGATCAGGATCCAGCCGCCCGTGCTCACCGCCGCTCTCGTGCAGGTGCAGCAGCGCCTCGACAAGGGGCCGGATCTTCTCGATCATGGACCGGTAGGGCATCGGGGCGCCCGACGCCAGCACCGTGGTCAGAAGCTCTCCCTCATGCGGCTCGATCGAAGCGACGAGGCCTCCCTGCATCTCGTGCAGATCCAGGATTCGCGCGACGTGCCGATGGCGAAGCCGGCGGTAGTGCCGCGCATCGCGTTTGATCGTCTCCAGAACACCGCGCTCGCGAAGCGTGTTCGTGAAGTAGACCTGCATGAGCAGTGGCGTGTCGAGCTGGAGATCCTGCGCCGACCAGAGCTGTGACGACGCGCCGGCCCGCAGGAGCCGGCGCAGGACGAACCGATCCTGGAGCACCTGATCCGGCCGGAGATCGGGGGTGAACTGCTGCATGGAATCGCCGATCAGCGCACCGCCGGAAGCTCCGCCGGAGCGTGGTCGGCGGAGCCGAATCTGGTGACATCCGGGTCGAATCCCGTTTCCTCGTAGTAGATCCGACGCATCAGGCTCTTCCACTCCCGGTACTGCTCGGCGGCGGTGCCCGTCAGTTCGTACTGCTTGCCTTCCAGCTCGAGCACGGTCGGTCGCATTTCAGCACCAAACGACTCGCTGAGCTCCCGGATCGCCTCCGCGTGAATGTCCGCCTGTTGGGAGATGTTCACACCGCTGATGATCACCTGGCCGCCCGCCGCCAGAAGCACGCCGCTCGCGACGCCGACGCTGGGTGAGAGGTCTCCGACCTGCAGCGCCACGGCGGCGGCGACCATCAGGATGCCGGTCACCGTCCTGAAGAACGCTTCCTTCTTGGCCTCGCGCAGGGCGACCTGCTCGACGAGGTTGAACTGCCGCCAGTTCTCGTACGCCTCCCACATGTTCAGGTAGAGCCCCTCGTAGTACTGATTCAGGGTTTCCACGAACATGTTGTCGCGTTCGCGAATCAGCTCGATTCGCTCCATCTGCGGATCGTCCTGCGCCGGGAAGTGCTGGACCACCACGAGCCCCTGCTCGTCCTCCGACAGGTAATCGTCGAAAGCCTCCGGGGCGAACTCCTGAGCGAACTGGAGCTTCGACACCGTGCGGATGTCCGCGATCGTGGCCGGGGGGAGCGTGTGCTTGAAGGCGGCAAGGTCGTTGGCGACCGTGTTGTAGAGATCCTGAAAGGCCTCGCGCTCACCTTGCGACGTGTCGGTGTAGTGCCCTTGCTTGACTTGCGCGTGGTACTTGCGGCTCAGCCACACGCGGCCCGCCGCATCCACGGCATTGACCTCGAGCTGCAGCATTTCACCGTTGGACTTGACCAGCTCGCTCGAAATCGTCAGGTCGACGACCTCACCCTCCGGCGGCACGACCTGGACCGCTCCCCAATGACTGCTCTGCTGAAGCGTGGTCTTGAGGTGGTACGGGATGTACCGGCACTCGGACTTGCGGATGTCGGTGTTCGTGCCCAGCTTCTCCAGCTGCTTCTCGCTCAGCGCCCGCGCCTCGCTGATCTCCACGCCGACGTCGAGAAGCTGATCCTCGGGGACCTCTTGCACGGCCTGGTCAAGAGACGTGGGTCTCACCAGCTGATAGCCCGGCGGAACCGATGAGCAGCCCGCGGCGAGGCTCACCACGATCAGTGCCGTCAGGCCGTGATTTCGCGGACGACGCAACACGCTCATGAGAGCCCCTTGTACCGGTCGTATTCCTGCCAGAGCTTCTTCTTCAGCTCCGGATCGGTCTCTTTCTCGGCCGCTTCCCGCAATTGCCGTGCGACGATGTCGTCGTCATCGGCCGGCGGCCGCGTCTCCGGCGGCGTCGGGCCGGACCCGTCATCCGGGGCGGGTCCCGAGACACCGGAGGCCGGCGAGCCGCTTGGATCGCCTGACCCCGAAGCGCCGCCGCCGCTGCCCGTGGTCGTGTCGCCTGCATCGCCTGCATTCCCGGAGTGGGTCGGGCCCTCGCCCGGTTCGTCCTGAGCCGGCCGGGTGCTCGCACCTTCGGCCGCCGGCTCGCCGGGCCGGCCGTTGGGGTGCTGCTCGGGGCTGCCGGGCTCGCCCGTGGCGTCACCGGGGGCGCCGGGGGCGCCGGGGCTGCCCGGCGTCTCGCCCGCAGCACCTTGCGACCCGCCATTCGCGCCGTCCGAGGGGGAACCGGTTTCAACCTCGATGCCCTTGGCACGCAGCCGCTCGACCGCCGCCGCGGCCTCCCGGGCCAAATCGGTCATCTCCTGCGACGACGCATCGGCGAGATCCTCCATCGCCCGCTGCGCCTTGTACTGCTCTTCGAGCAGAAACGTGTCGAACGCCTCCAGGGACGCGACGAACTCCCGCTGGAGCCGGGACAGCTCATCGATCGGCTCCGGGATGGCCGGATCAAACGGGAACGGCTCCACCTGAGGCCATGAAGCGGCCGGGGCGACGGGCGGCACCTGGGGGTTCACGGCCTCCATGGCCTCGACGACCTTGCCGTGCGCTTCGGTCAAGCTGCGCACCCGCAGCAGATAGATCGAGTAGTCGGCGAGCACCGAGGGGTCGATCTGCGGTCGACGGCGAAGCACCTCCAGCTCACGCTCGATGCGATGCAGGGTCAGCTGGCTGATCCGGAGGTTCTCGCGGGCTTTCATGAGCACCGCCGGATCCGCCGATGGCCCCGGCGCAGCGAGCAGCCCGCCGCCCGTGAAGGCCGCGACCGTCAGGCTGACCAGAACCGCTCTTGTCCTTCCCACCCGTGGCTCCCGGTTGTGGTGACCGGATTGTAGTCACAGGCGGGGGCGGCCGTATTCCGCATGAATCGCGGGAAGTCGGTGTTGCTGCACGAGGAGAACCCGTCAGGACGCCGGCTTGAGCTCCACGCAGGCGATGGCCCAGTCGTCGCTGGCGTTGCCCGTCCACTCGAACGTGTAGGACCCGGCCGTGGTGGTGATGATCTCGCCCCCGGCGTACCCGCTGTCCGAGGAGGTCGCGCCGCCGCTGACCTCGTCATAGTGCTCCGTGGTGATCTGCGGGCCGGGGTCATGCGGATCGGTGTCCCCGCCGTGGTGCCCCAGACCACCGACCACCACCGAGTCGTTGACCGTGGTCGTGATGTTGACGGTCACCGTGCTGTTGCTTGACGTGCTCGACGCGCCGGCGGAGGCCCCGATCGGATCGAGCTGATCCACGCCGAAGTAGCTCATGGCGGCCACGAGCGTTGGAGCTTCGAGAATGCCGAAGGTCGCGGCGACCGTGTTCGTGCCCGTCGGTGGGTTGGTCAGGTACCAGATCGACACCCACTCGTTGCCCGGATCGGTGCTCGCCTGCTCGCTGATGGCCTGGGTCAGCGCCAGGCCGTCGTAAGTGACGCCCGTGCAGCCCTGGTCGCCGCGGGTCGTGCACACCACGATCAGCACCCGATCCTCGCAGCACGTGCACGCACCGACGGTGTGGGAGAACGTTGCGCTGCTTCGATCGGTCGAGGAGACATCCGTCGTGACGCTGTCGAACGTGATGGTGCTGGCGGGCGGCGGCGCCGTTGGGCCCGGCTTGATCTCCTTCCACGACACGAGCGTGTTCTCCGTCACCGGCGGCGAGACGATCGTGATCGTCTTGTCGTCGGTGGCATCCGCCACCGCGTCGTTGGTGACGTCCAGCTCCAGGTTGTCCGCGGAGGACGCGCTGCCGAAGCTCTTGAAGTTCAGGTCCGAGATCGCGATCGAGTCGCTGGCCGCGAAGTCGGTGGTCACGTCGATGACCAGCGTCTTGTCGGAGGCCTCATAGGAGACGGTGGACGAGACTTTGGCCGCGGCCGACCCCGTGATGGTCGCCGCCGTGTCAAAGATGTCCCAGTCCATGTCGAATCCGGCGGGGATCATGATGCGGATGTCGTTGGCCGCAGTGATCAGCGGCGTGTCACCCGCGTCCGTGACGGTGATCGGGCTGATCAGCGTCGCGGGATCACCCACGGTGAACGACTGGTTCTGACCGGAGGAGACCGTGAGCACCGCAGCCGCCGTCTGATCGGCCCCCATGTCCCAGGGAGTCATTCGCGTGTCGTTGTCGATGTCGGTCGTAAAGCTGCTGGAGAGGTCCAGGCCCGTGCCGACCGCGTCATTGCCGCTGTCCTCGAGGTGCAGGTTTTCCGAGCCGGCGACGACCGAGATGAAGAGGTCGTCGTGATCCACGGGCGGGCTCTTGTCGTTGGCTCCCGGCGACGTCCCCGCGAGGGTGGAGTACATGTTGTAGTCGAAGTATGCGACCGACGCCATGTCGAAGTCGACGACCGCGCCATTCAGCGAGATCGAGTTGCGGACCGTGATCGAGGCGGCGGTGCCCGAGCCATCGACCCCTTCCTGGGTCATGTCATAGAAGGTCGTGTTCTCGACGATGCCGTTCGCCCCGTCCTGGATACGGATTCCGGAGCGGCCATTGTAGATGATCGAGTTGCGCAACGTGCAGTCCGACTGCATGTTGACCCCCCGCGTGGCGCCGACGAAGTCATGGATGATCACGTTCTGGATGAGACCGCCGTCGGAGCTCGGTGTATCGGTCATCCTGATGGCGTCGGTGGCGAACGTCTTGATCTCCAGCCACTCCACGATGGTGTATTCGTCCTCGACCACGATAACCCGACTGCCGTGGCCAGTGCCGCTGATGACGACGCCTGTTCCGGCGATGCCGGAGTGCCGCTGGCTTTCAGCGACGGTGATCATCATGTAGCGCGTGCTGTCCGTCGTCGAGCCGCTGATCGTGATCGAGCTGCTGGGCGTGAAGACACCGTCGTTGTACGCAACACCGACCTCGCGCCGGTTGTCGGCCACGAGATTGCCCTGGCGGGCCGTCTCCCAGGACTGAAAATCGTTGTAGGCCCTCGTGATCGTGTAGGCGGCGTTGGTGTGGGTGCTCGGTGAAGGATCGTGCACCGTCACCTGCGTCGTCGAGTTCTTCTTCTTGATGAAGTAGGTGTCGCCGCCGATGGTGACCTTGTCACCGCGGCCGACGCTCGTGGGCAGGCTCGCTCCGCCCCCGAAGGTGATGGTGCGAGAATCCAGCGCGATTGTCGCATCGCCGACGGAGTACAGAGTCCCGGTGTTGGTCCCGATCGACCGGTGATTGGCGATATCGCCGAGTGTATAGCCGACGAGAAAGATGTCCTTGTTGTCGGTCTCGATGTGTTGCTCGAACAGGTTGTTGTCGTCGATGGAGACGATGCCCCACTCGTGCTTCGTCACGCCGTTGTAGTCGTAGGTCGCTCCCTCCTTGCGCAGGGCGAACTCGAGGCTGGCGTTGCTCTGGCTGACGAGCTCCAGGATGGCCCCGTTGGCGTCATCGGTTCCGATGTCAGCTGTGATGTCGACGTTGACATAGCTGCCGGTGGTCGCCGTCGACTTGTCCACGCCGTTGGTCAGGAACACGGCGCCGTCGGTCACGTACCCGACGAGATAGGCGTCCAGGGAGGTGCTGCCGATCTTGAGCTCGCAGACCTCGCTGCCGTCAACGCCGATGAGAGCCGTCGAGGCCTTTCGGGCCTTGATCTCTTTGTAGTGGTCGTCAGCCGATCCTTTCATCCGCAGAGCAAAGCTCGCGCTGCCGCTGGTGTTGCGGATCGTGATCAGAGCGCCGATGGCCGTCTCGGCGCCGGTGTCGGCGCTGATATCGATGTCCTGATAGCTGCCCGTGGTCGAGAGCGACTTGTCGATGGCGTTGGTGAAGAACGTGACGCCGGGCATCGTGTAGCCCACCAGGTAGGTCTTGATCGCGGTGTCCTCGGCGTAGACCTCGAAGATCCGGTTCGAGTCGAGACCGGTCATCAGAAACCCGATGCTGTTGAGCTGGGCCGTTTCGTGCGAGATCATCCACGTGTCGGTGGAGCCGTTCTCGCGGATGCCGTAGACGCGGTCGCTGGGGGTCGCCACGAACTGGACGATCACGCCCGTCGCGCCCACCGGGACCCAGGTCGCGACCGGCACGTCCTCCCAGGTCGAAGCGGTGCTGGGGCTGACGTCCACCGGAGGGTCGATGTAGTTGAACACCTGGGCGGCGGCCGGTGATGCGAACAGCATGAGCGCAGCGACCGCCGGGATGCGGCGTGCGTGAGCGATCCGGGCCGATCTCGATTGCGGCATGGGCTCGGTTCCCCGGGGGCAAAGCTCCCGGTGGTGATCGGCCAGATGAGCGTCCCGTTACGGTGCGACCTCGCGGTAGGCTCGATCGCGGGCCGCGCTGAACGATAATTCTGCCGGGTTTGCCTCGCGGCCGGTGGCGGCACCCGGATTCTCGGACGCAGGACCCGCGCCGGCGGGGCAGTGAGCGGTGCCGCGGTTCTCAAAGCTCTGAGGGCACAGGAGCCTCGAGACCCACGATCAAGTGGCCAGGAGCAGATCGCTCCGCCGGTCACCGCGGTAAGCTGCCGCCCAGTCCAGGCAGCCACGTGAGCGTCATCCGATCGCGGTAGCCGGCGGCCTGCTCCCGAAGCTCACGCATGGTCTCGGGCGTCGCACAGAACACGGCGGGGACGATCAAGACGTTGCGCCGGCCCTTCGACTCGAGCTCAGCCAGGACATCGGCGAGTCGCGGCGCTTCGTCCTCGAACGCCACGACGAGACGGTGGAAGCGCCCGTGGGTTTCCTGCATGGCGCCGGACTCCGCGAGCTCCCGCCAGCCGCGGCGCGTCGCCTCAGTCGCCCGACCGCCGACGACGACGACCGTCGATCCACCGAACGGTCCGGCGGGGACGGGGATGGCGTCCGCGCCGCCGAGGTCAGCCACGCTGATCGGCCCCGAAGACGGCGGCGACCCGCCCAGGGCGTGCAGTCTGGACCAGTGACGCTGCAGCGGCGAGTCCGAGTGCGGGCCGTCGCGATCGAGCGGCAGCGCAGGTGTGGAACCATCATCGAGGCCAAGCGCCGCCCGAACGAGATGCTGCGACTCGGCGTAGCCATCACCCGCGACGCTGACCACCGACGCCTCCAGACCGGCCGAGGCGTACCCGCGGCACGTGTTCTCCCAGCGCTCAACGTCCGGCTCCTCGACGAGCACGGTGAGACGCATGGTGGACGGCGGCAGATCCGGAAGCGTGACCTCGATGAGCTTGGCGGTCTCCCGCGGATCGAGCGCCAGCGCGGACACCGGCAACCGGTCGCTCAGCAGGGCCGCCACGAGGATCACGGTGGCCCCGGTCCCGGCCCCGCCGACTACGACGCGTGACGGATCCACCGGGAAGTGCTTCGTCACGTAGGCCAGGATCCGCTCGAGCGCCTGCACGCTCGCCCCGACGTCGTCGTGGAACGTCTCGTTCCAGTACCACCTCCCGCCGAGGTGCAGATCCTCCTCGACCTGAAGATACGGGGGCTCGATCGCCACCACCGACGCCGCGTCGCCAAGCACGGCCCGCCAGTAGGCTTCGGCGTCGGCGGCGCGGAGCCCCTCCTCCGTCAGCCAGATAAGAAGCGGCACGGGCGCTGCCGTGCTCGCCGCCTCCGGCAGCCGGACCCGGTAGCGGATCTCGCGCGACGCGTTGACGGCGTGGAAGCCCTCCTGGACGCCGCGGGCGCGGGCCTCGGCGAAGACGAGAAAGTCGGCCTCCCGGCCGGCGTCCCGGACGTCGACGGTCGTGAGGTCGCTGGTCGGTCTCACCGAGATGGTCGCGATGTCCACGCCCGGACGCCGCTGTTGGACCTGCTCGACGGTGCCCTGGCCATATTTCGAGTGAAAGCCCCCGTTGACGTGCAGGACGACGAAGCCGGGGTAACGCTCCAGCGCCCGGGCGCACGACCACCCCATCGTGTTGTCCCAGAGGCTCTGGCTGCTGTAGAGAAAGGAGGACGGGTCCGGAGGGCCGTCCTGGTCGTCCTGGCCCATGTGACCGGCGACCGCGTGCTGGAAACGCTGCCAGTACTCGCGACTGTTGGGATGGAGTCGCGGCGGGACCAGGGCCCGTTGCTCGGCGGTGAGTGATTCGAACGCCTCCTTCTTACCCATGGCGATCGTGCGGCGGAGGTCGGTCGGGATGTTCGAGCCGATCACGGGAAGACCGTGCAGGCGGGCGTGCTCGACGAGCGCCCGGTAGCCCGTGCGGTAGTTCTTCCACGGGCGGGCTTCGCGCAGAAACCCCTGCTCGTCGATCTCGCCCGCCAGGTAGCGATCGATGACCGGCTGCACGTCGGTCGCGAACATCTCCATGGCCAGCACCACCCGGCCGTCGCGTCGCGCCGCCAGCCCCTCCAGGACGGCCAGCTCGACCCGGTGCGTCACCTCGTCGAGATGCGTCTCGCCGAGGAACACGACGTCGGCGTCCGCCACCGCATCGAGCATCGCGTCCAGCGTCGTGCTCTCTCCGCCGGGACCCACGACCCGCACGAGCTCATCGAGCGGCGGGTCCTCGCGCGAAGGATTCGCCGCGAGCGGTGTCGGCATGAGGAGGCCGGCCACGACCCAGGGAAGAGGGCTTCTCACGCTCATGAGCTGTACATTAGCACTGATCGAGTCGCGGCATCCCCGCAATGGTCCGATGACAATCTGACGCGAATGGGTAGAATGGCGCGGCCGCAAGTGCTCACCGGGGTCGAGAGGTGGGCGATGTCACTGGCTGAGGGCGACATGCTGGGGCCGTACCGCGTGCTCACGCGGCTCGGCGCCGGTGGGATGGGTGAGGTCTACCGGGCTCGCGACCCGCGGCTTGATCGGTTCGTCGCCATCAAGGTCCTCGCCGACCGGATGACCAGTGACCCGGGCGCGGCGCTGCGGTTCGAGCGCGAGAGCAAGGCGATCGCCGCCCTTTCACACCCGAATATTCGGGCGATCTACGACATCGGTGTCGAGGGCGATCGCACCTTCGCCGTGATGGAGCTGCTGGAAGGTGAAACGCTGGCGAGCCGTCTTCGCCAATCACCTCTGCCGTGGCCCGAGGCGCTCAAGATCGCGATCGAGGCGGCCGACGGACTCGCCGCTGCCCATCGCAAGGGACTGGTCCACCGCGACATCAAGCCGGCAAACCTGTTCGTTGACTCGGCCGGGCACGTGAAGATCCTCGACTTCGGGCTGGTGCGCAACGATGCGCTGTCGAACCCGGCCGTCCACGAGCGAACGACGCAGGAGCTGGCAACACGGGCGGGCGCTCTGCTCGGAACCGTTGAGTACATGGCCCCAGAGCAGGTTCGCGGTGAAGCGATCGATACGCGCTGCGACATTTTCGCGTTCGGCGGCATGCTCCACGAGATGGTGACGGGGCGCCCGGCCTTCGCTCGGCAGTCGACGGCGGAGACTCTGGCGGCGATCCTGACCGAAGCCCCACCCGAGGTAGAAGGCGAGGTACCTATCGAGTTTCGAAGCGTTCTCGAACGGTGCCTGCAGAAGGATCCCGCCGCGCGTTACCTGTCCGCCGATGAGCTGCTGGCCGCGCTCACCGACGTCCGGCGCACAGTCGACCGGTCCGGCGCCTCGGATCGGATACGGCGGCCGCGGAAGCTCTGCGTGTGCGGACGATCAGCTGTCTACCCGTTGTGTGACAACAGTCACGAGGCGGAGGGATGGACGTGCGCGGCGGATTCGGCATGGGCGGAGCTGGGCTTCTGCGCCTCGCGTCGCTACCAGAACCTGGCCTTCAAGCTCGCCTCTCACTACAGCGCCGCACTGCTCGTGCCGGGCGACCCTTGGCCCAGCCTGGGCCGCCTCGTGATGATCGTGGACGGAACCGACCTCGGATTCCCGGCCACCGTGCAGCGGCGGGCACACGCCGACGAGCGTCTCGTCATCGCGCTGGGCGTCGCCGGTGGGTTGCTGGGCCCGCACTTTGCGGGATCCCGGATCGTCGACGTGCCGGAGGCCGACCCCGTTGAGGCGTTCCAGCGGATCCGGGCGATCCTCGATAACGGCGCGGCCCCGGCAGACATGGTCCCTCCCGTCAACCTCACATCGGCGTTCCTGTCGCACGCCGTCAAGGACGAGGCACTGATCCTCCCTGCCGTGACCTATCTCCGACGGCACTTTCGTGCAGACCTGTTCCTGTGTGCTGACTCGATTCTGCCGGGGACACGGTGGCAGGACACGATCCTTGCGGCGCTTGACGAAAAGGACCGATTCGTCGGCCTGCTGTCGGAGGCAACCCGGACCTCGCCCTTCTGCGCGTTTGAGCTGGGTGTGGCCTGCGCCAAGGGCAAGCCCATCGTGCTCGTCTCGCTGGACGGCTCACGACCCCCCGACTTCGTGCAGGAGATGCAGGCGATTGATCTTCAACGCCTGCTCACGACCCAGCCGTGGCTCGATCTGGCTGACATCCTGATTCAGCAGCTCATGCGTGCCTTGAGCGAGTAGCGATCAAGCTGCCGCCGCTGAGCAGGAGAAGGCCGAACTCGTCGCTTCCCGCAGAGCTTGTAACGGTTCCCCAATCCAGCCGTTCATGCAGATCTGAACGCCCGGCTGGCCGACGACGAGGTGCGTCGCGGGTCTTCAGAGACTCATCGCCTCCGGCCGGGCGTGCCGCGGCTGATAGACGCCCAGCTTTCCTCCGCCCGGCAGCGTCAGCTTTGAAAGCAGGCCCCAGCCCTGGTCCTGGACGGGGCTCGCCGCGATACCGCACGAGTTGAGCTTCGCGACGAGCGCCTCGATGTCGTCGCACATGAGATACAGCTCATGAACATCGTTCTTGTCGGAAGGATGCACCGCGACTTCCGCGGGCGGCAATCCGAAGATGAGCCACCCGTCTCCCACGTCGACGTTGGGCAGCTCGAGCACGTCGCGCAGGAACGCGCGGTCGGCATCCGGGTTCGTGCTGTAGATGATCGAGTGCGCTCCGTTGATCATGGTCGATGTTCCTTTGGGGGATCACAGTAGCGGTCCGACGAGGCGCAACGCGTTCTCGATGAAGCGGCGGCGCACGGGGCGTCGTCGCCATTGGTCGAGCTCGAGCAGATCGGAGTCCTCCAGGTAACGGTCCTGCAGCGCCCGGAGACGCCCTGTGAACCGGGCGTCGTAGACGAACAGCGAGATCTCGAAGTTGAGCCACAGGCTCCGCATGTCCAGGTTGACCGACCCGAAGATGCCGACTTCGTTATCGATGGCCAGGCTCTTGGTGTGCAGCAGACCACCCTTGAACAGCGCGAGGCGAACGCCGGCCGACATCAGGTCGTCGAAGTGGGCGACGCTGGCGTAGCGGACCAGCAGCGTGTCGTTGCGTGCCGGCACGATCAGCGTCACCTCCACGCCCCGCAGGGCGGCCGAGAGCATCGCGGTCAGCATCGACTCGTCCGGCACGAAGTACGGCGTCGTGAGGACGAGCTCGCGACGGGCGGAGTACATCGCCGTCAACAGAAGCTGGTGGATCGCCTCCGGTCGCAGGCCGGGACCGGATGGGACGACCTGGACGGTCGAGCCCCCGTGCCCCCCGTTGTCCGGGACCGGCGGCGGCTCAAAGCCGCCGGCCGTCTCGATCGACCAGTCGAACCCGAACACGCCGTCCAGGGCGGCGGCGACGGGGCCCGTGACGCGGGCCATGGCATCGACCCACTGACCCACTCCGGATCCCTGCTTGAAGTACCGCGGATCGACGAGGTTCTGGCTGCCGGTGTACGCCACGCGATCGTCGACGACCACAATCTTGCGGTGGTTCCGAAGATCGGCGCGGGCGAAGATCGTCTTCGCCGGTCCCGTGGGAAGGGCGGCAGCCACGGCGACGCCCGCCTCGCGCAGACGCCGGACGAGCTTGCCCTTGAAAAAGGCCTTGCTCCCCAATGCATCGGCCATCACCCGGCAGCGCACGCCGCGAGCCGCCGCGCGAGCCAGTGCGTCCACCACATCATTGGTTCGCCCCCCCTCGTTCCAGATGTAAAAGCCGAGGTGGCAGGTCTGCTCGGCGCCGTCGATATCCGCCACGATCGCATCGAAGATGGACTGGAAGTCATCGAAGAGCTCGATCTCGTTGCCGCTCAGAAGAGGGAATCCGAGGACTCTCTCCGCATGACGCTGCATCGACTCCCCCACGGTCCCGGCTTGCGGCGCCGCCGCGTCGGCGCGTTGCCGCAGGGCCGTCTGCCAATTCTTGACGTCGCCGACGCTGCCAGCCATCCGTGCCGCGCGCCGGCGACCGAGACGCTTCTCGCCGAACAGCAGGTACACGACGGCTCCGACAATCGGGATGCTGAAGACCACCGCGAGCCAGGCGAGCGAGACGCCGACCGGCGTCCGCCTCATGATGACGCGGATCGAAAGCCCCGCGATGATCAGCCAGTGGATGATCAGAACGAGCGTGGAGACCAGGTGGGCGTTCATGCCGGCCTGCCCTCATCGGGAGGCGGCTCATCGACGCCGGCCGCGGAAACGGCCTCCTCAACGGCCCGGCGGGCCAATCGGGCCACGATCACCATCACGATGATGCAGAGTAGCAGCCCACCCACGATCACCGCGTCCTGCGTCAGGACGGTCCGCTCGTCGCGGCCGGCCATACCGGCCAGGTGCCGGCCGGTATGGCCGAA
>JBFGEG010000075.1:0-18270 GCA_041580235.1 Phycisphaerales bacterium
CGCTGGCCGACGGCGACACGGTGGAGATCGTCACCCTCGTGGGCGGCGGGTAGAGATCATGACCCAGCAGCTGCAGGCCAACCCCGTCGAGCCCCTGCGACTCGGCCCGGTCACCATCACCAGCCGGCTCATCGTGGGCACCGGCAAGTACCGGACCTACGAGATCATGGCCGAGGCACTCGATGCCTCCGGGGCCGAGGTCGTCACGGTGGCGGTGCGCCGGGAGCGGCTTGTCGATTCCGAGGGCCGATCGCTGCTCGACTTCATCGACACCGGGCGGTACACGATCCTGCCCAACACGGCGGGATGCTTCACGGCCGAGGACGCCGTCCGCGTCGCGCGGCTGGGCCGGGAGCTGCTGGATCAGATCGGTAACCCCGGCAAGGACTGGGTCAAGCTCGAGGTGCTGGGGGACAAGAAGACGCTGCTGCCGGACCCCGTGGGGACCCTGGAGGCGTGCCGCCGGCTCGTCGCCGACGGCTTCACGGTCATGTGCTACACGAGTGATGATCCCATCATGGCCGCCCGTCTCCGCGACGCGGGCGCCACAAGCGTCATGCCCGCGGGGAGCCCCATCGGCTGCGGCCGGGGCATTGCCAACCGCGAGGCGATCGCGATCATTCTGGAGCTGCTCAAGGACCCGGCCCAGGGCGGCGAGCCGGGCTACCCGGTCATTGTCGACGCGGGGGTGGGAACGCCCAGCGACGTCACCGTCGCCATGGAGCTCGGCGCCGACGGCGTCCTGCTCAACACCGGGGTGGCCTACGCCGCGGATCCGGTGCGTATGGCTCACGCGATGAGAACCGCCTGCGAGGCGGGCTATCACGGGTTTCGCGCGGGACGCATACCAAGAAAGCTCTACGCGACGGCGTCGAGCCCCTGGGAAGGCGTCATCAGCTCGATCCCCGGCGAATAGAAGAGGCGATCACTTGTCCACGCGGCGGCCGAGGTACTGGGAGACCTCGGCCACGCGGCTGTCCACGGTCTCGCGGTCGGCGCCTTCGAGGTTGAGACGCAGCAGCGGCTCGGTGTTGCTGGGCCGGACGTTGCACCACCACGGCCCGAGGTCGAGCGTGATGCCGTCGAGGTCGTCCACGGCGGCCGTGGGGTAGCCCTCCTGGAGCTCCTCGAGGGCCAGCTCCTTGTCCTCGGTCTCGAAGTTGATCTCCCCTGACTGGGCATAGCGTCGTGTCGGCCGGATCAGCTCACTCAGGGGTGTGCCGGCGCGGGCCAGGGCGCTGACCACCATGGCCAGGGCCATCGCTCCGGAGTCCGCGTAGAAGTTCTCGCGGAAGTAGAAATGGCCCGAGAGCTCCCCGCCGAAGATCGCGTCGTGCTCGGCCATCTTCGCCTTCATGAAGACGTGCCCCACCCTCGATCGAACCGGCTTGCCGCCGGCCTCGGCGATGATCTCCGGCAGAGACTTGCTGGAGCGGAGGTCGTACACGATGGCCGAGCCGGGGCGCCGCGTCAGGATGTCCCGGGCGAGCCAGGCCGTGAGCAGATCGCAACCCACGATGTCCGCGTTCTCATCCACGACCATGCAGCGGTCGGCGTCTCCGTCAAAGCAGAATCCGACGTCGGCGTTCACGCCAACCACCTTCTCGCGAAGCTGCTGGAGGTTCGCTTCGACGAGCGGGTTCGGCTCGTGGACGAACTCGCCTCTGCTGTTGTCGAAGTTGATCCGCGTGATGTCGAGACCGTCGATGCCGTCGAAGACCCGGGGCACCATCGTTCCCGCCATGCCGTTGGAGGCGTCGATGACGACCTTGATCGTCCGGGAGCCGTCGACGATCGACGGGTCGAGGAACTGCAGCACATGCTGCTGGTAGGCGTCCCAGAGATCGCGGGTGTCCTCGCGGCCGTTTTTGGGCACGAGCTTGTCACGATCCACCAGCGCCGCATACCGCCGGATCTCCTCCAGGCCCGTGGACATGCCGACGGGCCTGGCCAGCATCTTGGAGACCTTGAAGCCGTTGTAGTTCGCCGGGTTGTGCGAGGCCGTGACCTGCACGCCGCCGGCGCAGCCCAGGTGGTTGATGGCGAATGAGATAAACGGCGTGTCCACCTTGCCGACATCGATCACATGCGCGCCGAAATCGCGGATGCCCTCCTTGAGCGACTTGGCGAGGCTGGGCGAGCTCTTGCGCATGTCGCGTCCCACGATGACGTGACGCATCATCGGATCGTCATAGCCGGCCTCCCTCGCCTCGCCGGTCACGAACTGGGCGACGGCGTAGCCGATCTGCCACGCCAGCTTCTCGTTGAGCGGCTTGGGGTAGGTCGCCCGGATGTCGTACGCTTTGAAAACCTTGCCGAGCATCGATCCTCGCTTCCGTGAAGAGCGAGAATCATACCAGTGCGGCAACCGGCCTCACTCGTCCCAGACCTCTTCGATCTGCTCCACCCGGACCCCCTCCGGGACCGCGGCCAGGAACCGGCGGCCGTAGGGGCGGGTGGCGATTCTCGGGTCCAGCACGACCACCCGGCCCGAGTCGGAGGCCGAGCGGATCAGCCGGCCAATCCCCTGCTTGAAGCGAATCACCGCCTTGGGGATCTGGTCCTCGGTGAATGGATCGCCGCCCCGCTGCTTGATGCGTTCGTGGCGGGCCTCCAGCAGGGGCCGGTCGGGCACGTCAAAGGGCAGCCGTGTGATGATCACGTTGCGCAGCCCCCTGCCCCGCACGTCCACCCCCTGCCAGAAGCTGGACGTGCCCAGAAGCACCGAACGCTCGTCGTCCCGGAACCGGCGGAGGATCAGGCCGCGCGGTCCGTCCTGCTGCTGGACGAGCATGGGGATGCCGGCCTCGGCCAGGACGGGCCGCAGCGTCTCGGCGGCGCGGTTGAGCATGCTGAAGCTGGTGAACAGCACGAACGCCCCGCCGCCGGTTTCCAGCACCTGCTGCTGTATTCGCGGCACCAGGGCTTCCACGTACCGCGGGTGGTTGGGAGCGGGCATGGTGCAGTCGATGATCAGCGTCATCTGTGAGGCGAGGTCAAAGGGGCTGCCCAGCTGCAGTGTCCGGGCCTCTTCGCAGGCGAGACGCCGCAGCAGGTGCGAGAAGTCGCCGGGGCCGGTGGCCAGCGTGGCGGAGGTCAGGACGACGGAGATCTCACGATCAAACAGGCCCTGACGCAGGATCGGGCCGACCTCGATCGGCATGCAGCTGAGGGTCACCCGCGGACGTGACCCCCGCCGGCCGCCCACCTGCCGAGTCTCCAGCCAGTACACGCTGTCGGCCACGCCGTGATCCAGCAGGACGGTCAGGTCCTCGGCGATGTCCGTGGCCCGCTGGGCGTAGCTGTTGAGCTCGTACTCGTCGGGCTCGGAGGCGGCCTGCTCGCGCAGAAGCTTCAGCGTCGACGCCAGGTCCTTCATGTGGTCGCTGAGGCCGTTGGCAACGACCCCGGCCTCGCGGATCCTCCCGTTGTCGGGGCCGTGCTGCTGTGACCACGTCCACAGGCTCCTGAAGACCTCGTCCGCAGCCCCGCGGCAACGCATCGTGTGCTCGATGGTCTGTTCACGCAGCCTCTCGGCGCCGGGGCGAGTCGTCATGGTCGCGAGGAAGCCCCGGCCGCTGCGTGACTTGTAGAGCAGGTTCAGCAGGTGGCCGACCCGGCTTTCGGAGAGGCTCAGGCCGAAGTGCTGGGCCGCGACGTCCTCCACGGCGTGCGCCTCGTCGACGATGACGTGCTGGTACGGCGGCAGAAAGCCCACGCCGCGGGCCCGCAACGCGAGATCCGCGAAGAACAGTGCATGGTTGCAGATGAGCAGGTCGCCGTTCTCCATACGCCGCCTGGCCATCTGGTAGAAGCACTTGTCGTAGGTGGGGCAGCGGCGGCCCATGCAGTTGTGCGTGTCGGACTGGGCGTAGTCCCACACCTCACCCCGTCGAAGGGGCGGCAGCGTGGCGAGGGTGCCGTCCCGGGTCTGGTACGCCCAGTCCTCGATCGCGTGAAGCGAGTGGCGTGCGTCATCGTCACCGAAGAGCCGGTCCTGCCGGGCGCTGGCCAGCTTGAGCCGGCGCAGCGACACGTAGTTGTTGCGTCCCTTGACCAGCACTGCACTGAACTCATCGGGTATGACCGCCCGCAGCAGCGGGATGTCCTTCTCGATGAGCTGCTCCTGGAGGTTGATCGTGTTCGTCGCGACCACGACACGCTCCTTGTCCTCGACGATCCGCTTGATGGCGGGGATCAGGTACGCGAAGGACTTGCCCACGCCGGTGCCGGCCTCGACGACGAGCCGGCCGCGGCTCTCCAGGGCGTGCTGGACCGCGATCGCCATGTCCGTCTGCTGCGGCCGGACCTCGAACCCCTCCAGGCGGCGGGCCACCGACCCCTCCGGCGAGAGCATGCTGTCGACGACCAGCGTCATGGCGCGCATTGTAGACCGTGCCGCCCGTGGCACCGGTCATACGATGTGCCATGTCGCGAGCGGAGCGGGAAGCAGCGCAGGTTGCCGAGCGTCTGGGCTTGGACTATCGAGCCAAGGTTGACGATGGTCTTCGCGGGCGTCTCGAGCATGTGCCTGAGCTCACCCGTCGTGGCAAGATCAGGCATGTCTTCGAGGGCGCGCTCGACGACCGGCCCCTGATGCTCTTCCAGAGCAGCTACATGGTCTACACCGGCCAGGGGGCGGTCGAGGTCGCCCACACCGTCTATGTCTGTGCGGCTCCCGAGTGGCCACTGCTGCACATCACGCCCCGCGGTCTCCTTGGCCGGCTCGCCGCGCGGCTGGGGCGTCGTCCGGACCTCGCCCTCGAGAGCGAGCAGTTCAATCGCCGGCTCAAGGTGCGGACCGTGGACGACGATTTCGCGATCGCGCTGCTGTCGCCGGAGATGCAGGCCTTTCTTGTCTCCAAGCCGAGCGTGCGGTGACACACGTTGCCGGGCCGCCTGTGCATGGTGTACCGCGGCCCGCTCAAGCCCCCGCGGATCGAGGGCTCGCTGCAGCGTCTGCGTCGGTTCTGGACTCTCGTGCCGCCCGAGCTCGAAGCGTGGTCGTGATCAGGCTTCGGGCCGCATCCGCGTCAACAGCGCTGCGACAAGCATGGCCAGCACGTTCGCGGCGAGAGCGGGGATCACCGGCTCCAGATCGCTCCACGGCGCAGCGAGCCACTCGCGCCACAGCCCCAGTTTCCAGAGGAGGGCGGTGGCGAGCCCCGCGCACATCCCGGCGATGATCGTCGCCGGCGTTGTCCGCGGCCGCAGCAGCGCCAGCAGCACCGCCGGCGTCAGGCTCGCGCCGTAGAGCGTGTACGCGTAGATCGCGACCGAGAAGAACTCGTCGCTTGTAAACGCAAGGCCCAGCGCCGCGAGCCCCAGCACCACCACAAAGGTCCGCTGCCAGCGGGGTGCACGGAAACGCTCCACGACGTCGCCGGCCGCAGATGCCGCGGAGGCGAGCAGGTACGAGTCGGCCGTCGAGATGATGATCGACACCGCCGCCGCCGCAATGAGCACCCCGATCCCCACCGGCACGAGCTTGAAGGCGACATCGACCACGACGTGACCGGGGTTGGCCGGCGGTTCGGGCAGCAGGAGGCCTCCCACCAGGGCCACGCCGATGATCGCCCAGTCCACGACGAGCACGCCGAAGAACATGCCCACCGCCGCCCGCCGCGCCGTGGCCGGCTCCCTGGCCGACAGAAACCGCTGGTGCATGTTGGCGTCGCCGAGAATCAGCAGGAACGCGGGCAGCGTCACGCCGATCCAGAACACGAGATTCTGATCGCCCGTGAGGCTTCGCATGGCCGGGGGCAGGGTCACCCCGGCCGCGCGGGCATCGGACAGCACCAGCCCCAGGGCCACCAGCAGCCCGAACGTCATGACCAGGCCGCAGACGACGTCGGTGACGGCCACGCTGAACATCCCCGCCAGCGCCGTGAACAGGATGACGAAGACGGCAAACCCGACCGTCAGCGCCCAGGGCGGCGTCCCCGGAAAGATCTGCTGGGCGACCGCGGCCCCGGCCCGATACTGATAGGAGACGATGATGAGGTAGGCGGCGATGAGCGTGAACGCACCGAGGCGTTGAGCGATGAGGCCGAAACGCACGCCGAGAATCTGGGGAACGGTCTGCGCCGGCAGCGCCCGGGCCCTCGGTGCAAGAAACGACAGGGCCACGATGCCCACCGCGCTGGCCAGCGGCAGGAAGAACGCCGCCACGCCGTGTCGCACCGTGAACTCCGCATTGCTGAACAGCGACCCCGTGCCGATCCACGTGGCCACCAGCGTCCCCGTGAGCACGGGGGCCCCCAGTCGCCGCCCCGCCAGCGCGAAGTCCTCGGCGGTCTTGATGCGGCGGGCATACCACGCCCCGAGCCCGGTCAGGGCCGCGAGAAAGCCGAGGATGGCCCACAGCGCCGGATCCACCGGGTCACCATATCAGGCCGCGCCGCCCGTCACCGCGCCGCGCCGCGATGCCCCGCCCCACCTGGCACAGATGGAACAGCTTCAGCCGCCCTGGGAGGTTCCGGGAACCGGGTGCACTCGACGCTGCAACGCGAATCGTACGGTGTGCAGTGGAGGACTGGCGCCCTGGCTGAAGGAGAGCATCGTGCGCTGGTTGCTGGCCGTCACCCTGGCCGCGGGCTCGTCCGCGGCGCTTGGCGGAACCGTGAGCTACGTCGATGACGACGCGACGCCCGGCGGTGACGGTGCGAGCTGGGAGACCGCCTACCGGTTCCTCGCCGACGCGCTGAATCCCACCGGCGGCACCGCCGAGATTCGCGTCGCCCAGGGCATCTACCGGCCCGATCGCAGCGAGTCCGTCCCTGACGGGACCGGCGATCGTGACGCCACGTTCGATCTTGTCGACGGCGTACTCATACTCGGCGGCTACCTCGGCCTGGCCGCTTCCGGCGGCGACTCACCCGACGATCGCGACGTCGATCTGTACGAGACGGTGCTCAGCGGCGAGCTCGGCGGCGGCAACAGCTTCCATGTGTTGACGGCGCTGGGCACGGGGTCCGACACCGTGCTCGACGGTCTCACGATCACCGCCGGCCGCGCCGACGGGACGACACCCCGCGGCGGAGGGGTGCTCGTCGTCGACGGCGTCCTGCGGCTGAGCCGCTGCGCGATCCGCGCCAACACGGCCGGCGGCGCGTTCGGGATCGGCGGCGGGCTGTATCTCGACGCCGCCACCGTCACCGCCATCGACTGCGTTTTCGCCGCCAACACCGCCAGCTCCGAGGGGGCGGCCGTCTTCGTGCCCGCCGGCGCCGTGCTCACGGCGGTGGCCTGCACCTTCGACGGCAACATCGCGGCGGCTCGCGGCGGGGCCCTGCGCAACCGCAGCAGCGCCACCACGCTCGTCAACTGCGTATTCACCGGCAACACCGCGGTGGAGGGCGGTGCCGTGCACAACTCCGGCTCCATCGCACCGACGATCATGGGCTGCACCTTTTCGGGCAACGACGCCGGGAGCCGCGGGGGTGCGATCTTCAACACGTCCGGAGCCCAGCCGGCCATCAGCGACTGCGTGTTCGACGCCAACACCGCGGGGTCCGAGGGGGGCGCCATTCGAAACATCGCCGGCAGCAACCCCGATCTGTTCCGCTGCACGTTCACGGGCAACCACGCCCCCCGGGGCGGCGGCCTTGCCAATGCCGCCAGCCACCCGCAGCTGCTGCGGTGCACCTTCGAAGCCAACACCGCTGAGTACGGCGGGGGCATCTCCAACGTCGGCAGCGAGCCAGCGCTTACGGGCTGCACCTTCATCGGCAACGTCGCGATCCAGGGCGGCGGGGTTCACTGCGAGCTGAGCGTGCCCGCCCTGACCGGGTGCACTTTCCTGGGCAACGTTGCCGACGACGGCGGGGGCGTGGCCAGCGACGAGAGCAGCAGCCCGAACCTGGTGGACTGCGCGTTCATCGGCAACGTGGCCGCGGACCTTGGCGGCGGCGCGTTTTTCCGTAACGGAGGCAGCCCGGTCGTGACCGGCTGCAGCTTCTCCGGCAACGCGGCGGGGACCGCCGGCGGCGGGATGGCCACCGTCCTCGCCAGCGTTCCGGTCGTGACCGACTCGCTGGCGTGTGACGACGTGCCCAACCCCATCGAGGGCGAGTGGATGGACAACGGCGGCAACATCATCGCCGAGAAGTGCCCCGACACCTGCCCGGCCGACGTCACCGGCGACGGCGGTGTCGACATCGCCGACCTGCTGGTGGTCATGGGGCAGTGGGGCCCGTGCCCGTCGCCGTGCCCGGGCGACACCGACGGCGACGGCGTGGTGGGGATCGCGGACTTCCTGATGATCGTGGGCGGCTGGGGGGCCTGCTCCGGCGCCGCGTCCTTCGCGCAGGGCGGATAACCGGCCCGCGCTCTGGCCGGATTCCGCTCAATCGCTGGCCCGCCGTGACCGGGTGGCCGAAGGGAGACAGCAACAATGGCTCACGTCGTGGCTGCACAGCTCGCCATCGGACTCGCCGCCCTTCTCGCCGGGCCGGGGGACCTTGGACCGCAGCCGGCCCTCCCCGGCGACGTCAACGTCGACGGACTCGTCGACTACGACGACGTGGTCGAGCACCTCTGGCAATGGGGTCCCTGCGACTGGCCGCGGTGCCGGGCCGATCTGGACGATGACGGGTTCGTGGACCTGTGCGATCTGCTGTGGCTGCTGGCGGAGCTCGACCGAACGCCCCTGATCGTCGCGGTGCCGGGCGATCGCTCAGCCTGAGACCGACGACACGCGTCGTCGCCGGCGCGCCGCCAGGTACGGCGTCACCGCGGGAAGGCCGGCCAGACCCACCAGCCCCCAGACGCATCCCACGATGGCGGCCCCGCCTCCGAGGGCGACACCGGCGAGGCCGGCCAGCGGACCGATCGCGTAACCGGCGCCGATGAGACCTTCGTGCGTGCCGCCGGCCTCCACCTGTGCCCGGCCCACGGCCATCGCGTAATAGAGCGCCGCGTAGTAGATCACGCCCAGACCCAGGCCCAGGCATGCCAGGCCCGCCAGGACGGTCGCGATCGTGGGGCCCGTCACCACCAGCGCGAACCCTCCCGTCATCGACACCGCGCCCAGCAGCAGGGCCCCCCACCGCCCGTGCCAGAAGCCCAGACGCCACATCAGCAGGAACGCCATGACCCGCACCACGATCCAGGTGGCGGCCGACGGCGTCTCCCACCACACCTCGACGCCCAGGTCCTCGAATCGGTACGGCAGAATGGGGTTCATGGCCGCGTTGAGCACGTAGCTCAGGGGCAGCAGCACCCGCGCCGACCGCAGCAGCAGGCGATACTCCGGCCCGACGTGGTCATCGGCGACGGCCGGGTCGTGGTGGCCCGGCCGCGGCGCGAACCGGGCGAGCAGGACGAGCCCCACCAGCCCGAGGGCGGCGAACCCGCCGATCGCCCATTGCCCGTGCCGCTCGAGGATCGGGGCCATGGCAAACAGCGGAATGGCCACCGCCGGCGCCCAGGTCAGGTTGAACCAGCCGATCGCCGAGCGCATCGAGGGCCCGTGCCGGCCGGCAGTGACATAGCTCTCGACGACCGGCCAGATGATCGAGGTCACGTACGTTCCCAGCAGCGCCGCCAGCCACAACGCCCACTGGTCGCGCACCGCGATCGGGGCCAGGCACACCAGCGACAGCACCGCAATACTGGAGCCCAGGACATTCCGCGGGCTCAACCGCCGCTCGAGCCGGCGGGTCAGCGCCCCGGCCGTGAACGCCCCGAGCGTGTAGACCGCTCCCATGGCCGCCGACAGCAGCAGGTTGCGCACCTGGTCAAAGCCGTACGTGTGCTTGGCGATGAAGGGAATGCCGTGCCAGTAGACGCCGGTCCCCAGCGAGCACACGAAGGTGACGCCCAGCACGGCGGCGATCGGGGTTGTTCCCGGCGATCTGCTCACGGCCGGGGAGCATATCCTGTCAGACAACCAGGAGTGAGCCCATGAAGACCCGGATTCCCTTCGTGTTCATGATCGCATTGACGCAAGGCGTCGTCGCGCAGACGGATTTCAGCGCTCACTGGCACGACGGGCAGGCGGAGCTTGACGGCTACCGGTGGTCGGTCACCCGCTACGGCCAGAAACGCGAGGGCCAGGCGGTGGCGATCTTCGTGACCGAGCCCTTCAGCGAAGCCAAACGCGTCAAGGCGGACGCGCCCGGCCGGAATCCCGCCGACACGTTCGACGCGCTCAAGCTCAACCTCGTGCGGGACTTCCAGACGGGGATCTACGACTACAACACGATGACGTCGGTCTTTGTGCGCAGCGACGACTTCTCGCCCGTGAAGGTGTCGTTCACCAGCGCCGAGTGGTGCGGCCACGTCTACGAGGAGCTGATCTTCGACCCGCGGTCCATCCGGGAGCAGATCTTCAGCTACTTCGAGGACGAGTCGTCGTCGCGGACGCTCGACGCCCCGCCGCGCGGCGTGGCGGAAGACAACCTGTTGATTCTGCTCCGCGGGCTCCGCGGACCGTACCTGGCCGCCGGCGAGCGCATCTCGGTCCCCTTCCTTCCCGGCGCGTTTCATCGGCGGCTCGTCCACCGTTCCCTCGCCTGGACCACGGCGGACATCGAACGGCTCAAGGAGATGCAGACGATCACCGTGCCTGCCGGCGAGTTTCGGACCATCGTCTACGTCGTGCGTGTGGACGGCGGCCGCGAGGGCCGGTTCCACGTGGAGAGCGAACACCCCCACCGGATCGTCCGGTGGCAGTGGGAGTCCACGGCCGGGGGGCCCCGGGCCCGGGAGGCCGCTGAGTCGGCCGAGCTCACGGGCACCGCCCGCGTCAAGTACTGGAACCTCAACGGCCTCGGCGACGAGCGTCACCTCGACCAGCTCGGCCTGGACACGGGCACGCGGCGGGAGTGACGGTCCGCTCAGGCCTCGGTCAGGCCCTCACGCAGCGCAAAGCGGGTCAGCTCGCCCCGCTCGTGGATGCCGAGCTTTTTCATGATGGCTGACCGGTGGTTGTCCACGGTCTTGGGGCTGCGGTGAATCGCGGTGGCGATGTCCGTCCGCGACATGCCCTTGCCGATCATCCGCAGGATGTGAAGCTCCCGCGGGGTGAGCCGATCCAGCGGCGACGGGGGCTGATCGGCGCCCTGGCCGGGCTTCGGCCGCGGTGTGCAGCGATCCCTGACCGTCGGCCCCATCGCGAACTCGTTGCCGATCACCTTGCGGATCGCCTCGACCACGGTCTCCGGCGGGTCGCTCTTGGAGACGTAGCCCCAGGCGCCCGCCTTCGTGGCCGCGTCGAGATAGTGGTCTCGCACGTAGGCGCTGAACATGACCGTCCGGACCTCCGGATGGCGGCGGCGCAGGTCTGCCATGGCCGCGAACGGGTCCGGCCCCGGCATCTCGATGTCGAGCAGGACGACATCCGCCCGGCTGCGTCGGACCTGCTGCACGAGGTGCTCGGCCGAGTCGATCCAGCCGACGAGCTCCATGTCCGGCTCGAGACCGAGCCGTCGCTTGAGCCCCTCGGCGAGGAACTCGTGATCGTCGACACACAGAATCCGCACGGATCCGCGGCTCATCGCGGGTCCTCCGTCGGGGTCGAATCGAGCGAATGAATCGCCTCCTGGATGCCGTGCATCGATCCACCGTCGGCCACGACGCTGGCGCCCACGCCGACCCACTCGTCGGACGCCTCGCCGAGGACGACCACGTTGCGCCTCCTCGAGCGGCTCAGGTACTGCCGGGCCGCCCGCGGCTCCACGCTCGACTCATCGACGACCCAGAGGTCGCTGCCGTCCGGGTCGCCGCCGTCGGCGGTGATGACCTCAAACCCTTCGAGCTCCAGCACCGCGGACACGACCCCGGCCGTTCTGCGGTTCCGAACCGAGACTACGGCCCGCCTCGGCGCCGGTCTGGCCCCCACGACCAAGCCGCCGGCGGCGGGCAGGCACATTGACACGGTCGTGCCGCGGTCCGGCGCCGATTCGATCTCCAGCGTGCCGCCGGACGACCTGACGACGCCGTTGACGAGGGCAAGACCGAGGCCGGTGGACAGGCCTCTCTTTTTCGTCGTGAAGAAGGGATCGAGGACGCGTCGGCGGACCTCCTCCGGCATGCCGGGCCCGTCGTCGCTCACGCTGAGACGCACGCCGCGTCGGTCCGGGAGCGGGGTCGCCCGTACGGTCACCGTTCCCTGCCCGCCGGTCGCCTCGCGGGCATTGACCACGAGGTTGAACACGGCCTGGGTGAGCCGGTGCGGCGCAAGGGCCAGCGGCGGCAGGTTGTCGGGGATGGCCCACTGCAGGGACCCTTGCGGGGGAATCGTCGAGTGAACGAGAGGCTGAATCTCCCGGGACCACGACGAGAGCGAGGTCACGGTACCGGAAGCCTGATCGTCATCGGGGTCGAGCGCCAGGTGGCGGAGCCCGTCGCTGAGGGACTGAAGGTAGTCCACGCTCTTTCGCAGCGCCGCGACCTCGTCGCGGGCGTTGACCGGGAGCGCCTCGGCGTCGAGGGCGTCGAGCTGGCAGCGGACGGGAAAGAGGACGTTGCTCATGTCGTGGCCGAGTCCCGCGGCGAGGGTTCCCATCGACGCGAGACGCTCGGCCAGACGCAGCTTCGCATGCGAGGCCTCCAGTTCCGCCGTGCGGGCCTCCACGAGCTCCTCGAGGTGGTCACGGTGACGCGCCAGCTCCACCTGGCTGCGGCTCAGCGCCGCCAGATGCTCCTCGGTCTCCCGCGTCGTCTGCTTCACGCGCCGGGTGAGCCAGAGACCGTAGACGGTGACCCCCGCCACCATCAGGACGATGAACGCGGCAATGACGAGCTCGAAGTTCCGAAGCGACGCGGCACGGGCCGTCTGGGCGGCGAAGTGAGACTCCTGAATCCTCCGGACCTGGCGTCCGAGATCCGCGAGCGCGGCGCCGACCCGCGCGAAGTCCCGATCCATCTCCGCCATCCGCTGCCCGGCCAGCTCCGGCTCGTTGCGCCGGAAGTACGAGAAGATGAGGCTGGCCTCCCCGGTCATCTCCCCCACGGCCGCGTCGATGGCCCCGAAGGTCGCCAGCAGCTCGGCCGCTCGTGCCGCATCGGAGTTGCGGACGAGATCCTCTCGAACGGCCTCCGCCCGGCTCGTGAAGGTCGCCAACGCGCTTCGCAGTCGCGCCGATTCGCGGCCGACGTTGCGCGTCTGGAACACGTCGTTGCCCGGCGCGTTCACGTCCGCCGCCATCTGGCTCAGGTCCGAGAGGTCGTTGAGCCGGTCGGCCCACTCCTGGTTGATCTCGACCGACGTGACGTAGATGCTGGAGATCCGGTTGATCAGGAAGAGGCCGAGGCAGACGGCGAGCAGATCGAAGCCGGCCAGCAGGAAGTACACGAGGTGCAGCTTCGGCCGGGGCCGGGCGCGGTCGCCGACACGATGAACGGGCTGATGAGGAGGCTCCAACGTCATGGATTTCGCCATGGGACGAACTCAGCCGGATGACGACGTCGGTGGCGCGCTCGACGAGCGCAGCAGCTCCGGCCGCAGGGCGTCAACTCACAGGGGCGGCCGGACACTCCATGATACGGGCCCACTTACCAATCTGAGGCGGTTTCCCCATTGGAAATACATCCGGCGCTCCGTCTAATCGACTGTGTCGCCCGTCAGGCCGGAGCCGCCGCGATGACCAGGGCTTGTGTCGCCGATCACCGCTCGACTCGCTCGGTGGGGCACGCGGCTTATGCCGACGAAAAGCTGATCCGCTCGTGTCTGGACGGCGATCAAGCTGCCTGGGACGAGCTGATCGACCGGTACGGCCGGCTTGTCTACTCGGTGCCGCGACGATACGGCCTTTCGGATGAGGACTCGCAGGACGCCTTCCAGGAGGTTTTTGCCACCGCCCACCGCAAGCTCCACACGATCCGCGACTCCTCCCGGCTTTCCTCATGGCTGGTGAGCGTCGCCCACCGCGAGAGCTGCCGCAGCGGCAAGCGCTCCGGTCGATACGTCCTGTGCCCAGACGGTGCCATGGAGGCCGCCGATGACGCGCCGCCCTCGGACCGGGCCGCCGTCTGGGAGCGCCAGCATCGGGTCCGCCAGGCGTTGCGTGAGCTGGGCGGTCGGTGCGAGCAGCTCATGATCGCGCTCTTCTCGTCGCCGGGTCGCCCCAATTACCGGCAGATCGCGCGACAGCTCGGCATGAAGGCCGGAAGCATCGGCCCGACCCGAACACGCTGCTTCAGGGCGCTGGAGCGGCTCCTGGCCGATCTGGACTAGCTTGCGCTGACACGAACGCCGCAATGAGGCCGTTTCCCCAGACCGAGCGCGCCGCCCACGTGCCTCTTGTCTTCTAGGCACGCCCATTTAGAAAGGAAGAGCATCATGAGGCACGCAACGATGAAAAGCCTGGTCGTTCTGTCATTGCTGGGGGCAGGTCTTGGCGGGGCTCGTCCCTGCCTGGCCGACCCCGGCCCCCGCGCCTTGCTCGAGCAGGCGCGGATCGCACTCCGCGAGGCCAACACCAAGCTGACGTCGACGGAGCAGGGCTTGGTCACGGAATTCGCCGCCGTCGAGCGGCTCGACGCCGCGTTCAGAGCGGGCGAGGATCCACTCCGGATCGCCCAAGAGCTGCGTCTGGTCGGGCGACGGGTCGATCTGCTCGACCGTGAGGTGCAGGCCCTCGTGCAGGATCTTGGTCCGATTCGCGAGACGCTGGAGAAGGTCATGGAGGAGGCTCGCCGGCGGGGGGACCGCATGCTGATGCGGGCCGTCGAACGCGAGCTCGCATACCTCGAGGGCCTGGAGCAACGTGTTGTCACCTGCAAGCAGGACATCAAGACGCTACGTGAGGCCATCGATGAGCTGATGGAGGAGGTACGCGGCGCGCTGATCAGATGACCGGCACGAATCGGTCCTCGGTCACTCAGGTACCGGGCCGTGGCGCGAGCCGTCACGGCTCGGTTTTCGCAGAGCCGTTTGAATTCGCGTCATTCGTGGTATTCCCGACCCCCCTTGCCGGCTCTAGCTGACGGGAGATTGCCCATGTTGCCGCCGCCCGAAGTCCGCTCCATTGGCGATCAACTGCTTGCGGCAGTGCAGACGGCCCTCCGCGGGTTCCGGCATCGAATGCACCAGGCGGGCGGTGATGTGCGGCCCGCGGACCGTCCCGCCTGCGCGATCGTGCGGGCAGCCGGTGACGCTGCCCCGCCGGGACCCGGCCCCAACAGCACCGGTGGCGCAACGGTGGGCACGCCAGCCGGGTATCAGGCCCTGGTCCGGGCGCGCACGGCGCTCATGACGCCGGCGTCGGGCCCGGACGACCCTCGCTGACACCGCCGGCACGGCGTCTCCATCAACACCGCGGTGCTCGGCGCCTGGGGGCGTTGCGCCGAGCGGCCCGCGCCGAGGGTGGACGAACCCTGCCCGGCCGGTACGATACGGCCTTGCGGTCCGCGTAGCTCAGTTGGATAGAGCGTCTGCCTCCGGAGCAGAAGGTCGGGGGTTCGAGTCCTCCCGCGGACGTTTACCGAGACCCCGGCGCTGCCGGGGTCTTTTTTTCGCAGACGTCGTGGAGCAGGGATTTCGCCTCATTTCGCGTCGCGATGATCATCGACGGGTATTCCGCCGTCGCCGCTTTCCTCTGCTTGGTGTGACCGAGGCCGATGTCGGCCGGTCCTCCACCTACACGTCGAACCGGGAGAGCATCGTGATGACCCATGGAAAATTGTGCCTTGCACGTCCCCTGGCAGCGGCCGCCGCCGTGATTGGTCTGGCGGCAACCGCGTCCCAGGCTCAATTCAGCTTCAGTGAATCGGTCGAGTACGGTCCCCTGCTCGGCCCCAGCGGGATGACCAGCGGTGACTTCGATGGCGACGACGACATCGACCTGGCCACCACGGCGGGCGGTCTGGAGGACGGGATCGTCGTGCTGCCCAATGCCGGGGATGGCACGTTCGGCACCGCGATCACGTCGCTGCTGCCGGCGCCCTGGAGCCCCCAGGACCTGATCGCCGGCGACCTCGACGGCGACGATGACGTCGATATCGCCGTCGCCGGCCGCGATGATCCGGACGGCGTGGTCATCGTGATGCTCAACAACGGCGCCGGATCGTTCACCGAGGGGACCACCGTCTTTGTGGGCGAACGTCCGCGCGGGATGAGCATCGCCGACCTCGACAACGACCAGGACCAGGACCTGGTCGTGGCGAATCGGCTCTCGGACACCGTCAGCATCCTCATCAACAACGGCTCGGGCGTGTTTACGGTTCAGACCGTGGCCGTGGGCGCGGAGCCGCGTGACACGGCGTGCGGCAATTTCATGGGCGACGCCCGTCTCGAGATCGTGGTCTCCAATCACGACGACCGGACGGTGTCGGTCCTGGCCGAGAGCGGCGGGTCGTACCTGGCGACCATGACCATGGTCGTCGGCGACCCGATCCGGCCCGATGGAGTCGTCGCCGCCAATCTCGACGGCGTCGGCTTCGACGACTTTGCCGTGGCCACGAGCCACTTCGCCGGGCCGGGCGACAACGCGGATTTCGCGACCGTGTACCTCAACAACGGCGCCGGATTTGACGGGCCGTTCAACTACGACACCGGGGGCACGACCAGCTCGGAGCTCATCGCCGCAGACCTGGATTGCGACGGCAGCGTGGATCTGGTGGTCTCGAACACCGATTCCAACGACGTGTCGCTCATGCCCAACAACGGGGACGGGACCTTCGGCGACGGGCAGCGCGCCCAGACCGGAAGCGGTCCGAGCAAGTCGACCGCCGCGGACCTCGACGGCGACAACGACCCCGACCTCGCGGTGGCCAACTCGCTCTCCGACGACGTGTCGGTGCTGATCAACCTCACGTGCACCGTCTCGGCGTGCCCATGGGACCTGGACGGCGACGGGGACGTCGGGATCAACGACTTCCTGATCGTGCTCGGCAACTGGGGGCTGCCCGGCGGCGACGTCGACGGCGACGGCACCACGGGGATCACCGACTTCCTGGCCCTGCTCGGCCACTGGGGGCCGTGCTAAGACGCCGTCCGCGTCTGCCTGGCGATCCGACGACCCCGGTCTCTACGGCCGGGGTCTTTTCTGCGCTACCCGCACCCCGTGTCGGAGCAGCAATTGCCTTCCGCGGGCGAGCTCACGCACTCGCCGTCCACGCACGCGTCGATCGTGCAGGGGTCGCCGTCGTCGCAGTCGTCGGGGCTCTTGCACTGGGGGCACGGTCCCCAGTGATCCATCACCTTCATGAAGTCCGTAAGGCCCACGCCGCCGCCGTCGATGTCGCACTCGGTTCCGAGGAGGGTCAGAAACTCGACGATGTCCACGCGCCCGTTGCCGTTGGCGCAGTCCCAGCGGCACGTGCCGCCCCCGAGGGCGGCCGCGGTCAGCAGCCTCCCGCGACGCGGGACGCCTCATCCGCAAACCTCGAATCCGCATGGCTGCACCCCTCCACCGGGCCGGTGACCGGCCCCCCGGCTGGCTCGCGTCAGGATACCCCCGAGGGCGCATGCGCCATCGCACTTTTCGAGCTCTGCGGCCCTTTTCGCGGTTTCCTTTGCTGCCGTGCCGGCTGGGCGTCATAATGACGGGATCGTCACGCCCCTCCGGATGGGAATGAAGGAGTCCGCAATCGTGAAGTCCGCCTGGGCAGGGCCAGCGGCGCTCGTGGCCGCGTCGATGTTGACGGCGTCGCTCGCGGGAGCGACGGGTTCGGAGATCTTCGTCACCACCGAAACCATCACGTCACAGTTGCAGAAGCCGACCAACCTCGTCGCGGCCCCGGGCGACGCCCAGCGGCTCTTCGTGACGGATCTCGTCGGGCAGATCCGGATCATCAAGAACGGCCAGCTGCTCGATGAGCCCTTCCTCGACATCACGGCGATCGTCAACTCGACGCCGCCGGAGCGGGGCCTGGTTGGTCTCGCCTTTCATCCCGACTACCAGACCAACGGGCTCTTCTACGTCACCTACGCGAACCTCGACAGCACCAGCGTCCTCGCCCGCTTCACGGTGACGGCGGATCCGGAGGTCGCGGACCCCGCCAGCCACGTCACCCTGCTCACCGTCGATCAGCCCGAGCCCTCGCACAACGTGGGCTGGATCGGCTTCGGTCCCGACGGGTACCTCTACGTCGGCTCGGGCGACGGCGGCAACGCCACGGGAGGCGTCAACGCCCAGAGCACGGACCTGCTGCTGGGCAAGATCCTCCGCATCGACGTGGACACCGATGACTTTCCGAAGGACCCGCAACGCAATTACGGGATTCCCGCCACCAACCCGTTCGTGGGCGGCCCCGAGCGCGACGAGATCTGGGCCTCGGGCCTCCGCAACCCGTGGCGGTGCAGCTTCGATCCCGTGACCA
>JBFGEG010000076.1:0-18215 GCA_041580235.1 Phycisphaerales bacterium
CTTCATCTCGCGTCATGCGGCCACCTACCGGCCCACGCAGTCGTCCGTGCACGTGCGTGACAGCAAACGCAAGCTCAAGGTGGGCCGGTACGTGATCCCCCTGTCCAGGCCCTCGATCGACGGCCTCCGCAAGAGCAAGCCCTTCTGGAACGTGCTGGGCGAGACGGGCATCTTCAGCGCCGTCCTGCGGGTGCCGATCACGTTTCCCCCCGATCGCTTCCGCGGCGTGCAGCTGTCGGCGATGTGCGTGCCGGATCTCCGCGGCACGCACGGAATGTTCTCGTTCTTTACGGAGAACGGCCAGGTCGGCAGCACGACCGACGGCGACGTCGGCGGCGACGTGATCCGCGTCGAGCGAAACGGCGAGTCGGTGCGGTCGTTCCTGCGCGGGCCGGCCAACACGCTGCGGGCGGACGAGCCGGAGCTGCGGCTTCCCTTCAAGGTCGTGCGGTCACGCAACGGCGACGGGTCGGCGATCCTGCACCTCGACGGCCAGAAGATCCGGCTCGAGCCCAACCGGTACACGGACTGGGTGACGGTGCACTTCCGGGCGGCGGGGCTGATCAAGGTCCGGGGCGTCTGCCGCTTCATGCTCAAGAGCTTCGACGAGCCCTTCGAGCTGTACTGCACGCCCCTGCAGATCGACCCCCAGAAGCCCATCATGCCCATCTCGCACCCACGCAACTACTCGAACTACCTTGCCCGGCTGCAGGGAACCTACTCCACCCTGGGCCTGGCCGAGGACACCTGGTCGCTCTCGGAGCGGCGTCTGGACGAGGACGCGTTCCTGGCCCAGGCGTACGACATCCACGCCGAGCGTGAAGCGATGTTCTTCGATGCCCTCAAGCGGGTCCCCCGCGGCGTGGTCGTGTGCGTCTTCGACGGGCCCGACCGGATCCAGCACATGTTCTGGCGGTACATCGACGAGAACCACCCCGCCCTGTCCAACGGCGACCGCGAGAGCCACCGCCACGTCATCGGCGAGATGTACGAGCGGATGGACGACCTCGTGGGCCGCACCATGGAGACGCTCGACGACGACACCGTCCTGTTCGTCATGTCGGACCACGGGTTCAAGCCGTTTCGCCGCGGCGTGGACCTCAACGCGTGGCTGCTGGACAACGGCTACCTCGCTCTCGAGGAGGGCGTCGAGCGTCCCAGCGGGGCGTATCTGGCCGGCATCGACTGGAGCCGGACCAAGGCGTACGCGCTGGGTCTCGCCGGTATCTTTCTCAACGTCGCGGGACGCGAGGGCAAGGGCATCGTGCCGGCCGGGGAGACCCGGGCCCTGGCCCGCGAGATCGCCGACAAGCTCACGGGTCTGCGTGACCCGGACACCGGTGAGGTTGCCATTCATGGGGCGATGCCGAGGGAGACCGTCTACAGCGGCCCCTACGTGGAGTCGGCGCCGGACATCATCATCGGCTACAACGTGGGTTACCGAGTCTCGTGGGATGCGGTCATCGGCAAGTGCGCCGCCGAGGTCTTCTCCGACAACGTCAAGGCGTGGAGCGGGGACCATTGCGTCCACCCGGAGCTCGTGCCCGGCGTGCTCTTCTCGAGCCGCAAGCTGGATCTCGACGACCCCAACATCGTGGACCTCGCGCCCACCACCCTCGATCTCTTCGGGGTCGGCAAACCCGCCTACATGGACGGAAAGTCGCTGCTGTGCTCCGACGCGTCGAACTGATCGCCTGTGCTCTGCTCCTGCCCCCGACGCTGACCGTCGTTTCGGGCTGCTCGCGATCCGCCGATACCGATGCCGCCGGTGAGCAGCGGGTGCTCATCCTCGGCGTGGACGGCATGGACCCGCGGATCCTCGGCCGGCTCATGGAGCAGGGGCGGATGCCCGCCTTCTCCCGGCTCGCCGAGCTGGGCACCTTCACGCCGCTGGAGACGAGCGCGCCGCCGCAGAGCCCGGTCGCGTGGTCCAACTTCATCAGCGGCGCCGACCCCGGCACCCACGAGATCTACGACTTCATCCACCGCGACCCGCACCCCCCCGAAGGCGGCCTGGCCGTGATGCCCTACCTGTCCACCTCCGACGTCGAGCCGCCGTCGCGTGACTGGGCGATCTCCTTTGGTGACTGGCAGATTCCCCTGTTCGGGCCGACGCCGATCCAGATGCGTCAGGGCGCGGCGTTCTGGGACGACCTCATCGCCCACGGCGTGCAGACCACCATCTACCGGCTGCCCGCCAACTACCCGCCCCCGGAGATCGGCGGGCGGCATTTCGACTGCATTTGCGGGATGGGCACGCCGGACCTGCTGGGAACCTACGGCGAGTTCACCTTCTTCACGCCCGACGCGCCCATCGGCGGCCGCAACGTGGGCGGAGGCCGCTTCGACCGCCTCCGGATCCGCCGTCATCGCGGCAAGGGCCGGCTCCTGGGGCCCGACAACTTCCTGCGCAAGCCCGACGACAAGGGCAAGGTTCCCCACACCACCGCCGAGTTCGAGATCGTCCGCGACCCCACCGCCGACGTGGCCAAGATCACGATCGGCGACGAGCTGGTGCTGCTCCAGAAGGGCGAGTGGAGCGACTGGGTGCCCGTGGAGTTCGAGACGGGCATCCCCGGCTCGGCCGTGCTGGGCCTCATGCAGCTGCCGACGTCGGTGAACGCCATGGTCCGCTTCTATCTGAAGCAGGTGCATCCCCGTGTCGAGCTGTACGTGACGCCGCTCAACATCGACCCCCTGAAGCAGGTGACGCCGGTCGGGGCCCCCGACGATTTCCCCCGCGAGGTGGCCGAGGCCTGCGGCCGGTACTACACGACGGACATACCCGAGGACACCAAGGCGCTGCGATCCGGCGCGCTGACCGAAGACGAGTTTCTCGCCCAGGTCGATCTCCTGCGGGCCGAGCGTGTCAAGCAATTCCGTTACGCGCTGGAGCAGTTCGACAAGGGCTGCCTCTTTTTCTACTTCGGGCACACCGACCAGCTCGCGCACATCTTCTGGCGGGATCGTGACCCCGGCCACCCCGCCCACGACCCCGCGGAGGCCGCCCGCTACGGGCGGGTCATCGACGACGCGTACATCGAGATGGACGGGCTGCTGGCGGAGGCGATGGCGACCCTCGACGAGGACGACACGATCATCGTCATGTCCGACCACGGATTCACGAGCTTTCGACGCGGGCTCAATCTCAACTCGTGGCTCATCGACAACGGCTACCTGACCCTGCAGGACGGCTTCGCTCAGGAGCAGTCGATGTACTTCGCGGGCGTCGACTGGTCGAAGACCAAGGCGTACGCCCTGGGGCTCAACGCCCTCTACATCAACCAGGCCGGGCGGGAGCGCGAAGGGTCGGTTCCCGCCGAGCAGCGCGCCGCACTGCTCGCCGAGCTTCGGGACCGGCTGATGACCATCGAGGACGACGACGGCACGCGGGTCATCGACGCCGTCTACGTCGTCGACGAGTATTACCCCGACGGTGACCGGGAGATCGCACCGGACATCCTGGTCGGCTACGCGGACACGTACCGCGCAAGCTGGGCCACGGCCGAGGGCGGCGCGCCCCTCGAGCTGCTGGAGGACAACCAGGACCGCTGGAGCGGCGATCACTGCATCGCCCACAAGCTGGTGCCCGGGATCCTCCTGACCAATCACCAGGTGACGGTGGACGACCCCGACCTGACCGACCTCGCCCCCACCGTGCTCAATCTCTTTGGTATCGAGAGCCCGCCGCAGATGACGGGGCGGGTCCTGTTCGGAGACTGACTTTGGCAAAGATCAAGATCGACAAGAGCCTGTACGAGCGCGTGGAGCAGACGGCCCAGCGGGCCGGCTACTCCTCGGCCGACGAGTTTGTGAAGCACCTCCTGGAGAAGGCCGTCTCGGACGTGGAGGAGGTGGCGACCGACGAGGAGGTCGAGAAGCAGCTGCGTGGTCTGGGCTACATCGAGTAACAGGCGACCGTGAACACCGTCAACGCCATCTTGACCGCCGTGAGCGAGGGCATCCTCGCCCCGCTGAGGTCCTGGCCGCTGGGCGGGCTGCTCCTGCTGTCGGTGCTGGCGGGTGTCGCGATGACCGTCGTCTTCCGCTACACGTCGAACCAGAGTGCCCTCAGGCGGGTCGCCGATCGCACCAAGGCGCAGCTGCTGTGCATGCGGATCTTCAAGGACGACATTTGGGTGGCGCTGGGATGCCAGCGCGAGCTGCTCAAGGCGATCGGGCTGCGGCTGTGGCACTCGGTGCCGCCCATGCTGGTCCTGATCGTCCCCTTCGTCCTGATCCTCACGCAACTGGCGCTGCGTTACGAGAACCGCCCGTTGCATCGGGGCGAGTCGGTGATCGCCACCCTCCAGCTCGCGCCCGACCAGTGGAAGGAGCTCAAGGACGTCCGGATCCAGGTGCCGGCGGGCGTGACCGTGGAGACCCCGCCCCTGCGTGACGAGGGCGAGCATTCGGTCTTCTGGCGTCTGCGGCTCGACGAGCCGACCGACGGGACGCTCCGCTGGGCCGTCGGGTACCACGTCGTCGAGAAGACCTTCCTCGGCACCGACGACACGAACCGGCTGTGCACGGTGAGCGTGCGGCGGCCCGGGACCGGCTTCTGGGACCGGCTCCTGCGGCCCGGAGAGGCGGGCTTCGACGCCGATGCGCCCGTGCGCGGCGCCGACGTGCGGTACCCGCGGCGGTCGACACCGATCTTCGGCATCGACGTCCCGTGGTGGGCGACGTTTCTCATCGTGTCGATGGGAACCGCCCTGATCGTGCGTCCGTTCCTGAAAGTCCAGTTCTAGACCGGTCTCACCCTCACGCGGCGGGATTCGAGCTCGCCGAGGACGTGGTCGAGCAGTCCCGGCACGCGGCCGATCTGCTCGGGTGCGATGACGCCCTTCTGATCGAATTGCCCGGAGACGATCATGCGAGCGGTGATCGCGCAGGGGAACGCGGTGGTGCGGGCCATGCTGCTGGTGGCCGTGGTCTCGTCGTAGACGTCGATCATCTCCCAGGTCAGACTCTCACCCGACTCGCCGACCGCGATCACCCGCATGAGCGTCATGTCCTGCTCCCCCTCCTCATAGGTCCACCTGGGAAAGAGCAGCGCCTCGGTGACCTCCAGCGGCCGCACGGCGACCGTGGAGACGGTAATGGGATCACTGCTGAAGAATCCCGCGTCGCGAAGCGCCCGCATCAGCCGGGCGTGGCCGCTGTAGCGGATCGTCTTCTCCTTCATGAAGGGGACGTTGAGCGTGACGAGCGTCCGCAGCCCGTCCGTGTTGAACGCCTCCAGGGCCCCCACCCCGGCGAACGAGATCGGCTCGATCTCGCTCAGCGCCTCGTGCACGACGACCCGCCCCTGGTCCACGAGCCGGGCGGGCCGGACGTACTCCTGGATGACGTCCGAGGGCGAGAATGCTGCCTTGTACTGAAACGGCCCCTCCGCCACCCGCGGGATCCCGCCCACGTAGATGGACAGCTTCTCGCACGGATCGAGCCGGTCCACCGCGTGCCCCGCGATCATGTTGCTGAGCCCCGGCGCGACCCCGCAGTCGACCACGGCCGTGACCCCCTGCCGGCGAGCCAGCGCGTCATGGTCCATGGGGTCCTCGGCCATGAACGAGATGTCGCAGTAATTGCGGCCGGCCTCGATCACCGCGCGGAGCGCCTGGTGGCCGATCCGGCTCGGCAGCGCGCCGAGGACCACGTCGAAGGGAGCCACGGTCTTGCGGATCACGTCCGGGTCGGAGAGATCCGCGGCGACGGTGGTGACAAGCGGGGTCCGACGCTTTGCCGCGCCCAGCGCCGACGCGCTGATGTCGGCCAGGGTCACCTCGAAGTCGTCAGCGAGGTCGGCGGCAATCACTGACCCTACCATCCCTGCGCCGAGAACGATGGCCGTGGTCATAGGTTTGCGCGAATCGCCCAGAGATCGGGAAAGAGAGGCCGAAAGAGGGTCGCGCGAAGGTACTCGGCTCCCGCGGAGCCGCCGGTCCCGCGCTTCGTGCCGATCGTGCGTTCGACCATCTTGACGTGACGGTAGCGCCATTCCTGGAGCCCCTCGTCGAAGTCGACCAGGAGCTCGCAGATCTGCTGGGTCATCGGATCATCACGGTACACGTCGATCAGCACCTTCTGCAGAGCGGGGCACTCCTGCGGCGGGGCGGTGACATCGCGGCCCAGCGCCTCGCCGGGCACCTCGTGGCCGTTGGCCGACAGGTACAGCAGGAAGGAGTCGAACACGGTCCGGCTCTCGTACCGCCGCCGAAGCCGCTCGTAGATCTCGGGCGTGGCCTGGTGGTGCTCGAGCATCGACAGGGCCTTGTTGCCGCACATGAACTCGAACTCGCGGAACTGGTAGGACTGGAAGCCGCTGGCCGAATCCAGACGGTCGCGAAACGACACAAACGACACCGGCGTCATCGTCTCCAGGATGTCGATCTGGGCCACCAGCGTCTTGAGAATGGTCAGGACGCGTTTGAGCGTGGACGCGGCGCGCGGGTGCTCGTTGGATTCCAGGCAACGCTGCAGCAGATCCAGCTCGTGGCACATCTGCTTGAACCACAGCTCGTAGACCTGGTGGATGATGATGAAGAGCGTCTCGTCGTGCTCGGGCCCCGGCGACCGCGGCTGCTGCAGCGTCAGCAGCTCATCGATCTTGAGGTAGCCGGCGTACGTGACGGCGGGGGATGTCTTGACCTCGGCCATGAAAGCGCGAGGCTAACCCTGCACCGGGGACGGGTCAAATCGTGCTGAACCTCGATGAGCTATCGTGAGTACGCTGGAGGTTGGAGAGCACATGACCAGCACCCCTGATGCATCGTTGCCGGTCGTCGCGGCCGGCCGCCGCCGAGCCGGGCTGGGACGGCGGATCGGGCAGGTGATCGTGGCCGGGATCGTGATCGCGGCGGCGATGGGCCTGGTGGAGGCGGTCCTGCTGTGCATGCTGCGACGGATGCCCGAGCCGCTGCTCGTCATCCGGGAGGCGGTCCTGGGCTACGCGGTACTGGGCGCGGTCGTCGGGGCGGCCTGGGGCACGGCGGTTGAGCTCATCTCGCCCCGCCGGGGGCGCTGGCGGCGCACGCCCTTCTACCTGCTGAGCCTCTTTCTGCTGATCCTGCTGTTCCAGCTCGTCCTGCACACGCACCTGCACTGGACCGGCGGCCGGCTGCCCCCCGGCAGCGCCCGCTCGCTGAAGGTCACCGCGCTGGAAGCCCTGCCCGCCGTCCTGATCATCGGCGTGCTCTGGCTGGCGTGCCTCAAGGCCCGGCCTCCGGCCAGCCTCGGGCCGATCATCGGGCTCCGCCCGGCGGGGGTGCTGCTGGCGGTGATGATCGTCGTCACCACCGCCGGGCCGTGGGTGGCCGGGCTCCTGAGGCCGGCCGGCGCCATCGGCGTGCCCAACGTTCTGCTGATCGTGCTCGATACGACCCGCGTCGATCGCCTCTCGGCCTTCGGTTACGACCGGCCGACGACGCCGGCCCTGGAGCGGCTCGCCGCCGACGGCCTGCTGTTCACGAAGGCCTACGCGGCGGCGCCGTGGACCCTGCCCTCGCACGCCTCGATGTTCACGGGCGAGTATCCAACCGTCCACAACGCCAACTGGGAGCACCAGTTTCTCGACGATCGCCTGCCCACGCTGGCCGAGCACCTGTCGGAGCAGGGTCTGCGAACGGCCGCCTTCGCGCGGCAGGTCTGGTTGAGCGAGGAGACGGGGCTCATGCGCGGCTTCGAGGACTTCTACGACCTCTACTGGCGATCGTCCACGGCCCTGGTCGCGACCTGGCGACTGGGCGTGGAGCTCTACAACGTGCGTCGGCACACCAAGGACAAGGGCGCGGCCATCGTCACCGCCAAGTTCAAGAGCTGGATCGACCGGCACGGCAAGCGACCCTTTTTCGCGTTCATCAACTACCTCGAGCCGCACGACTACTACGAGCCGCCGACGCCCTTCCGCGAGCGGTTCCTCAGCGAGACTAATGCCGATACGCCGTGGGGCCGCGAGAAGACGGTCGCCGTCCAGAAGTACAACGCCGGCGTGATCGAGTACGGGCCCGAGGAGCTCTCGGCCTTCAGCGATCTGTACGATGGGGCGGTGGCCTACCAGGACTCGCGGATGGGCGAGGCGCTCGACCATCTCCGCGCCCGCGGGCTGCTGGACAATACGCTGGTCATCATTACGGCCGACCACGGGGAGAACCTCGGCGATCACGGCCTGCTCGGTCACGAGTTCTGCGTGTACGAGACGCTGGTGCACGTGCCGCTGGTGGTCCGCCTGCCGGGGACGGTGCCGGCGGGTCGGGTGGACGACGTCGTCGAGAACCGCCGGCTGTGGTCGCTGATCGACACCGTGCTCTGGGAGTCCGAGGACATCCCCATGCCCGCCGAGACCGTCGTCACCGCCCTGCGGGACAGCGACCAGGCGGTCACCGCGGCTTTCGCCGAGCTCTACAAGCGCCCATTGCTCACGCCCGTGTGGAAGGACTCACCGCGTCTGGGTCGCTTCGATCGGCGAATGCGGTGCCTGCGGATCGAGGACATGAAATACATCTGGGCCTCGGACGACACCAACGAGCTGTACGACATCGCGCGGGACCCGCAGGAGCTTGTCAACCTCGCGTCGGTGCGGCCCGAGGACCTCGCGGCCCTGCGCGAGCTGCTGCTGGCGCGGGTCGCCGCCCTGGGCACGCCCGACGCGACCGACGTCCCGGAGTTCAGCGACGAGCTTCAGCGCCGCCTGAAGTCACTGGGGTACCTGGACTGAGTTGGCGTCAGGGCTCGGCCTGCGGGGGGAGCCCCGCCGCGCCGTCCGTGGACAGCAGGCTGATGACTTCGTCCTTGTCCAGCCCGCGGGCCCGCTCCACGGCCACCATGAGCACGTCAACGGTGGGCACCCGCGAGAAGTCGTGGCTGCCGAACCGCAGCTCCGTCGGCGGCGCGGCCAGACCGATCGGGGACGTCGACTTGGCGAAGCCGCCCTCCGTCGAGCCGCCCGACCACGCGTACAGCGACAGCTCCGAGGGCGACGTCTGGGCCAGCGCGATCCAGATCCGATCGAATCGCTGCACGACGACGTTGCCGATCGCCCCGGTGATGGCCAGGGCGCCGCCCTGGTAGACATCCATACCGATCCGTCGCAGGTTCAGCTCCGCGTAGACCTCGACGTAGTCACCGTCTCCGGCGACGAGCGTGGCCAGGGCAAGTCGGCCGCCGTCCTGGGCCGCGTCGGGATGGCCCAGCCAGTCCTCGGCCGCAAAGGGCAAGTGCAGCTCGAGCCCGACCGTCCACGCCTGGCCCAGCGCACCCAGGGGCTGCGTCACCTGCTCGGAGGGGCTCGTGGTCCCCGGCGCCGTCGCGTAGGGCGTGCGCTCGCCGGCGTAGAAGCCCTCGACCTGGATGAGAAAGTCGGCCGCCCGCGCGACGTCGCTGCCGGACTTGATCCGCACGTACGGCGTGTAGTCGCCGCCGAACGCGCCGGTGTTGAGCATGACGGTGTACGGCACCCACTGCTCGCGGTTGGTCACCTTGAGCTGCCAGGGGACCGGGGTGCCCTGACCGGAATCGGTGACCTCGACCCTGGCCTCGACACCCTCGGGGCCGAGCACCCGCAGCCACATGGGCACGTAGACGAAGCCGGGCGCGACCGTGACGCCGCCGGTCGGCTGAAAGCCGAGATAGAGGGTGCTGGAGCCATTGGCCTCGACGCGGTAGACGGGCCCCCATCCCGGCGCATCCAAGGGCTCGCCCGTCATCGGGTGAAGCCCGTCGGTCACCAGGGTGAGGCCCGTCCCGCCGCCGGTCGTCGCTGAGGCCAGACCGCCGCCGGCGTCGTCGAGCAGGTTCGTGGCACCCGGCCCGACGGAGAGACCGCGACCGGGCCCCCGCGTGACGGGGGCGGGCATGGACCAGATGCCGGTCGGCGTCTGGTTGCCGCTGCCGTTGCGGTGAAACAGGACGATCTCGTCACCGTGCAGCACCACGTACGCGCCGTGGTGCAGCGTCGAGGGCAGCCTCGCGATCGTCATGAAGTTGGTGTCGTCGTCGGAGTACAGAACCCTCGCGGCGTGGTTCTGCTGCACCCACCCGACGCCCGCGGGGAAGACCCTCGTCACGGACCGCGAGTCACGCGGCGGCGCGGGCTTGTGGAACCACACCCCGACGTGGCCCCCCGTCACGTCGTCCGCCCAGTGCTCGCCCCAGAGTCGCGTGAACGTCAATCCGTCAGCGGGATCCTCCGGCACCTCACACTCATAGACACCGCCCCCCTGGACGTCCCCGGCCACGAGAAAGTGCGTCGGGTCGCGGCCGGGGACGGCGCCGGCGAACTGGTTGGCGGCCGTGAGGGCGGGCTCATCGGGGTGCGTTCCCGCCCCGTACGCCCGGTCGTGCTTCATCCACATGAACGGGTTGGCGTAGTCGTCCCAGTCGGCGCATGTATAGAGGATGTTCTCGTTCTTGTCGGAGGTGTCGCCCAGGGCCGCGACGACGCCCCTCGGTGTCCACGCCGCCGTATGGAAGTGCGTCCCGTCCTCCACGTGCTCGTCGATCAGGACCAGCTCGCCGAAGCTCCACGGCGTCGCCGCGTCGGGGCGTGTGGCGTCGAACAGGAAGACCTGGCCGCCCGGCTTGGTGCTGCCGGAATTGATGTAGTCCACGACCGGGACAAAGACACGCAGCAGCGGGTCCTGACCGGCCACGACCGGGTAGTAGGCGGTCATCGCCCAGGGGTCGGCCCGGTCCAGCCCCAGCGCGGTGTCGTCGCCGTTGAGCGGGGCCCCGTCGCCGACGATCTCGAATGCGAAGTCGCCGTTGACGTCGCGCTGAAAGGCGACCACGGAGATTCCCTCGATCTGCCAGTCACGCAGCTGCGGATCCTCGTTCTCGTCGTGCCACCGCTTGCACAGGAAGAGAAAGCACCCCGGCAGCGCGATTCCGCCCTCGGGGTCGTAGGCGTAAAACTCCTGCTCGAGCGCCGTCCCCACGAGCAGGTCCTGAATCGACTCTCGCGAAACGTCGACGATGAACGTGGCGGTGCCGTCGTCGATCGGAGCCCCGATCCAGAAGGCGATCCGCTCCGGGCCGGACCTGAGGTAGCCCAGCATGGGTGTCGTGCCGTCGTTGTCGACGCCGCTGATCACCCAAGGAATGTGCTGCGTGGTGGAGCGGGCAAGCGTCCACTCCTGCAGCGGCGCCCTGATCTGAGGTCTTCCCCACCGCGGCTCGTGCGGTCCCACCGCGCCGCCCAGCGCGTCGATCGTCGCGTAGTCCCTCACCACCGACACCGGTGGCAGCGAGCCGTGCTGTCCGCCGTCGTAGACGGCCCGCGCCTCGAAGGGCGTGGACTCGTGACGGACGCCGCCGGGCGGTGCTCCGGGGGACCCTTGTCCCGCCGCAGGGGCGACACCTCGTCCGATCCGCGCCGGCACCGTCAGAGACGTGCCTCCGCCGGCGGGCGGCAGCGTCCGGCCCAGGTTCCCCGCGACCAGCGCGACGTCGCCGGGATCGACGCAGCCGCTGCCGTCGAGATCGGCCTCGGCATCAAAGGCCGGGTCCGGGCGGCAGACACCCGTCGAGGCGACCACGCGGTGCAGGTCGGCGGCATCGACGGCCCCATCGCGGTTCGCATCCCCGGCAAGGACGAGGTAGCGGGCGACCCGTGCGCTGGCCGCGGCGGCGATCGAATCGTCGAGCTCGACCGTGACCCGGTCCGCCCTGATCGCGGGCTCAAAGGTGATCGTCAGCACGTTCTCGGCGGGGTCATACCGCGTGACGAAGCCGCTGATCACGCCCCGGCGGGCGGTCCGGATACTGACGGCGTCGGGCGTGAGGGCGGCCACCGGGGCGTCGAACGCCACGCGGATCTCGCGGAGGCCGGCGCCGTCCACCACCCAGACTCCGGGCCCCGTCCCGAACCCGGACATCACCGCCAACATCGCCAGGACCGCGAGCTTCATCGACTCCAGAATAGCACCGGCGCTCGCCAAATCGCCCACGCTCAGGCCGGCTGGCCTTGTAATCCATTATTTGTCAGTGGTTTACATCGCCTCGCCGTCGCCCCGCCCGCGCCGCGGGCCGAACTGAGGGCCGAACCACGAGGGTCACGGGGGACCGATCCCGCGGCAATGGGGGTTGACGTCGTCGGATTGGCTGTTATCATTCAACCTAACGGATGAATGATATTCTGGACCAGACAATGACCGCACTGGCACACCCCATCCGACGGGCCATCCTCGAGCGCCTCATGCGGGGGGAGGCCCGCGTGACCGATCTCGCCAGGCCCTTCAAGATGTCGCTCAACGCCGTCTCCAAGCACATCCGCGTGCTCGAGCGGGCCCGGCTGGTCCGCCGCCGGCGGGTCTGGCGTGAGCACCGCGTGTCCTTCAACCCCGAACCGCTCGATGAAGTCTCGTCCTGGATCGAGAAACGACGCGCATTCTGGACCCAACAACTCGACGCACTTGACGCTCTGCTCACCGGTGAAGACGCCGACACCCATCGACCGGGACCTGTCAAGTGAACGCCCCACCTCTCTTTGCCGCGAAAGGAAAAGTCATGACCAACGCAACTCAGGTCGTCTCACTCCGGGTCTCCCGCCGTTTCACGGCTTCGGCCGAGCGGGTCTTTGACGCGTGGCTCGACCCCGAGCGGGCCGGGCGTTTTCTGTTTGCCACCCCCACCGGTGAGATGGTCCGATGCGAGATCGATCCGCGCGTCGGTGGTCAGTACAGACTCGTTGAGCGTCGCGACGGCGAGGACGTCGAGCATCTCGGCGAGTACCGCGAGATCGACCGACCGCGACGACTGGTCTTCACGCTCAGCGTGCCCAAGTACAGCAGCGCCTCCACGGTGATCACGATCGAGATCGCCCCGCTGGACACCGGCTGCGAGCTCACCTTGACCGACGAGAGCGTGCCGACGGAGTGGGCCGACCGCAACCGCGAGGGATGGACGTCGATCCTCGAGGGTCTGGCCGAGACCGTAGACTAGGCTACGGGATTTGGTCGATATGGAGTGAATTGGATGAACCGTGTCGTCACTCATGGAAACGTCGCTGCATCGTCAACTCAAAGAGGTATACGCGGACCAGGGCGCACGGCTCGAAGTGCCGCTGGGGAACTACCGCATTGACGTGATGTGCGACGGCGAGTTGATCGAGATCCAGCACGGCTCACTCGCGGCCATCCGCGACAAAGTCCGCGGCCTGTTGCAGGATCACCGCGTTCTCGTTGTCAAGCCCATCGTCCACCGCAAGCACATCGTCAAGCAGGATGCAAAAGGCGGCCGAGTCATGAGTCGCCGGCTGAGCCCGAAGCGAGGCCGAGGAATCGATGTGTTCGACGAGATGATCTACTTCATCCGGGTCTTTCCACATCCCAACCTCACTGTCGAAGCGCCGCTGGTGGATGTCGAGGAATGGCGGTATCCGGGTCACGGCCGACGTCGACGACGACGCAGCACGGACCACGTCGTGGAGGACCGGAAGCTCACCGGAGTTCACCGTATCCTCCGGTTCCACGACGCCGCAGATCTCCTGCGTCTGATCCCCAGAGAGCTGCCGAGTCCGTTTCACACCGGTCATCTTGCCGTGGGGCTGAACGCACCTCGCTGGCTGGCCCGACGCATCGCGTACTGCCTGCGAGAAACGGGTGCCGTATCAACGGCCGGCAAGCAAGGAAACGCCTGGCTCTACCGGCGCTGCGCGTGAACCGGTGACGGGCTGGGATCCCGCGCATTCGTTCTCCGCCGAGTCGGTCGTGGTCGGCACGAACCTCCAAATACGATGGCCTGCCCCGAACATGGGCGAGCAGGTGCTCCTCTCGATCAGGCTCTACCTGTACGGCAGCAATGCCGCGGATGTCGTCGCCCGTGAACAACCGGTGTGGCAAGCGTGGCTTGGCGAAGCCTTCCCGAGTGAGCAGATTCCGTCCGACACCTCCGATCGAGAACCATGATGCGTTTCTGAGAGACGAAGGGGGAGTCTGCGGCGATGTGCGACCGGCTCGCGAACGTACTGGTCACCGAATATGCCGCGGACGAGTCGAGTGAGTGAGCTGCGTTGACCGCCGCCGCCTCATGGCAGCCTCTCGGCCCGTTCGAAATCCCCTCCGCCGCATCCCCAAGGAGTCAGCAGGCATGCTCTCGACCTGGCACCCGGCCCCAAGCTCTCTGGCGGGCGTGCTCGCCGGAACCTGGTCCGTGCACGCGGCACGCGACGCGGATCTCGCCGCGCGCGTGCTGCCCGACGGCACGACGTGCCTGGTCTTCCAACGCGGCGGCACCGTCCTGCGTTCATGCGACGGCGCCTGGCGGCCGTGGGCCACGACCGCCGTCTCCGGACCGCGCTCGGGGCCGTTCGACTTCACGCTGGGGGCCGCCGGGAGCCTCTATATCGTGCAGCTGCGGCCGGCCGGGGCGATGCAGATCCTCGGCGTCGCGATGTCGTCGCTGGCGGACCGGTTCGAGCCGCTGGACGCCGTGGTCGGCTCCGTTCCGCCACGTGTGGCCGACTGCGTGCAGAGTGACGCCGACGACGGCTCGTGCGTCCGCGCCATCGAACGCTGGCTGCTGCAGCGTCTGTGGTCGCAGCGCGCGTGGTGCGAGGTGACGGACGCGGTGGTCGGGGAAGTGGCCCGCCGCGCCGGGAGCATCCGCGTCGAGGACCTCGCCAGGCACGTCAACCTCTCGCGGCGGCACCTCGGGCGGCTCATGCACGAGCGTGTCGGGTACTCGCCCAAGCGGTTCGCGCGGATCACCCGGTTCGACCGCGCGGTGCAATTGGGTCGCCGCCGCCCGACGGTGCCGTGGGCCCGGGTCGCCCTGGACACCGGCTACGCCGACCAGCCTCACCTCGCCCGCGAGTTCGCCCGGCTCGGCGGCATCCGTCCGGGCGACCTCCGCGGCGCGGCGGCGGCCACCATCTGGTGAGATGTCCCATTTGTTCAAGACCCGCCGCCGGGCTCCCGTACGATACCCCGCTTGATTCATGTCCAGTGGGTGATTGCAGGAGACTCAGCCATGTCCATCGCCGCCATCACGACCGGTTCCGTCGTCTCGATCCTTGCCGCCGGTGGCACGCCGCCGGGCAACGTCGAGCAGATCATCGGCTCCTACGTGCAGGACTTCCGGTCCGACCGGTTCGCCGCCGAGCCGATGCTCTTCGGCATCACGGTGCCGGGGGCCGGCGAGTGGCACGTGCGCGTGACCGGTGAGAAGGGTACCGACGGCTGGGGCGTCGAGCTCGCCGAAGGGCCGGCCCCGACGCCGACCTTCGTGTACAAGATCGAACCCGCAACGCTGCACGCGATCGACAAGGGCGAGCTGAACGCCCTGACCGCGCAGGGCAAGGCCTTTTCGGGCGACTACACGCCGATGAGCATCGTCCAGATGGAAGGGTACGAGCCGTCGATGGAGCAATACGCCGCGGTCAACCCGTTCTCGTTCCACTTCTGGACGCGTGGCTTTCCCGAAGTGATCCCGTTCGGCGAAGGGCTGACCAGGCGGGCGCACGGATCAAACTTCGTCATCTTCTACTATGAGACGGGACTGCGCACGGCCTGGTCACGCATCGAGCCCGGCGGACGCTTACGCGACGATCCGCGGGAACAGGCGATGCCGTTCCCGATGCTGATCATCGGCGTGGGCGGCACCGCCGAGGGCGAAGTGGACGGTCAGCGGGTGACGCTGCCGGCGGGACATGCCGTGTTTGTTCCGGCGTACGCGACGCATCTCTGGTGGAACGACACCGACGAACCCGCGGAGGCGATCCTGGTCATGTTCGGCAAAGGGGCCTGAGCCTCCAATCGTTGCGCCGGCTCAGGCGTTCACGATCATGACACGAGAGACATTGGGGCTTCCGGGGCTGCCCGAGCCGGCCGCAGGAGAACCCGCCCGACGCGCAAACAGATCCGTCCCCACGTTTCCCAGAGCATATGCTTTCCAAGCTGTCGCGGATCGAGGGCACGACCGGGCTGGTCACGGCTCGTTGGCGGCGCACAGTCGGCCATGCCGATGGAGCCAACATGACTGAGAACAAGAGCTCACGGAGCCTTGCCGCCATCGCGATTGTCGTCGCGGTCGGGGCCGCGTTTGGGTGGGCGGGCAGCGACGGCGGCGATCGTGTTGGCCTCGTCCCGGTGTTCGCGCTGTGTGCGGCGATCGCGTTTGCCGTCAACTGGCTCGCATTCATTCCGTCGGCGCTGGCTCGGACGGAGCACTATTACGACCTCGTCGGCGGCGTGACCTATATCAGCGTGACGGTGGTGGCCGTGCTGCTGTCCGGCGAACTTGACCTGCGCGCGACGCTGGTGGCGGCGATGGTCTTGCTCTGGGCGGTGCGGCTCGCGACGTTCCTGTTTGTCCGCATCTCGAAGGCCGGCAAGGACAGTCGCTTCGACGAGATCAAGACCCGACCGCTCAGCTTCCTGGTGGCCTGGACCGTGCAGGCCCTGTGGGTGCTGCTGACCGCCGGGGCGGCGCTGGCCGTCATCACAGGGGGCGTGCGCGAGCCGCTGGGGGCGGTCGGCATCCTGGGGATGGCGGTCTGGGCGATCGGGATGATCATCGAGGTCGTTGCGGACCGGCAGAAGTCGGCGTTCAAGAGCGACCCGGCCAACAAGGGCCGGTTCATCAATGTCGGGCTGTGGGCCTGGTCGCGGCATCCGAACTACTTCGGCGAGATCGTTCTGTGGACGGGCATGGCCGTCGTCGCGGTGCCGGTGCTCGGCGGATGGCAATGGGCCACGCTGATCTCGCCCGTCTTCGTAGCGTTCCTCCTGATCCGCGTCAGCGGCATACCGCCGCTGGAACAACGGGCCGACGAGCGATGGGGCGGCCAGGATGATTACGAGCAGTACAAGCGTCGGACCCCCGTGCTCGTTCCGTGGCCGCCGGGCGCGAGGGGGTAGTCACCGATCCGCTCGGCGCACGATTGCAACTTCGATTCTGATCGCTCGCCCGCAAGCCCGCGACCAGTGCGGCCCGGCGCAACGCGCACGAAACGACCGCGGGCCCGGTACGTGCCGGGCCCGCGGTCGTGTAATCGGGGTGACAGGATTTGAACCTGCGGCCTCTTCGTCCCGAACGAAGCGCTCTACCAAGCTGAGCTACACCCCGTTGCTCAGTGGGCGAGGGAGGATTCGAACCCCCGAAGGCGTACGCCAGCAGGTTTACAGCCTGCCCCCTTTGACCACTTGGGTACTCGCCCGTCAGTGAGCCGGCTACTGTATCGGCCCGACGGGTGCCGTTCAAGCAGCCTGGCGTCTGACGAGAATCGCCGTGCGATCGTCGTCGGCGGGGGCGCCCCCGGAGAATTCGGCGACCGCCTCGCGGAGGGCGACGTGAATCTGCGCGATGGGCTCGTCACGGTGGGCTGAGATGATCTCGATCGTGCGATCGATCCCGAACTTCTCCGACCCGTTGGAGGCCTCGAAGAGGCCGTCGGAGATGACGGCCAGAATGTCGCCGGGTTCGAGCGTGATCGGTTTGCCGATGGCGATGTCAAGCGTGACGCTGATCCCCAGCGGCATCGTGTCGGCGGGGAGGACCTCCCAGCGATCGGCGGCGGCGCGATAGCGGAGAATCGGGGCCTGGCCTGCGCTGAAGCTCGTGATCGTGTGGTCGGCGGCGTTGAGCTCGGCCAGCCACGCGGTGACGAAACGGCCGCCCGGAAGATCGGCGCAGAGCTGCTCGTTGAGGTGCCGCGCGATCCGGTCGAGACCGGCCTGCATCCTGACGGCCATCCGCAGCATGGCGCGGACCTGGGTGACCGACAGGGCGGGGCCGATGCCGTGACCCGTGGCATCGGCCAGAAGCAGGAACGCCCGGTCGGCGTTGTCCAAGGTGAGCAGGTCGGGCTCGCCGTCGGCGCCGTTGCGACAGCCGATGACGTCGAAGCTGTCGCCGGCCGTCTCGTCGGCCGGCTCACTCCATCCGTGCAGATCGAAACCGCTGAGCACCGGCAGCCGGGCAGGGAAGGTGCTCCGCTGGATCTTGCGGGCCAGCTGGAGGTCCCGCTCGATCTTGAGCAGCGACTCGCGTGTGCCCCGCGAGTGAATGTCGTCGATCGCCGAGCCGGCGAAACTCCCCAGCAGGTCGATGAACTCCAGCTCCCACTCCTCGAAGGGGCGGTCGCCGTAGCGGTCGGCGATGTTGATCACGCCCACGCGCTGATGAACCATGTTCATCGTGGTGTAGATCATGGGCATGCTGACGAACGACTTGAAGCCATAGCCCGAGCGGTGAGCGGAAGGCCCTCTGTCCTCAAG
>JBFGEG010000077.1:0-17546 GCA_041580235.1 Phycisphaerales bacterium
ACACCGATGACTTTCCGAAGGACCCGCAACGCAATTACGGGATTCCCGCCACCAACCCGTTCGTGGGCGGCCCCGAGCGCGACGAGATCTGGGCCTCGGGCCTCCGCAACCCGTGGCGGTGCAGCTTCGATCCCGTGACCAGCGACCTGTGGATCGCCGACGTGGGCCAGGGAACCAGGGAGGAGCTCGACTTTCAGCCGGCGGCGAGCACCGGGGGCGAGAACTACGGGTGGAACTGCATGGAAGGTACGGTCTGCCACGAGCCGGCGACCGGCTGCACCTGCGGCGCGCCGGAGCTGGTCGCGCCTGTCCACGAGTACGACCACACCCAGGGCGGGTGTGCCATCATCGGCGGGTTCGTCTATCGGGGAACCGCCATCGCCGGGCTCACGGGGCAGTACGTCTTCACCGATCTGTGCGAGGGGAAGGTGTGGGCCTACGAACCCGCGGGCGGCAAGATCACGGTGATCCTCGACGGCCAGCCGGGCGCCTTTTCGATGGGCGAAGATGCGACCGGCGAGCTCTACCTCCTGTCGCCGATCGACATACGCAAGATCGTCATCAACGACTGCAACGACAATCAGATTCCCGACGAGCAGGACGTGGCCGACGGGACGAGCGACGACTGCAACGGCGACCTCGTTCCCGACGAGTGCGAGCCCGACTGCAACGACAACCTGATCGCCGACGAGTGCGACATCACCAGCGGCACCAGCAACGACGTGAACAGCAACGGCGTCCCGGACGAGTGTGACACGTCGGCGGACCTGGACGGGGACGGCTCCGTCGGCATCAACGACTTCCTGATCCTGCTGGGCTCATGGGGCCCGTGCCCGCAGCCATGCCCCCCCACCTGTCTCGGCGACGTGGACGCCGACTGCAACGTCGGCATCAATGACTTTCTCATCCTGCTCGGAAGCTGGAGCTGAGGCCGCAACGGACGGGCGTGACCGGCAGATTGCGCTCCTCCACACGGGCGGACGAGCCGCCCGTGGCACCGTCTAAATGCTCCAGTTGCCGAGCACGATCAGAAAGTCGTTAATCCCCACCACGCAGTCGCCGTCGAAGTCGGCCGCGCACGATGGCGGGCAGGGACCCGGGCACGGCCCCCAGCTGCCCAGCACGATGAGGAAGTCGTTGATCCCCACGATCCCGTCGCCGTCGGCGTCGCCGGGCACCTGCTCGCACTCGTCGGGGATGCCGTTGCTGTTCGCGTCGTTGCTGCTGCCGCTGGTGATGTCGCAGGAGTCGGGGACGAAGTTCAGGTTGCAGTCCACGGCGTCTCCGGGGATGAATCCCAGCGCGGTCGGCGTGCCGATCGGCCCCGCCGCCGCGAGCACGTAGTACGACCGCATGAAGCTGCCGGTGGTGCTCTCGTACATGTGCACGGCGGCGTTGCCGGACGTCGACGTGACGTAGACGTTGGCGTCGGGACCGAGCTCGAGCTCCCAGGGGCCGATCAGCGCCCAGAAGCCCGTGTCGTTGCCGCCGAAGTCCCACTGGCCCAACGCTGCGCCCGTCGCGCCGTCGAACTCCAGCAGCTCGTCGGTGAAGAAGCTGGCGACCACGAGGTTGCCATCGGGCTTGAAGACGAGGCCCCGCGCGCCGGTGAGCCCCCCGGAGCCGCCGGACACGAAGGTGCCGACGGAGGCGCCGGTGCCGCCGTCGTACTCCAGCACCTCGTCGTTGGAGGTCGTCACGAAGAGGTTGCCGTTGGGGCCCCAGGCCAGGCCGTAGGGGCCGCTGAGACCGCCCGAGCCGGCCGCCACGAACTCACCCAGCGCGGCGCCGCTGAACGCGTCGTACTCGAGCACGTTGTCGGTGCCATTGCTGGCCACCAGCAATGTGCCGCCCGGCGACAGCACCATGGCCCGTGGGCTCGAGAGGCCGCCGAACCCGGCAGGCACGAGATCACCGACCACGGCCCCGCCGGCGTCGAACTCGACGACGCGGTCGTCGCTGAAGCTGCTCACCAGCACGTGCCCGTCGCCGCGGACCACGAGATCGCTGGGGTTGGCGAGCTGCCCGGCGGCGCCCGTCGTCACGAGCACGCCTGTACCCCCGTGGATCTGGGCGAGCACGTCGTCGATCTGGCCCGCCACCCAGAGGTTGTTGGCCCCGGCCAGAACCTCGAAGTCGGTCACGAGGTCATCGTCACAGTCCTGGCAGGCGTCGAGGATCGCGTTGCGATCGAGATCGAGCGACATGTCCGCCTGGATCTCGTTGTAGTCGCTTGTGCCGTTGGTGTTGCAGTCGGCGGCGCACTCGTCGGGGATCCCGTCGCCGTAGAGGTCGTCGCTGTCACCCAGCGCGATGTCGAGATCGTCCGGCACGCCGTTGACGTTGCAGTCCGGCTCGCATTCGTCGGGGATCCCGTTGCCGTTGTCGTCATCGCTGGTGCCCAGCAGGATGTCGGTCGGATCGAGCACGCTGTTGTCGTTGCAGTCCTCGCACTCGTCGGGTACGCCGTTGCCGTTGACGTCGTCGGAGTCGCCGAGGCCGATGTCGGACGCGTCCTCGGTGCCGTTGCCGTTGCAATCGATGATGATGCAGGATGATGACGTGACGTGGCCCTCGATGAAGGGCTGAATGTCGGCGTGGAACCGCAGGTCGATGTTGGCGTTGCCGCCGGGCGTCGTGTGGCAGTAGCTCATGATCGTGCCGCGCTGGAGGTCGCCGCCCGCGCAGTTGTCGATGCCCTCGTTGTGGGTGTGCAGCGTGCCGGCGTTGTGCCCGAGCTCGTGGGCGCTGACGATCACATCCCAGTTGCCGAAGTCCGGCGACTCGAGGTTGGCGATCGAGCCGAGCGCGTAGCCTGCGACCGAGTACGCGAACTCCGAGCAGAGGACGCTCAGATACGCCACCCCGCCGTACGGGAGGTTGCGGCGGCCCGTGAGAAACTGCGCCACGTCACGATCGACGCCGCCCATGGTGTCGTTCCAGTGCGTGACGAACTCCTCCAGCGGGTCGTCGGCGTTGAACAGGTCGGCTTCGGTGTCCCAGATGCGGACAAAGGTCAGCTCGACATACGTATTCACGTCGCGCAGGTAGATGTCGCTGACGGCCGCGTAGAGCTGGACGACGTACGCGCTGGCGGCGGCCTCGTCGCCGAAAAGCGTGAAGAACTCGTAGTCCGTGTCGATCGCCAGCTCGATCTGACGGGTGGCGGGTGACGGTCCCGTCCCGGCCACGCTGGGCGGCGCCGACGGTCCCTCGTCCTCGAGGCCGCAGCTTGGAACCCCCAGCAGCGGTCCGATGCCCGGGCGCGGCTGCCACACGGCGAACTGGCCGGGCCCAAGCGTGATGCCGCCGCCGCTCTGGTCGGTGATGCGGTAGCTCGGTCCGGCGGGGCCCAGCTCGATACGCCCCGCGCTGCCGTGCTCGGAGACCGCAAGGAACACGTGAGAGTCGGGCGCACCGGCCACGTGACCACGGAGCAGCACGATCTCTTCCGGATCGAAGTCGATGTCGGCGCCGGTCGCGCCGTTGACAAAGCGCGTGTGGGGGCCGGTCACACGAAAGCGCTCGACGACCAGGTCCACCGCGACGTCCGGCGCGATCGCCACGTCACCGATGACGATCTCTCCCCCGGCGCCAGCCAGTGCGTCTCGATCCAGCTCCAGAATCGTTGTTGCGCCGCGTGACTCGAGATGGCGGGCGGCGACGGTGGGGCCGGCGGCGGACTCCGCGGCGCCGATGGCCACGACGAGGGCCCCCGACGCGGCTGCACGAATACACGACATGGTCAGTCTCCTCCCGGCACGTTCATGGGTCCAAGGGCCGGAGGGCGACTCATCGTCCGGCCCGCGAGAAGGGGTCTTGGGGGAGGATGATATCACCTCGCCCGCCGGTCAATCCCCCTTGTCTCCGTCGTCCCCGTCGCCGCGGTTCAGCAGAATCGCGCGAAACAGCAGCGAAAACGTGGCTTGCGACCACGCCCGGTACTGGGGGCGGAAGCCGAACAGGTGGATGCGCCCCGCCCCGTGATCGAGGGCAAGCCACGCGCCCTGATCCTCGATGATGCGGGGCTCCCTGATCCAACCGGACAGGAGCACCCTCGTCGGCGCGAACCGCAGGAGCGTCTTCACCGGTCGCGAGTCGGTCACCTCCGCTTCCGTCCGCTCGGACTCGGTCATCGCGCGCCACGCCCCGGAGCCACGGGCGAAGAAGACCGCGACCGAGGCCGGCAGCCCGGCCGTGAGGAGATCGTCCTCGGCGGGGATCGCCCGCAGCACGCTGCCCGGGCACGAGAACTCCCCGGCGTCGGGTTCGCTGGTCACGTCGACGAGCGGCAGCCGCAGCAGGTCGACGGCCCATCGGCACGAGGCACCGACGGTGATCAGCGTTCCGCCGCGGCGCACGAACTCCTCGACGGCAACGGCGCCCTCCGGCGCGAGGCCCCCCGCGTACTGCCCCGGCACCGAACCCTCGAGCCGCCCCCGGTCCAGCTGACCGGGCCGGCTGTGGGGGATGATCAGCACGTCCAGGAAGTCGTCGAGCCGGCCCGCCCGCAGCATCTCGTTGCGCACCGTCGTGTAAGGGATCTCGGTCGTGTCGAAGACGTAGCGCATCCACCCTTCGTCCATGTTGCCTTGCCAGGGCGAGTAGATGCCGACACGCGGCACGGCGGTGAGGACGACCGACGGAGTGTCCTCGTTGGGGGCGTCGCCGGCCGTGAACAGCCCCGCCCCGTCACCGCCGCCGACAAACGTGAAAGACCCGCCCTCGTCCAGACGCCGGAGAAGGGTCGTCCACGTGTCGCTGCTCCAGCTCGAGAGCACGTCGTGCGTGCCGGCCGGCACGCGAGGATCGCCGGCGAAGGACGCCACCGCCTCCTCGACCGTCGCCACGCGCCGCAGCTGGGGATCGAGATCGCCCATGACCTCCACGCGCCGGATGCCCAGCAGCAGCGGCAGCGTCCAGCCGGAGACGTCGTACGGCGGCTCGCCCTTGGGATAGCGCTGGACCTCGAAGAGATCCTTGACGTGGGAGCCGTAGGGCTGCTCCCGGAGGATGACGATGGTGCCGCGCGGATAGGTCCGGCCATCAGCATCGAGCGCGGCGTCCGACACGTGCATCTCGACGCCGCTCAGCAGAAGAACGTCGACCAGCCGGCGGACCGCGGCGGGGTCGCGGTTATCGCTGGGAATCAGCCACGCGCCCGGGGCCTCCTCGGCCCCGCGGCGAATCACCCGCTGCGAGGTCTCCAGGCTGTTTCGGAGCCAGTGCTGAGGCTCGCGGGCGAGGCTGGCCAGCAGTGACCGCCCGAAGGCCATCTCGTAGTCGATGATGTCGCGGAGCCGCCACCATCCGCCGGGCCACGGATCGGGAAAGCGGTTGGAGGGAACGTACTCCTCCAGCCCCCGCGGCGCCGACAGCTCGCGGCGAGGCAGGAACACGGGCGTGGCAATACGAACCGACGCGGCTTCCGTGAGCAGGCCGATGATGTTGTGACGCACGGGGACGTTGCGATTGCCGCCGTTCCACCACATGTCATAGGACACGCCCGTCGAGATGCCTTGCAGGCCCGACCGCGTCATGTCCAGCAGCGCCCGGCTGCCCAGGGCGTCGATGGCGGAGATGATGGCCGGATCGAGGTTGGGGTTGAGGGGGTCGCGAAACGGCGGGATGAACATGCGCTCCCGCGGCGATCCCTGCTGGTGGACGTCCCAGTACACCTGCGGGCGCCAGATCGAGTAGAGCTGCTCGGTCACGATGCGGGTCTCGGCCTGGGTGAGCATGAACCAGTCGCGGTTGTTGTCGTGGCCGCTGTAGTACTGGTAGAGCTTGAGCAGGCCCGAGGCCTCATAGGGCGTGCCCACCGTCTCGCGGTACCACTCCACGACGTGGTCGAGGCCGTCGGGATTGAGCGTGGGGAAGATCGCCACCACGAGGTGCTCGCGGGCCGTCCGCCACGGCTTTTCCTCGGAGGTGGCCAGCTCGTAGGCGAACTCCATGGCGAACTGGGGAGCGGCCGTCTCCGTCGCGTGCATCGCGCACGAGATGAACAAGATCACCTTGCCGCGGCTCACGGCCTCCTGGATCTCGGTCTCCGTGCGTTCGCGGGGGTCGGCGATGATCGCGGCCCAGTTCCTGATCTGTTCCAGGTCGGCGAGGTTGTCGGGGCTGGAGATGACCGACAGCAGGAATTCGCGCCCCTCGGTGGACGTGCCCACGCGGGTCGTCTGTACCCGGGCGCTTTCCTCGGCGAGCGTGCGGAAGTAGCTGCTGACCTCCGACCAGTCGGCGAGCTCGAAGTCGACGCCGACCGGCCGGCCCAGGTGCTCCTGGGGCGTGGTCACGGCCTGGCCGGCCGCGAGCCCGGTCACCGCCAGCGCTCCTGCGAAACCTGTCACGCGGTGCATCGAGGTCGATGCTACGGGATGGGATGTGTCGGGCCAAGACCTTACTTGGCCTGTTATGATCGCGCGCCGATGGATCTGGCCGAGTTTCAGCAGCTCATCCGCGATCGCTACTACGCGACCGATTCCGCCCGCGGACCGGCGGCGACGTTCCTGTGGCTCACCGAGGAGTACGGCGAGCTGGCGCAGGCGATCGCGCGTCACGAGCGGGGCGACGGCGATCTGGACGACCTGGCCGACGAGTTCGCCGACGTGCTTGCCTGGCTCGCCACCATGGCGAACATCACGGGCGTTGATCTGAACGCCGCCATTGACCGGAAGTACATTTCGGGTGGCGGGCCGAAGGGAACGAAATGAGAGCAGCCACTCGCCATGCCTGATGGCTCATGGCTCAGGGCGAAATGAAATGCCCCGCATCGACGACATCTTCGCCCGTCACCGATCGGAGGGCCGCACGGCCCTGTGTCCCTTCGTGACGGCGGGCTATCCCTCGCTGGAGTGCACGGCGGAGGCGGTCGTGGCCCTGGAGGAGGTCCTTGGTCCCACCGTTGTCGAGCTGGGCATCCCCTTCTCCGATCCGATCGCCGACGGGCCGGTGATCGCCGCGTCGATGCACCAGGCGCTGGAGTCGGGGGTGACGCCGGCCCGCGTGTTCGAGACGGTCCGTCGCGTTCGACCGCACACCGGCCACGGCCTCGTCGCCATGGTGAGCGCATCGATCGTGCAGCGAATGGAGCCGGGTCGCTTCATGACCGAGGCTGCGGGCGCCGGCTTTGACGGCGTCATCGTCCCGGATCTCGACGTGGCCGGTGAGGGCGACGGCGACGTGGTGCGACTGGGCGAGCTCGCCGCGAGCAGCGGCCTGTGCTTCATCCTGCTGGTGTCGCCCACCACGCCCGCCGACCGCGTTGGCTGGATCGCCGCCCGGTGCACCGGCTTTCTCTATCTCCTGGCCCGTGTCGGCATCACCGGCGAGCAGGAGGCCCTGCCCGACGTCTCGCCGCGGGTGGCCGCGCTGCGACGCGTCACCGATCTGCCCCTCGCCGTGGGGTTCGGCATCTCTCGTCCGGAGCACGTGGCGGTCGCGACGGCGGCGGCCGACGCGGCGATCGTGGGGTCGGCCATCGTGCGGCGGATGGGCGAGGCCGCCCGGCCGGCGGCCGCCGCGGCCGGGTTCTGCCGCGAGCTGGCGGCGGGTCTGTCGAGCCGCGGCCCCGGCCACGGGGGCGGGACACCCCCGAAAGGCCCGGGTGACGCCGGATCCAAGTCACCGGCGATGCGAGGAGGCCGCACCCCCTGATCGGGCGACAGGTTACCCACATCATGGAGACGCCGATGTCCCTTCTACAATATCTTGAGTTTGGACGAGCGACCGTCTTGCCGGGCCCCCACCATTTCGTGATACTCCGCTCAGTGCCGCCTGCCGTGCTTGTGGTTACGCCAGACGTGAGGAGAACCGATGACCATTGCGCCGTTCGATAACGCTGCAGACATGACCCAGCGGCCCCGCGACATGGACCGAGAAGAGACCCCCAGCCCGACCACGGACGTCTTTGGCTCGCTCACCTTTACCGGCGACGTGATGCTGAAGCGGCTGTCCGAGGGCGTGTTCCGCAAACTCCAGCGGACCATGCGCCAGGGAACGCCGCTGGATCCGGCGATCGCCAACACGGTCGCCTCGGCCATGAAGGATTGGGCGCTTCAGCACGGTTGCACTCACTTCTGTCACTGGTTCCAACCGCTGACGGGCTCGACGGCCGAGAAGCACGACGCGTTTCTCGAGCCCGACGGCGACGGGCGGGCCATCTCCAAGTTCTCCGGTGACGAGCTCATTCGCGGCGAGCCCGATGCAAGCTCGTTTCCTTCCGGCGGGATTCGCGACACCTACGAGGCACGCGGCTACACGGCGTGGGACGCCACCAGCCCCGCCTTCATCCTCAAGACGCCCAACGGTGCCACGCTGTGCATACCGACCGCATTCGTGTCGTGGACCGGCGAGGCGCTGGACAAGAAGACCCCGCTGCTGCGGTCGCTCCAGGCCATCAGCACGCAGGCGATGCGGATCCTGCGGATCTTCGGGACCGACAAGGGCGTCTCCCAGGTGATCACGACGCTCGGCTCGGAGCAGGAGTACTTCCTCATCGATCGTGAGTTCTTCAAGCGACGTTCCGATCTGCAGAGTTGCGGCCGCACGCTCATCGGCGCTGCCGCTCCGAAGGGCCACCAGCTCGACGATCACTACTTCGGGGCCATCGCCGAGCGGGTGATCGCCTTCATGAGCGAGGTGGAGCGGCGTCTGTATGAGCTCGGCGTGCCCGTCAAGACCCGCCACAACGAGGTGGCGCCCGGACAGTACGAGATCGCGCCCTGCTTCGAGAACGCCAACGTCGCGACCGATCATCAGATGATCATGATGCACATCATGCGCACGGTGGCCATGCAGCAGGGGCTTGAATGCCTGTTGCACGAGAAGCCGTTCGCGGGCGTCAACGGCTCCGGCAAGCACAACAACTGGTCGATTGCCACCGACACCGGAGTCAACCTGCTCGATCCGCGTGACGAGGCCCACACGAACATGCAGTTCCTGGTGTTTCTGATCGCCGTGGTCAGAGCCGTCGATGTCCACGCGGACCTGCTGCGGGCGTCGATCGCCAGCGCGGGCAACGATCACCGTCTCGGCGCCAACGAGGCGCCGCCGGCGATCATTTCGATCTTTCTGGGCGACATGCTCAGCGACATTCTCGATCAGCTCGAGCGGGGCGAGCCGAAGTCGACCAAGCAAGGCGGGCAGATGGACCTGGGCGCCCACACGCTTCCCCAGATTCCGCGGCACAGCGGCGACCGCAATCGCACGAGCCCGTTCGCCTTCACCGGCAACAAGTTCGAGTTCCGGGCGATCGGGTCCAGCGCTTCCATCGCCTGGCCCAACACCGTGCTCAACACGATCATCGCCGAGTCGCTGGACTACGTCGCAACGCGGCTGGAGGAGGTCGCGGGCAAGAGACCATCCGAGAAGAAGCTCGAGATCGCGGTCACCTCCGTGCTGCAGGACATCGTGAAGGAGCACCGGCGGGTGGTTTTCGACGGCGACAATTATGACCCCAAGTGGCACGAGGAGGCCGCGAAGCGCGGGCTGCCGCACCTGCGGACGACGGTGGACGCGCTGCCCACGCTGAAGTCGAAGAAGGCCGTCAAGCTCTTCGCCAGGTACGGGGTCCTCAACGAGCGCGAGCTGCGGGCGCGGGTCGACGTGCTCTGGGAGCAGTACAACACGATCCAGGGCATCGAGGCCCGGACGATCGTGTCCATGCTGCGGACCAAGGTGCTGCCCGCGGCCCTCCGCTACCAGACGGAAGTGGCCCAGGCGGTGGCCGCGGCCCAGGCGGCGGGCGCCGACTTCGAGGACACGTGGGGTCAGCTCCAGGACCTCGTTCGTGCGGTCGACGAGCTGCGCGCCGCGACCACGGCCGTGGCGAGGGCCGAGGAGGCCATCGCCGAGATCGACGACGCCGAGCGACGCGGGCTGCACTGCCGCGACGAGCTGATCCCGGCCATGAACCGGGCCCGAGACGCGTCGGACGATCTGGAGGCCGTCGTTCCCGACGACCTGTGGAAGCTGCCCACCTACGCCGAGATGCTCTTTCAGCGCTGATTCAGGGTCGCATCAATTTTCGGATCCGACGGGGCCGGTGATCCGCCGGCCCCGCTCGTTTGCTATCGTTGTGGAAGCCTGTTGCCACGCCGTGTAGATTGGTGAACTGCCCCGAATTCCTGCCATGACTGACGCAACCACCACGCCCGAACCGCCGGCCGCCGACGACGTCAAGATCGAGGACGTCGGTCCCGCCCTCAAGCGGCTCACGATCACCATTCAGCCGGACACGATCGCCGAGAAGCTGGAGGAGTCGATCGGCGCTCTCAGCACCGAGGCGGCCATGCCCGGGTTCCGCCGCGGCAAGGCCCCCCGGCGTCTCCTGGAGAAGCGGTTCGGCAGCTCCGTGCGAGACGAGACCAAGAACCGGCTCATCGCCGATGCCTACGCCCGGGCCGTCGAGTCGCACGGCATCCAGCCGGTGGGCGAGCCGGAGCCGACCGAGCCCCCGGAGAACCTCAAGATCGAGGCGGGCAAGCCCCTGTCGTTCGCGGTCGATGTCGAGGTGGTCCCGGAGTTCGAGCTGCCGCCGCTGGAGGGCATCGAGATCAAAAAGCCCCTGCTGGAGATCACCAAGGAGCACATCGACGAGCGTTTGCACCGGCAGCAGCTTCGGCTGGGCGACGCGAAGCGGATCGACGGTGACTTCGAGCAGGGCGACCGCCTGGTCGGCCAGGTGACCGTCACCAAGGCGGGCGAGGAGAAGCCGCTGTTCGAGAACGAGCAGGCGGCATTCGTGTGCCCCGGCAAGGCCGAGGGCGGCCGCGGCGTGGTGCTGGGCCTGATGGTCGAGGGCCTCGCGGCGATGCTGGACGGCAAGCGAGTGGGCGACACCCTCACCATCGAGACCGTCGGTCCCGAGGTTCACGAGCGGGAGGACATCCGCGGGGCGCAGCTGACCATCACGTTTCGCATCTCGGCGGCCGAGCGGCCCATGCCCGCGACCGTCGAGAAGCTCGTGGAGACCTTCGGGGTCGGCAGCGAGGAGAACCTCCGCGAGCAGATGCGTCTGGCGCTTCAGCATCAGCGCGACCAGGAGCAGGCCAACGCCATGCGCGAGCAGGTGTACGACCATCTGACCAAGACTGTTGATCTGGCGATGCCGGAGAAGCTCTCCGCCATGCAGGCCGCCCGGACCCTGGAGGGGCACCGGATGGAGCTGCTGGAGAGCGGGCTGACGCCCGACGAGGTCGAGTCCCGGCTCGCCGATATGCGGGGCGATTCGGTCGCGGAGGCCCGCGACAGGCTCAAGCTGTTCTTCGTTCTGCGACGCCTCGGCGAGCACTTCAAGGTCGAGGTCTCCGAGCAGGAGGTCAACGGCCGCATCGCCACCATGGCCGCCATGCACGGGCAGCGGCCCGATCAGCTCCGGGCCGAGCTCGCCCGGACCGGCCGTCTTCAGGAGGTGGCCCGTGTCGTCTTCCAGCAGAAGGCGGCCGACCGCGTCATCGCCAACGCCAAGATCCAGGAGATTCCCGCCGACAAGTGGAACGAGCTGATGTCCGGCGGAAAGGCCCCGGCGAAGAAGAAGACGACCAAGAAGAAGACGACCACCAAAAAGAAGAAGTGACCTCTGATTGGACGTCGATCCGGGGTTGACATGAAGCCTGCCTGGATGCTCGCCGCCGCCGCCCCCCGCCCCGGATCGTTGTTCTCCGAGCTGCTGCCCTGGCTGATCGCGCTGCTGCTCGTGGTGGTGGTGGGCGTCGTCGTCATCTACTTCATTCGCCGATCGCTGCGCGGCTCCGACGCGGGCGCCGCCGGCTTCAGCCTGCAGGAGCTTCGCGAGCTTCGCGCCGCGGGACGGCTCACCGACGATGAGTTCGAGCGGGCCAAGACGTCGATAATCGGACGCCTGTCCCAGGGCCCGCCGGGCGACGCCGACCCGCATCCCGGACCCGACAGCGAGCCGAAGCCGTGACCACGCGTCCGATACCTCGCGATGCCCTACATTCGTGGCGGCAAATCGCGAATCGGGGCGGAACCTTTAGACGTTGCGCACGAAGCCCGATACACTAGGTCGGTAGCCCTGTGCTGCCGCGATCCGGGACGTTTGCGCGCCGAGAACAACATGACCAACTCACAGCAGTTCGACCCCCGGGTGCCTGTCCCCGTCAACGCGGCCGGTTCCGGCGGGGGCCGTCGGGGATCGTCAAAGGCTGAACACACGGGCGGCGGCTCCGGCGGCTCCGGCGGCGACGACGGCGGCGCGTCGGGCGGCGGCTCCGGCGGAGGCGACGGTGGCGGTGGCTTCCGCGGTCGCAAGGTGACCACCTGCTCGTTCTGCGGCAAGACCTCGCGCGAGGTCGGGCCCATGGTCGAGGGGCCCAACGACATCTATATCTGCTCGAACTGCACGGACCTCTGCCAGAACATCTTCCGGCAGGAGCGACGTCGGGTCTCCAGCGCCCGGCCGCTCTTCTCGGCCATCCCCGCCCCCCGGCAGATCAAGGAGTTCCTCGACCAGTACGTCATCGGCCAGGACCAGGCGAAGAAAGCCCTCTCGGTCGCCGTTCACAACCACTACAAGCGTCTGACCCAGATCGAGAACGAGGATGCACCGGTCGAGCTCGACAAGTCAAACGTGCTTCTGATCGGTCCCACCGGCACGGGCAAGACGCTGCTGGCGAGAACGCTGGCACGCGTGCTCAACGTGCCCTTCGCGATCGGGGATGCGACGACACTCACGGAAGCCGGATACGTCGGCGAGGATGTCGAGAACCTGCTGCTGAAGCTGCTGCAGGCGGCGGATTATGACCGCGAGGCGGCGCAGCGCGGCATCATCTACATCGACGAGATCGACAAGATCGGCAAGACGTCGTACAACGTCTCGATCACCCGCGACGTCTCCGGCGAGGGTGTGCAGCAGTCGCTGCTCAAGATGCTCGAGGGAACGCTGGCCAACGTTCCGCCCCAGGGCGGGCGCAAGCATCCCGAGCAGCAGTACATCCAGATGGACACGACGCACATCCTCTTTATCTGCGGCGGGTCGTTCGTCGGCATCGAGGACATCATCCGCAAGCGGCTCGGCAAGCAGCGGATCGGCTTCTCCGCCGAGTTGCCCGACGACGTGAGCAAGCAGCAGCGTGTCGGTGAGGTCCTCGTGCAGGTGACGCCGGAGGATGTGCTGGAGTTCGGACTCATCCCGGAGCTCGTCGGGCGGCTGCCCATCCTCTGCCCGCTCATGCCCCTGGACTCCGACGCCCTCGTCCAGATCCTCACCGAGCCCAAGAACGCACTGGTCAAGCAGTACAAGCACCTCTTCAGCCTGGAGGGGGCGACGTTGGAGTTCACCCAGGACGCCCTGCAGCTGCTGGCCGAGCGAGCCATGAAGCGCGACACCGGAGCCCGGGCTTTGAGGGCCGTGCTCGACGAGTACATGCTCGAGGTGATGTACGAGCTTCCCGAAGCGCAGTCGGCCGGCGTCACCTACGTCCTGGACGCGGCGGCGATCGAGAACGGCCTGGCCCTCTCGGAGATGCCCCAGAGCCAGGCCAAGGAATCTGCCTGAGATCGCCGGGGGGTCGGTCCTGCCTTGCCAGCCTCCGGCAGGCGGCTATACTGCCCCGCCATGCCACGCGTCTGCCACTTCACCAAGGTTGGAACCGCCAAGGGAAACAAGATCCGCACCCGCGGCCGGCCGAAGTATCTCGGCGGTGTCGGGACGAAGGTCACCTCCTGCACCCGGCGGACCTTCAAGCCGAATCTCCAGACGCTGACCGCGGTGATTGACGGCAGGCCCAAGCGGATCAAGGTCTCGGCCCGGGCGCTCCGCCAGGGGCTCGTGGTCAAGCCGCTGAAGCGCAAGTACGCCTACACCCGCAAGCAGCAGCAGACCGCCTGAGACGCCGGCTTCGTGGAGCGACTCCGCAGCGACAGCAAACGTCGCGCCAGATGCCCGCAGGCGACCGGGCGTCCCCCCCCACCGTGGTCGGCCCCAATTGGCCTCATTTTCGCCCTCTTCATTTGACCCGCGGGGAAACAGGCGTACCGTTCCTTGTCGAGCGCACGCAATTACGAGGGGTAGGAACTCCGGCCGTCCCCCGGACACCCTGGGCCGTCGCCGGAAGTACCCAACACACAAACGCGTGCGACCCGATCCCACAGAGCCTTCATTGAGGCCGGCTCGCGGTATCACCCACGGCGGGTGAACCGGGGACGCGTGTGCGTGTGAGCATTGTTCGTTGTGAGAGGGGGACGTTCGAAGCTGCTCGTTTCGTGGGATTGAGTAGCAAGTGACCGCGTGGAATCAAACAAGAGGCTGCCCCCTGCGTGTCTGCGTTGGTCGGAACAACTGACATCGATCGGGTTCGGGAAGCGACCGACCTGGTCGCTCTCATCGCCGAGCACATCCCGCTGCGGCCCAAGGGACGCGAGCATGTCGGGCTGTGCCCGTTTCACGACGACCACACGCCCTCGCTTGCCGTCGTCACTCACAAAGGCAACGCGTTCTACAAGTGCCACGCCTGCGGCGTGGCCGGCGACGTCTTCAACTTCGTCATCGAATACCACAAGATGACGTTTCCCGAGGCCTTGAAGTACCTGGCCGATCGTGCAGGGATCACGTTGAGCCGGCGCACCGACACCGGCCGGCGCGACGAAGGTGACGACGGCGAGACGCTGCGGCGGGCCAACGCGGTGGCCGCGGCGTTTTATCGCCAGATGCTGACACGTGACCGGCGCGGCGCGTCGGCCAGGGCGCACGTGGAGAAGCGGCACATCAGGCCCGATACCGCTGAGCAGTTCATGATCGGGGCGGCTCCCGACGAGTGGGAGGGCCTGGCCGCGCATGCCGCCGATCAAGGCCTCTCGACCAGGTCCCTGGCGGCGGCGGGGCTGATCAAGCCGCGCTCGAGCTCGTCGGGGTACTACGACACGTTTCGCAATCGCCTGATCTTCCCGATCTGCGACGAGCTGGGGCGCCCCATCGCTTTCGGCGGCCGGCGGATCGATCCCGGCGACGAGCCGAAGTATCTCAACAGCCCCGAAAGCGCGCTCTTTCACAAATCAAAGACCCTCTACGGGCTGCATCTCGCCAAACGCGCGGTGATCGACGCGAGCCAGGTGATCGTGACCGAGGGCTACACCGACGTCGTGGCCTGCCACCAGGCAGGGCTGCACAACGTCGTGGCCACGCTGGGCACGGCGCTGACCCGCGACCATGTTCGCATGCTCAAGCGACTCTGCCAGGAGGTCGTGCTCGTCTTCGACGGGGACGAGGCGGGCCGGCGGGCGGCGGACCGGGCGGTCGAGCTGTTCTTCGCCGAGTCCCTTGACGTTCGCATCTGCATCCTGCCCGAGGGCGACGATCCCGCCGATCTCCTGGGCCGGCCGCAGGGTCTGGAGCGTCTGCGAGAGGCGCTCGACGAGGCGCACCATGCCCTGGATTTCAAGGTCGGGCGTTTTCGTCGTGACATCGCCGGGATCGAGTCGCTCGGCGCGCGTCACCGCGTCCTGGAGCGGCTCATGGATGACCTGGCGGCGCTCGGCTTCTCGAATCTGCCGGGCGTGCGCAAAGCTCCGGTCCTCGACAAGATCGGAGAGGTGCTGCGGATTCCGACCGCCGAGATCGAGCAGGCAATTCCCCGAAGGCGAGGCCGCCCCGCGGCGGCCGCCGGCCTCGCCGCCGGGGACCCCTCTCTCGGCGACGCTGCGCCCGCTGCCGACCTGTGGCAGGAAACGGCAGATGTTGCGCCTGCCCGCCGCCGCGCCGAGCGCGAGCTTCTGGCGGCGCTGATCCACCAGCCGTCCCTGCGACATCAGCCCATCACCATCGACAAGGGGTCGACGGCGTCGGTCACGGGCGTGCTTCAGCCGGAGCAGTTCGCGGATCCTGCGTCCCGGCGGCTGGCCGAGATCATCTGGCCGCGGCTCGAGCGCGACGAGAGCTTCACCGTCCAGCAGCTCATGGGCGAGCTGGACCACCCGTCCCTCCGCGAGCTCGCCGGCGAGCTGTACCTCGACGCCGAGAAGGGCCTCGCCCACGGCGATCTGAGCCCCGTCGAGCACCTGCGGGAGCGGTGCGCCGCCCTCTTGAGAATCCTCAGCCGCGAGGTGTATCAGCGGGACTTGGAGGCCTATCGTCGCACTGCGCCCGATGCCCCCAACGTCCCCGACGCCGACCAGGCTCTCCTCAAGGTGCTCGAGCAGCGACGCAAACAAGGATACATCCCCGAAGCCCTACCGACGCGGGTGCGGACGTGACACGCCCCGTGGTCACCATTCCGGTTCAGATTGGAGCAAGGCAGTGAGCGAACTGACTGACATGCATCCGACTCTACGAGACCTCATCGAGCTGAGCGCCAAGCGCAAGTGGATCAGCTACGAGGAAATCAACACGGCATTACCCGACGAGATGGTGGACCCGGAGAAGCTCGACGAGCTGCTCATCTCGATCGAGAACCTCGGCATCGAGTTCGTCAACGAGGAGATCATCCGCCTCAACAGCTACCAGACCTTTCAGGCGCCTCTGCAGACCAACCTGAAGTTCAAGCGGGATGACCCCAACAAGGGGGCGCCCACGCCCAAGGTCCGCATTCACGAGGACGAGTCGACCGAGGAACCGGACGCGGCGACCCTCGCCGAGGCCGAGCAGCATGCCGAGGAGGAGCTCCTCGACGAGGCAGAGGCTCAGGCGGTCATCGAGGAGGCCATCGCCGAGAACGGCTCCAAGCGGATCGACGATCCCATTCGCATGTACCTGACGCAGATGGGCACCATTCCGCTGCTCACACGCGAGCAGGAGATCCGGCTGGCCAAGAAGATAGAGACCACGCGCATGATCTTCCGCCGTCGCGTTCTCGAGTCGGACTTCGCGGCGTCCCAGGCCGTCGACATCCTGCAGCAGGTCCACGAGGGCAACCTGCCGTTCGACCGGACCATGCGGATCTCGACGGCGGAGGAGAACGCCAAGGGCAAGATCGCCCTGAGAATCCCCGTCAATCTCGAGACGGTCCGCGGTCTGCTCGACATGAATCAGCGGGGGTGGGAGCAGCTCGGCCGCAGCGACGGCTCGGCCGCGCATCGGCAGAAGATCGCGGTGGAGACGCTCAGCCGGCGTCGCAAGCTTGCCACGCTGCTGGAGGAGTGCTGCCTGCGAACGGCCAAGATCCAGCCGCTGTTCCGCAAGCTCCAGTCACTGAACCGCAAGCTCAAGCAGCTCGAGTCCGAGCTTCGCAAGGCCGAGAAGCAGCCCGATCGGTACGACCCCGAGGACCTCTACGTGCGGCGCGAGGAGCTTGACGGCATCCGCGGCCTGGTGCTGGAGGACCCCGTCGAGCTCGACCACCGGGTCCGCGAGATCGAGAAGGTGTTCAACGAGTACGAGCAGGCCAAGCGGGACCTCTCCGGCGGCAATCTGCGTCTCGTGGTGTCGATCGCCAAGAAGTACCGCAACCGCGGGCTGCCCTTCCTGGACATCATCCAGGAGGGCAACACGGGCCTCATGCGGGCCGTGGACAAGTACGAGTACAAGCGGGGCTACAAGTTCTCGACCTACGCGACATGGTGGATCCGCCAGGCCATCACGCGGG
>JBFGEG010000078.1:0-17037 GCA_041580235.1 Phycisphaerales bacterium
CGGCCATGGCCAGGCCGATCGAGGTTCCGACGATCCCCGATTCCGCCAGGGGCGTGTCGACGACGCGGTCGGCCCCGAACCGCTTGTACAGCCCCTCGGTCACCCGGAACACACCGCCGTTGGCCCCGACGTCCTCTCCGAGCACGATCACGCGATCGTCCTTCTCCATCTCCTGGATGAGGGCGAGGTTGATGGCCTGCACCAGCGTGAGGTTCGCCATGGTCAGACAGCCTCCTCGATGCCGGGCCGATCGGCGTCTTCGAGCTGCGACGGATCCAGCCCGAGGCCGTTGGTGCGCATGGTGGCCCGCTGGACCTTCAGGTCGGCAGACAGCTCCGCGTAGAGCGAGTCAAACATGTCCTGGTTGACGGGCTCGGCGATGTCCGAGGCCCGCTTCACGGCCCCGGCCACCTCCTCCTTGGCCCTGGCCTGCAGCGTCTTCTCCTTCTTGTCGCTCCAGAGCTTCCGCTCGGTCAGGTACAGGCGAAGCCGGATCAGCGGATCCCGTTTCTGCCAGACTTCGACCTCGGTCTCGTCGCGGTACCGGCGGGCGTCGTCGGCGGTCGTGTGGTCGCCGAGCCGATAGGTCAGGGCCTCGATGAAGGTGGGCCGGTGCTCGACGCGGGCCCGCTCGGCGGCCTCACGCACGACGCGGGCCACGGCGAACAGGTCGTTGCCGTCACACTGCACGCAGTGCATGCCGTAGGCGAGGCCGCGCTGCGCGACCGTCGGGGCGGAGCACTGGATCGCCGTAGGAACCGAGATGGCCCACCCGTTGTTCTGGCACAGGAAGACCACCGGGATGTCGAGGTTGGCCGCGAAGTTCAGCGCTTCGTGGCAGTCACCTTCGCTGGTTGCCCCGTCGCCGAAGAACGTGCAGGCGATCGACTTCTCCTTGCGATACTTCGACGCCCACGCCAGCCCCACGGCGTGGAGCATCTGCGTGCCGATCGGGATCGCCTGGGGGGTCATCCGAAGGTCGGCGGGGATCTCGTTGCCGCGCTCGTCGCCCATCCAGTGCAGCAGGATGTACTCCATGGGCAGACCCCGCCAGAACAGCCCGGTGTTCTCGCGGTAGCAGGGGACCATCCAGTCATCGGGGGCCAGCACGTATGCCGCGCCGAGAGACACCGCCTCCTGGCCGCGGTTCTCCGGATAGGTGCCCATTCGTCCCGACCGCTGGAGCTTGAAGGCAACCTGGTCGAAGTGACGGCACAGGCCCATGTGCTCATAGAGCTTCACGACGTCGTCGTCCGGGATGAGATCGGCGCCGAGCTTGGCGTCGAAGTTGCCGTCCTCATCCAGGATCGAGATGTGCTCGATGTTCACGCTCAGGACGGTCCTAGCCGGCATGCACCTGCTCCTTGGCGGGAGGCCCCTCCATGATGCGGCGGTTGGCGTAGGCCATGGCGGCGGCGTAGGTGGAGGGCAACGACTCGGCATCGTGCAGGATTCGGGTCGTCGTGGTCTCGATGTTGGCGATCTTCTGATCGACCTCCTGACTCGTCAGGCCCAGGTACTTGCCGGCGAGCTGGATGAGGCCGCCGGCGTTGGCCACGAAGTCGGGAGCGTAGATGATGCCCTGGTTCCGCAGCGCGACCGCATCCTCGTCGGGGTCGTCGAGCACGTTGTTGGCGGCCCCCGCGATGATCCGGCACTGCAGCTTGCGGGCGAGATTGACGTTGATCACGCCGCCCAGCGCGCAGGGAGCGAGGATGTCGCACTCGGTGGTGAGAATCTCTTCGGGGGCGGCGGCGGTTACGCCGAAGTCGTCAACGGCGCGGTCGACGCGGTCGCGACAGATGTCGGCCGCGATCACGTTGGCCCCCTCCTCGACGAGCATGGCCACGAGATGGCGGCCGACGTGCCCGATGCCCTGCACGGCCACGGTGAGCCCGCCGAAGTCCGGTCTCCGGCCGATGTGGGCCAGCGACGCCCGCATGGCGTTGATCGTGCCTCGCGCCGTGTACGGCGACGGGTCGCCGCCCGTGGAGACCCGGATGCCGCCCATGACGTGCCTGGTCTCCAGGGCCATCCAGTCCACGAACTGCGGATCGACCCCGACGTCCTCGGCGGCGATGTAGGTGCCGCCGAAGGTGTCGACAAACCGGCCCATCGCGCGGCCCTCGGCCTCGCTCGAGTCGTGCCCGGACTTCGGCAGCAGGATCACGCTCTTGGCGCCGCCCATCGCCAGATCGGCGGTCGCCGCCTTGTACGTCATGCCTTCGGAGAGACGCAGCACGTCATACAGCGCGTCGGACTCCGTCGCGTAGTGCCACCGCCTCGTACCGCCCAGGCCGTTGCCGAGCCGCGTGGAGTGGATGGCGATGATGGCCCGCAGGCCCGACGCCGGATCTTGGTGAAAGCACACTCGCTCATGGCCGCGGTCGATCATCTGTTCGAACGTGTTCATGTCTTGCTCGCGAGGGGGAGGGTGAGTCTGCACATCACGAAGGCACGTCGGCGGTGTCGACCATCGAGCCGGAGCCGAACTGGGGGATGTGGGTCTGGTCGGGAACCCGCCCCTTGCCGCGCACCGACTCCTCCGGCGTGCTCTCGGGAATAACGTAATCCGAATCGGGCAGCGTTTCCATCTGGCTCATGGCGGCCTCGGCGCAGGCCAGCATCGTCCGGTCGGTGTTCTGCCGCAGGTCGCGAATCGCGCTGGCGATCTCGCGATCCGCCATGGCGCAGATATGCTCCACGATCTTCAGTTCCTCGGCCAGCGGCGAGCCGTTGACACCCTTGCGGAGCGACCGGTCCGCGCGAGACAGGCTGCACGTCGCCGCGTGGATCCACAGAGCGCACCAGCTGAGACGCTTCTGGATCATCTGGCTCGTGATCATCTGCTCGCGGTGGATCTTGAGCATCATCTTCACCTGGTGGCTGAACTCGCGCACGTTACGCTCGAGCCGGCCCTTGAGATGCCCCAGCTCGGGTCGCAGACGCGAGATCACCGGCGGGCTCCGTCGCACCCCGAAAAACAGCTCCAGGGCCAGCCGCAGGCCGGGCAGGACGTGCCGGGCGGGGCTCTTCTTGACGGCCAGCAGGTACTCGCCGAGCTGCTTGGAGCCGTAGGCGAACACGAAGCTGTGCATGACCTCGTTGGCCCCCTCCACGATGATGTTGATGCGGCTGTCACGCCACAGACGCTCCAGCTCGTTCTCCGTCATGTACCCTTCGCCGCCCATGATCTGCAGGGCGAGGTCGGCGGTGCGGAACCCCATCTCCGAGCAGAAGATCTTGCAGATGGCGGTCTCCAGCATGATGTCCTCGTCCTGGCGGTCGACGATGCCGGTCGTCATGTAGAGCATCGCGTCCATGGCGTAGCAGTAGGCGGCCATGGTTGCGATCTTGTGCTTGATCTGCTCGAACTCGATGATGGGCCGGTCGAACTGGTAGCGGTACTTCGCCCACTTGGCGCCCTGCTCCATGGCCGCCTTGCCGGCCCCGACCATGCCCGCCGACAGCGTGCAGCGGCCGATGTTGAGGCAGGTCAGGGCCACGTTGAGGCCCTTGCCCTCCTTGTGCAGCAGGTTGGCCTTGGGGACCTTGACGTCGGTGAACCGGATGCGGGCCTGCCAGGTGCCGCGGATGCCGCACTTGGCGCGGTTGCGGCTGAAGATGTCGATCCCCGGCATGTCCGGCGTGCAGATCAGGGCGGTGACCGCTTCCTTCTCCTTGCCGGTCTTGGGATCGCGGATCTTCTGCTTGGCCATGACCGTGAAAAGCCCCGCCATCGCGGCGGAGGTCGCCCACTTCTTCTCACCGTTGAGAATGTAGTGCTCCTCGTCGTCGGTCAGCTCGCACGTCGACTCCTGCCCTCCCGCGTCGCAGCCGACGTTGGGCTCCGAAAGACAGAACGCGCTGAGCATCGACGAGGCCATGCGGGGCAGGAAGCGCTTCTTCTGATCCTCGGTGCCGAACAACGCGATCGCGCCGCAGCCGATCGACAGGTGCGCCGACACCATGACCGCCGTCGAGCCGCACGAGTAGCCGATACGTTCCAGCACGCGGTTGTAGCTGGTGATGCCGAAGCCGCCACCGCCGTACTCGCGTGGGATGATCATCCCCATCACGCCCAAGTCGAAGAGACGCTTGATGACCCAGTCGGGGATCTCCTGCTCGTGATCGATCTGGATCGACGGGTGCTCCTTGCGCATGTACTCGTCGAGCGCGGCCAGGAGCTGATCGCAGCGGGCCGTCTCCTCAGGGTCCACGTCCGGGAAGGGGAAGACCAGCTCCTCGCGGAAGTTGCCCCAGAACACGTTCTTGACGAACCCCATGCGCTCCGGGTCGGGCCCCAGCATCTCGCTGGCCCGCTCGATCTGACGACGGTCCTTTTCAGAGACGTTTTTGAGGTCACCGACGAGGTCAGGCTTGCTCACGGAGTCTTCTCCCTAGGGAGCGGTGGCGACGTCGAACGCAGCGGTCCAATCGGCCCGGAATCGGGCCGGGCGGGCCGGGCGGTCACGGCAGAGCGGCACGGTTGTGGGCCGGACTTCCCTCGCCCTGTTCGCCTCATTGTAGAACGAGCCGCCAAGACCCGCAGGCACGCCCGCGAGGCGGCCCATCGTCCCGCGGGTCCCCGTCAAAAGCGCAGAAAACCGCGGGAAAACCGACCCGGCGACCGGGTCTCAGCCCGCCCCGAAGCGGGCCCGCAGCCGGGACTGGGCCTCGGCCCCGGCCAGGACCTCGGCCGACAGGTCGGCGCCCCGCCGAGCCGCGCTCTCGTCGAGCGTGCCCTCGATCTCGTTGAGCCAGCGCTTGGTGACCGACAGGGCCGCGGGGCTGCCCTCGGCGAGGGCCCCGGCAAGCCGGTCCGTCTCGGCCTCAAGGCGGTCGCGGTCGGCGAGATGGGTCACCAGCCCCAGCTCGTAGCCCTCGCGGCCGGTGATCGTGCGCCCGGCCAGCAGCATGGCCCGGGCGCGGCCCGCGCCGATCCTGCGGATCAACCACGGGGCCACCACGGCGGGGCAGAGACCGAGGCTCACCTCCGGGTAGCCGATGCGGGCCTCGGGATGGCTGACGGCGAAGTCGGTGACCACCATCAGCCCGCAGCCGCCCCCGACGGCCGCGCCCTGGACACGGGCGATGGTCGGAACGGCCAGCGACCGGATGTCGCGCATGACACGCGCCAGCCCCTGCAGCATCGCCCGCATCCCCCGGGGATCCGACATGACGCCCTTGAGATCCATCCCCGCGCAGAACGCCTTGTCCGCGCCGCCGAGCACCATGACCCGCACGCGATCCGCCTCCGCCTCGCGTTCGACCATCGCGACCGCCTCGCCCAGGGCCTCGATGAGGGCGCCGGACAGGGCGTTGCGCGCCTCCGGCCGGTTGAGGGTCACCGACGCGCAGCCGTCGGTGATGTCGGTGAGGACGAGGTCGGGCATGGGGGGATGGACCGGGGGGGTTACGGGGTCGGGATCAGGGGCGGATATGGGAGAGTAGCATATTTGAGCGGGGGCGAATATGGGAGAGTCCTATATTGGGCGTCAGCGGGACAGCGTGCCGCACTCGGGGCAGCGCTCGCTGTAACGGCTGCCCCGCAGATCGTAGCCGCAGGCAATGCACTGGCCACTGCGGCGGCGGCGCTCCTCCCGGCCGGTGCGGGCCGCCGCGGCGGGCAGCCCTCCCAGACGCGCCACCGCAACGAACAACGCCCCCACCCGGACCAGTGACACGATCAGCCACGCAGCGATCACAAGCAGCATCGACCAGACGATCCCGTTGGCCACCCAGGCCCGCGGCCGCGACGAGCCGGCCGTCCTGACGCCGGTCTCGCCGCCCCACAGGGCGACGGCCGCGCCCCCCCGGCCCGATTCAACGAGCACGCGTTCGATCGCCGTCCGGACGGGTGATTCGGGCGGCAGGTCGGCGGCGGTCAGCGAACGGTCCTCGGCGAAGAGCTCGATGTTCGTGTCCGCGCGCAGCCGCGCCTGAGCGGTGACAAACGGCCACCCGTGGTCCTCGGTCTGCACGGTGACGCGAAAGGCGCCGTGGAAGACCGCATGACCCCTGGTGGCCGGCTCCGACGGCGGCGTGATCCAGGCCCAGATGAGACCGTCGGGGTCCTCGAAGAGCTTGCCCGAGATGGTCGAGGCGGTGCGATGCGCCACGTGCGTGTGATGCAGGACCCACGTGGTCGGCCACGCGGCCAGCAGGGCGACGACCAGCGCGATGTCCATCACCCGGCTCCACTGATCGTGCGGTCTCGTGGCCGAGTAATAGCGAATCTGTCGCAGCTTCTCTTGGAAGGCCTTCAGGGGCATTTCCACCGGAAGATACCGCACGCAGTCCGTCGGCGGCTGCGGCTTTTTGTTGCGATGCGACGAATAGGGATTATCTTCGGAACACAAGGAGGCCTGATGCCGACTCGGATCGCATGCGCCGTGGCGGTGGCCGCTCTGGCGTCGGCCGGGGTGCGGGCGGGTGACTGCCTTCCCGATCTTGACGGCAGCGGCGACGTCAGCGTCGTCGATCTCGTGAATCTCCTCGGGCAGTGGGGGCCGTGCCCGATCAAGATGCCCTGCACCGGCGACATCAACGTCGATGACGTCGTCGATGAGCTCGACCTCATTGTCATGCTCGACTGCTGGGGGCCCTGCCCCTGCAACCCCCCCGGCACGACGGAGCTCTTCGACAGGACGGTCACCATTGACGTGACGGGCGAAGGGACCACGCCGGACGTCGTGACCCATGTCTACGCCACGGGTGACGACGTCGCCATAGGCGACGCCCTGCTGGCCGTCGCCCTGGCGAGCTTTGAAACCGTCAACACCGCGTTCCATCAGCATCCACTGGGCGATCTCACGCCCCCGCCCACGCCGCTGTGCGACGTGGTTCCGGAGACCTGCCAAGACACGTTCTTCACGATGAACCTGCTCACCGATGACGCGAGAAAGGTCGTGGTGACCCCCGGCGCGTCGATCGACGAGCTCAACATCGGCGGCAGCTGGTTCGTGCTGCCCGACGAGCCCGAGCGCGAGGCCGTGGATATCAGCGCCGTCACGGGCAATGCCGGCCAGGCCGGCGTGCTCATCGCGCAGATCAGCTGGTCGTTTCTCGTCGCCGACGCGTGCGAGTACGGCTACACGGGCAACGTGACGCTGTTCACCGCATCCGAGGATGGCGGCACCCTGGCGGGGGTCGAGGCGACCGTCGAGTTCATCCAGCCGGGTAACCCGGAGTGCCCCTGGGATTGCGTCGGCAGCGACGGCATCGTCGGCATCGACGAGTTCCTGAACATCCTCGGCAACTGGGGCCAGCCCGGCGCGTGCGACTACGACGGCAGCGGGGCCATCGGCATCGAGGAGTTCCTGAAGGTGCTGGGTGTGTGGGGCTCGTGTTGCCCGTGAAACTCGAGGTCCTATGCAAAGCGGTCCTTGAGGGCGGCGGCGAGGGCACGGCGCGCCTCGTCGGTCGCGGACAGGTCCGCGGACTCGCGTTTCGGTCCGTCGTAGCGCTTCTCGTCGAGTGATCCATCGAGCTCGTTGAGCCAGGCCTTGGTGACGCGGAGGGCGTGGTGCCCGTGGCCGGCGAGCTCGCGGCACAACGCCCTGGCGTCGGGGACGGTGCTCTCATCGTCGGGGCTCAGGGCAAACGCGAGACCCACGTGATGCGCGCGGGCGCCGTCAATCAGCTCCCCGCTCATCATGATCGCTCGCGCCGCCCCCGCACCGATCGCCTGCTGCAGGGTCGGGATGCTCACCGCCGGTGAGACCCCCATCGCGTGCACGGGGTAGCCGAGTTTCGCCGTGGCCGAGACGACCACAAGGTCGCACGCCGAGACGAGCGCGCAGCCGCCGGCGATCGCCGCTCCGTGGACGGCCCCGACCACGATCTGGGGCATGCGTCTCAGGCCGCGAAGCACACCGCTGAGCCGCTCGATGAACAGGCCGATCACCGACGGATCGGCGGTGGCCGCCGCCAGGTCAAAGCCGCCGCAAAACGCCCTGCCGGTGCCGTGGAGAAGGACGATGTGCACGTCGTTGGATGACGCAAGCGTGGCCAGCGTCTCATCCAGCGCATCGAACATCGCAACCCCCAGCGCGTTGCGGCGGTCGGGGTCGTTGAGGCGAACCGACGCGACGGGCCCGTCGGTCTCGATCTGGACAAGATCGGCGCTCATGTGAACAGCAGCAGCCCCGCGGCCATCCAGAGGCCGGCGAAGACCATGACGATGGCCGTGTAGCCGACGATGTCGCGGGCCTTGCAGCCGGTGATCCCAAGCAGCGGCAGCGCCCAGAACGGCTGGAGCATGTTGGTCAGCTCGTCGCCGTACGAGACGGCCATGATCATCTTGCCGGGGGCGATGCCCGCCTCGAAGCCCGTCTCCAGGGCGACCGGACCCTGGATGCCCCACTGGCCGCCGCCCGACGGGACGAACAGGTTGACCACGCCTGCCGACAGGAACGACAGCAGGGGGATCGTGGTCTCGTTGCCGATGGACGCGAATCCCTCGGCGAGCAGACGCACGAGACCCGAGGCGACCATCATGGCCATGATCCCCGCGTACAGCGGGAACTGGATGATGATCCCGGCGCAGCCGCGGGCGCCCTCGGTCACCGCCCTCATGTAGGCCCTCGGCGAGCCGTGAAAGATCAGCCCCAGCGCCAGCATGACCGCGTTGATCTCGTTGAGCCCCACCCGCTTGAGGCCGGTGACCTGGGCGTACCGCCCCACGGCCAGCAGGAGGGGCAACGCCAGCAGCCACGCCACGATCCAGGACTGATCGATGCGGTCGGGAAGGACCGCCATCTCGTCCGGGACTCCCGCGTTTCCGTCCGACGCGGGCACATCGAAGTCGTCGATCGTCCTCATCTGGTCCTCGCGATCCGGCGCCATGAGCAGCAGCAGGATCGGCACTCCGACGATCAGCCCCGCCGTCACGAAGAGGTTCAGCCCGGAGAAGAGCGTCTCACCCAAGGGCACGCCGCCCTCGGCGAGCTGGTCGATGTACGCGGCGGGCAGGACCTTCGCCGCGCCCTGGGCCGTGGTCATGGACAGCGGTGCCGACCCCGAAAGCCCACCGTGCCACACGAGCAGCCCCATGTACCCCGCGGCGCAGATGAGCGGGTAGTGCGCGGCGACACCCTTTCCCTTGAGCATCAGGCCGACCTCGCGGGCGAGCAGGGCCCCGACGATGATCCCCAGCCCCCAGTTGAGCAGACCAGCGACGCACGCAACCAGCGCCACCAGGCCCGCGCCCTGCGCGGTGTTGCGGGGCAGCCCCGCCAGGGCATCGATGACCGCACGCACCGGCCGGCTCGAGGCCAGCGCGTGACCCGTGACGAGGATCAGGCACATCTGCATCCCGAAGGCGAGAAACTTCCACAGACCGGAATCGGCGCGCCACGCGTCCAGGAGCACGCCCAGTCGCGATTCGCCCGGCGCGAACGTGCCGAAGGCCAGCGCCAACACGGCCGTGAGCAGCGTCAGGAAGATCGCGATGACGAAGGGATCGGGCGCCGTCCGTTGAAATCCCCGGCAGATGACGAGGCCCAGGCGGCTGATCATGCGCCAGAGCCTACCAGAGTCCGGCGTGCGTCACGGCCGTTGAGCCGGTGCGAGCCGGCCATTATGATCCGCGGCTCCCGATCGGACGCTTCGGTTGGGAGCCGGAGCCCCGATTGGTGAACCTCGACGGACATTGGCAGGTCGCCGCCCTCGTCATGTGCCTGCTGCCGGCCGGCCTGGCGGGCGCGGATCGTGTCGAGTGCGTCAACGGCGACGTGCTGATCGGCACCGTCGTCGCGCAGGACGAGAAGGTCGTCGTGCTGGAGCACGATGTCCTGGGGCGACTGGAGCTTCCTCTCGACCAGGTCACGACGGTGACGATCGACACGCCGGACGGCGCGATGCCCGAGACGGTGCCCGCCGAGGTCGAGCCGCCGGGGACGCCGGCCGAGACGCCGCTGGCCGAGACGCCCGCCGACGCCGAGACCATCAAGAAGGAGATCGACTACTGGGATCTGGCCATCGATCTGGCGGCGAACACCACGACGGGCAACACCGACGAGCAGACCCTCCGTTTCGGTCTGACCGCCTCGCGTATCACCGAGCGCACCCGTCTGGGGATCGATTCGTCCTACTACTGGAAGGCGACCGACAGCCGGACGACCGACAACAAGGCCACGCTCGGCGTCCGCAACGACTGGCTCATTCCCGAGTCCAAGTGGTTCTTCTTCACGAGCGGCCGGCTGGACTACGACCAGTTCGAGTCGTGGGAGCAGCGCCTCAACTTCCAGGTTGGTCCGGGATATCAGCTCATCGAGAGCGACGACCTGGAGCTGGACCTGCTGGGGGGTCTCGGTGCGCGAAAGGAGTTCGGCTCCCTGAACGACGACTGGAAGTTCGAGGGCCTGCTGGGGCTCGACCTGAGGTGGCAGGCCACCGGGCGGCAGACCGTAACGTTCAACTTCACGTACTTTCCGACCACCGACGCCGACGACTACCGGGCGCGGTCGACGGCGCAGTGGAGATATGCCCTCGACGAGGACTACGCCCTGAGCCTGATCATCGGGTATCTTCTCGAGTACCAGAGCATCGTCGACCCAGGCGATGAGAAAACCGATTTCCGGTTCTGGGTGGGCCTGCAGTTCGGGTTCTGAGACGGCGTCGTCATGAGCGACGAATCCAAGGACAACAAGCACTACGAGCTCGATCCGCACGAGGAGCCCGAGGCCGCGGCGCCGCCGCCCGGGACGCCGGCGGAGCCGGCGCCGCCCGCCAAGCCGCCGCCCGAGCCCCACAGCATCAAGGCCCTCGACATCTGTCCCAACTGCGGCTCTCCCCTGGGCGGGATCGACTCCGTGGTGTGCCTTCGCTGCGGCTTCGACCTCAAGTCGCTCAAGGTCATCAAGACCGAGACGGGGGAGGCCGCCGTGGCCGAGCCCGGCGCCGAGGAGCCGGAGCCGGCCGAGCCGCTGTCCGCATCGGGCAACGGCGATCTGTGGCTGCCGGGGGCCATGGCGATCGGCGGCCTCGGCCTGCTGACGGTCGGGTTTCTGTGGGGAAGCCGCGGGCTCATCAGCGTCGAGACCGGGGAGACCATCACCCTTGGTGCCCGGCTGGAGGGCCTGGTGAGAATGCTCGTGCGCACGGCCGTGATGACCCTGGCCGGTCTCGGCGGTCTGCACTTTCTCGCTCACATTCTCGAGACGCGGGTGGGCGACCTCAAGCTGGCAGCCGCGCGAATGCTGGGCATCGTCGCCGCCATCGGCCTGCTGACCTTCTTCAACGTCAACGCCGAGCCGCTTGAGTGGACGATCGAGGCGGTGACCCAGGCGGCGGCGTTCGTCGGCCTGGCCATGGTCATCTACCGGCTCAGCGCTCGGGACGCGGCCACGCTGCTGGGCATCACGGTCCTCGCGGTGATCAGCCTGCTGCTCGTCTCGGCCCTCGTGATCTGGGCGGCGCGGCCGAGCTAGTGCCACGTGCGTCGAGGAGCAAGCCCAAGAGCACTGGGGTGGACGAGCCGCTCTTGGCACCCGTGATGCGCCTGCTCAGGATCGCCGGATCGAATCGGCGGGCCCTACCAGGCGATCCAGTCAATCAATCGCCTCGAGTTGGATATGAATCGTCAACATCGAGTTCGCCGGGACCTTCTCGTCGCCGTAGCCGTCACGGCCCCAGTGACGGTGGGGCGGGCACAGGATGAAACGCTCGCCGCTCACCCGCATGCCCTTGACCGCGTCGTCGATGCCCTCGATCACCGACCCCGTGCCCAGGATGAACCGGTAGCCGTTCTCCTGGAGCACCTCCTGCCCCTCCTCGGTGACCATGCGATAGTTGATGGTCACCAGGTCGCCCTTCATGGCCGGTCGGCCCACGCCTTCAACCTCTCTGAGCACCGAGATCGGGGTGTCCTTGACCGTCGGATCCGCCGGCTCGTCACAGCCGCCCGTCAAGGCCAGCGCGGTCAGGAGCATGGCGGCAAAGGCACGCATGCCGTTCTCTTCGACTTTTTCGAAGGTCCGCTTGCGGCCGGCCGGGGGTTGCCGCCTTCTTACGAGGGTCGGGTGGCCGGATGACCCTCAGTCCCGCGCCGGCTTGACACCGGCCCGCCGACCTCACGCGATCGATCGTTCCTTGACGCGGGGCGATCGGCGGTGCGGCAGCCGGAGCCACCGTCGCCGTTCGTTGCCGGTCGTTCTCGCAGGAGACGGCGGCGTGTGTCGCTCCGCCACTGCGCGATCCCATCCGCGGTGATAGCGCGCGATGGGCAGGTCGTGGTAGCTCGAGCGGCAGCGATGGCACACAAGGCGGTGCCGGGAGAAGATCAGAATCGAGATGTCGGCAAGCAGCACGACCACCATGGTGATCAGGATCGCCGGCGTGGTGGCCACCAGCCCCAAGGCGCCGATGGCGGCACCGGCGAAAGCGAGCACGACGACGAGGCCGGTGACCTGCGGGAAGGCCTTGGTTCGAAACAGGTCGTGACAGCCGCACACCACGCACCGGCGCAGGTGGCTCGCGTCGTCGAGGGCCGAGTCCCAGTCAAGAAAGGCCTCCCGGTCGCTGTTCTCCAGACGGACGCGGGTCGGCCGCCGCGTCGGATCGACCTCGATCCGGCCGATCCGTCGGCGCTGGGCGTCGCGCACGTCAATCCGCATGGACTAAGGATAGTTGGCAGGACAGCCACGAGCCATCGGCCATTAAGGAAGAAGCGCCCATCGCGCGGCCCCCGGTTCCAGGGACGCCGGGGTATCCCGAGCGAAGCGAGGGCTCAAATCCGAGGCAGGATGCCTCGGATTTGACAGGACCAGTCCGCGGCAAGGATGCCGCGGTTGGACCGGCACGACGCCGACGGCAGTGCAAGAGAACACCCGCCGCGCGGCCCCCGGTTCCAGGGACGCCGGGGCATCCCGAGCGAAGCGAGGGCTCAAATCCGAGGCAGGATGCCTCGCCCGCCAAGAGGCCTTGCCAACGCCGCCGGTTGGGCGCATAGTCGCCCTCATGGCGGATTGGGTCCATCGTCTGGCCGGCCGGTTCATCGTGTTTGACGGGCCCGACGGCTCGGGCAAGACGACGCAGTATGCGCGGTTCGCCGCGTACTGCCGCGAGGCGGGCGTGCCTGTGTGCGACGTCCGCGAGCCGGGAGGGACGTCGATCGGCGAGCAGATCCGGGCCGTGCTGCTCGAGCCCGGCAACGCCGAGATGAGCCTCCGCTGCGAGATGATGCTGTACATGGCGAGCCGGGCGCAGCTCATGGAGGAATGCATCGGGCCCGCGCTCGAGCGCCGGGAGCTCGTGCTCGCCGACCGTTTCATCAGCTCGACGCTCGCGTACCAGGGCACCGCCGGCGGCATGAGCCGCGAGGAGATCCTCGCCGTGGGTCAGGTCGCGCTGCGATCGGTCTGGCCGGATCTCACCGTCATCTTCGATGTCGACGGGGTCGTCGCCGGTACGCGTCTCAACCCGTTGCTCGATCGCATGGAGCAGCGAGGGACCGAGTTTCACAAGCGGGTCCGGCAGGGCTTTCTCGACCAGGCCCGGGCCCACCCCGACCGGCACCTGGTCATCGACGCGGCGCCCGATCCGGATACGGTCTTCGAGGCGCTGCTGGCCGGGATCGAGAAGTGGGTGACTAGTTCTTCGTGAAGCTCATGAGCTTCGGCTTGACGAGCTTCTCGAAATCGGAATAGGCCAGCTTGAAGAGCTCGGTGTGCGAGCCGGCGTTGAAGACGATCTCGTCGTCCTCGGCAAGGTGCTCGGCGACATAGACGTTCATGTCGTAGAGGTTGCCGAAGGGGGGCATGGCCCCGGGCTCGCACTCCGGGAAGCTGTCGGCGAACTCCTGCTCGGTCGCCAGCTCGACGTTGTCGGCCCCGAGAGCCTTCTTGAGCGCGGCGAAGTCGATCTTCTCCGGCGCCGGCATGACGGTCATGGCCATCGCGCCGTCCACCTTGATGATGACCGTCTTGGCCAGCTCCTTGCCGGGCACGTGCGCGGAGGCCGCGATCTCCTGAGCGGTGTACCGTGGCGAGTGGCTGATCGTCGTGTACTTCACCTTGTTCTTGTCCAGGAACTCCTTGAGCTTCTTGACGGGCATGGCATGCTCCTTCCGCAAATCATGCTACGCCGGGCGCACCCCCCTGCCGCCCATCCGCCAACCGGGAAACGAACCCGATTGGGGGGTCTGGAGCGACTTCAGACCAGCTAACACGGCCCCCAGCTGCCAAGGACGAGCAGGAAGTCGTTGATCCCGACCTCACCGTCGCCGTCGAGGTCGGCCGGATGTCCGGGGTTGGGGCCCCAGTTGCCGATCACGAGCAGGAAGTCGTTGATCCCGACCTCGCCGTCGCCGTCGGCGTCGGGGCACGTGCCCTCGTCGCAGAACAAGGACGACAGCTCCACCGCGTCCACGCCCGCCTCCACGACCGAGGGATTGGACAAATCGGACGCCGTGAAACGCACCCGAAGCTGGCTCGTGTTCGTGATGCCGGGAATGTCGGCGACGAGAAACTGCTTGTAGATCCAGCCCCCGTTGACTCCCGGGCCGCTCGGCCCGACGGTCTCGAGGTTCGTCCAGTTCGCGCCGCCGTCATCGGAGACGTCCACCACGAAGATGTCGTTCTCCGGATCGGCGCCGGTCGCGTTGCTGTACCACCGGTAGTAGCTGAGGCTCAAGGCCGGATCGGTGGCGTCCATGATCGGCGAGGTGAGCGTGGTGGCGCCGCCGTCGATGTCGTTGTCGCCGTCGGCAATGCCCGTCACGTAGCATTTCGTGGAGCCGTCCGCGTCGTTGGCCGGGTCGCCCCGATCGCCGCCGCCGAGGGGCTCGCCCCGCTCCCAGGTTCCGGACGTCAGGCCGGCGTCGTCCTCGACCGTCCAGCCCGTGTCGGTGTTGAACGTGTCGCGGAACTCGATGAAGAGGCCCGTGTACGCGTCGGCGGCATACGTCGTGTCGGGCGCGCTGAAGGGGCTGAAGATCGTGTCGCCGCTGTCAGCGTCGGCACTGAAGTAGTAGGTCACGGTGGCGCCGCACGCGAAAGCGGGGAAGACCGCCTCGTATTCGTTGGGCAGGACCTCGTTCATGGCGACCTCGGTGAAGGGGCCGCCCGTCGAGTAATAGAGCGTTCCCGAACCCGGCACCGGCGTGTTGGCCTGCCCGGAGACGATGACGGGGATCGTCGTGCCTCCATTGGGATCCATGAAGTCGGGGTGCCCGTCGGGGAAGGAGAAGCTCAGCGTCGCCTGGGACAGCGCGGCCCCCACGGCCTCGAAGGCGTCAACCATGCCCCACCCGTACGAGTTGTCCTCGCCGGGGGAGCCGAGGTCGACCGCGGTGTCGTAGATGATCTGCTTGATCTGGTCCGGGCTCAGGTCCGGGTTCGCCTGCCGCATGAGGGCCACCACGCCGTTGAGATGGGGCGTGGACATCGAAGTGCCGCTGAGCGTTCCGTAGCCGCCGCCGGGGAACGAGGAGCGCACGCTCACGCCGGGGCCGGAGATGTCGGGCTTGGTCGCCGACTCGCCGTTGGGCCCGCAATCCGTGGGGCCGCGCGACGAGAAACCGGCGATCGGCCAGCCGGGATCGTTGCCGTCGACGGCCGCCACCGCGAAGGTGCGGTACTCATCGGTGGCGCGATCCGCCGGCCGGCGCAAGGTGTTGGAACTGGAGCCCTCGTTACCCGCGGCGAAGATCACCACGACGCCCGCCGCCTCGCAGGCGTCGATGAAGCTCCAGAAGGTCTGGTCGCAGTCAGGCACGCCGTGGACGTCGGCCAGGCCCCATGAGTTCGAGCTGGTGGCCGGGACGTCGAAGACGGTGCCCGGGTTGCCGTCGGGGTCGACCGTCCACTGAAATGCGTCGATGGCGTCGCTGATCGTCTGGGCGATGCTCACCCGATCGATCACCGCGGCGTGAATCCACTCCGCGCCGGGAGCGACGCCGATCTGGTCGCCCGGCGCGCCGCCGCACACCGACCCCATCGTGTGGGTGCCGTGCGAGCCGCTGTCCTGCGGAAAGGTCCAGTTGGTCACCGGATCGAAGAACGCCCACTCGGGGTTGCCGAGGTACGCGGCGTCAAGGCCGCGCCACCGGCTCGCCAGCGCCGGGTGACTGCCGTCCACGCCGGTATCGAGGGTGGACACCAGGACGCCCGTTCCGTCGATCCCCATGGCCCAGACCTCCGGCGCGCGGATGGCCACGAGACCGGGCTCGGCCCCGCCGACCGGGACGTGGGCTCCCGGCTCGCCTTCGACCGGGTGGATCGCCTCGATGGGGTGGTTCAGATAGACGCGATCGACGTCGCCACGAGCAGCGATGGCGTCGATCTCCGCCGGCACCGCGTCAACCCTGATGATGTTGCCGATCCACCACGCCTTGAAGCGATCGATGCGGTTGTCCGCCTCCAGGGCCGCGAGGTGCGCGGTCAGGTCGCCCTGCGTGGCCGCCGCCTTGTCCTGCAGGGCGCGAACGACGATCTCGTGACGCTCGATGAGCCTGGCCCCCTGGGCGTCCAGCTCGTCGGTCATCGTGGTCGTGTCGACACGGTCGGCGAGGTAGACGAGGGTGGAGACCACCGTGTCGGGGCCCGCCTCCGCGAGCACGTCGGCCAGGGCCGGGTCGATCACGCCGGCGCCGGCGGTGCTCGAGACAAGACCGACCACACCGATCGCCCCGGCCAGGGATGCCAGTCGCTTCATCGAATCACTCTCCTTTGCGTGCGAGACCGCAATCGGGCGAGCTCTCAATGTACGGGGGACCCCCCCCGGCCGCAAGAAAGTCGCGGCCAATCGGCGGCACTCTGAGGCACGCACGGGCGGTCAAGCCGCCCGTGGCACCCGCGCCGAGGCCGGCGAGTGAATCCGGCGGGCCGAACGCAACGCCGCAACGCAGCGCGGCACTCTGCGCACGCCCAGGCCTGCCGAATCGAATTCGGCAGGCCGTACTGGAGCGAGTGTCGGCCCGGAGGGCCGAACGGAGCGCTCAAGATCGCGGCACTTTGCGCACGCTCAGGCCTGCCGAATCGAATTCGGCAGGCCGTACCGGAGCGAGTGTCGGCCCGGAGGGCCGAACGGAGC
>JBFGEG010000079.1:0-16836 GCA_041580235.1 Phycisphaerales bacterium
GACCTGGGAGGTGGCGATCCCGCCCGAGCTGGCCCACGGGCCCGCCGGCAGCTATCCGAGCATCGGCCCGAACGAGACGATTTTCGGCACCGTCACGCTGCTCGAGATCCGGCCCTAGCCGGCGGTCGCGGCCGCCTCACAGGAGCGGGCCCAGGATGCCCAGCGTGTTCTGCACCAGCTTTCGCGGCCAGCCCCGCCGACGCCAGCGCTGCTCATCGACTCGCGTCGAGTCGTCAATGTAGGACCGCTGGAGGAATCGCAGCTCGCTGGCGAAGTCGGTGTCGAAGACAACCAGGCTGACCTCGAAGTTCAGCTCGAAGCTGCGGCGGTCGAGGTTCGCCGTCGTGACCATGGCGAGGCGGCGATCCACCGTGATCGTCTTGGCATGCAGCAGCCCCCGTCGGTACTCGTAGATGCGGATGCCCGAGTCGAGCAGCTTCTCGTAGTAGCCGCGGCTGGCCGCCGCCACCAGCGGCGAGTCGTTGCGGGCCGGCACGACCAGCGACACGTTCACGCCGCGTCGCGCCGTCGTGTACAGGGCCGAGGCCGTGGCCTCGTCCGGCACGAAATAGGGCGTCGTCAGGATGAGCTCCTCACGGGCGGTGTGAAAGGCCGTGAGCATCATGTGGAGCATCGCCTCGTTGTAGACGTCGGGTCCGGTGCCGATGACCTGGATGGCCGCTCCGTCCGGCGTGGCCGGCGGGATCTCGGCCAGCACCGCTTCCAGCGATTCGTTGGTGTCGAGATACCAGTCCTGCACGAAGATCACCTGGAGGTCGCGTACGGCCGGGCCCTCGATCCTGACCATCGCGTCCACCCAGGGGGCGTACTTTCGCTTGATGGCGAAGGCCGCGTCGGCGATGTTCTGGCTGCCCGAGTACCCCACGGTGCCGTCGATCACCGCGATCTTGCGGTGGTTGCGTAGATCGAGCCGGGCGAAGGCCATCCGCAGCAGGTTGGCGGGAAGCGCGTCCACGACCTGGACGCCCCCGGCCTCCAGGCGCCCCCTCAGACCTGACCGAAGGAAGTCCTTGGAGCCGACGGCATCGACCAGCAGTCGGCAATCAACGCCGCGCGTCGCCGCGGCCAGGAGTGCCTCGGCTACCCGCGAGCTGCTGTGATCGGTAAGAAATATGTAGAACAGCAGGTGGCAGTGACGCGTGGCGTGGTCGATGTCCTCGACCAGAGACTGGATGAACAGGTTCGTGTCCCCGAAGAGCCGCAGCGTGTGCCCGCCCAGCGGCACGTTGCCCCCGACGGACTCGGCGAGGAAGGCGATCTGGCGGAAGTCGGCCGGGATCTCCGGCGCGGCCAGCCGCGCCCGGAACGCGTAGTCGGCTCCGTGAACGTTGATCCGCCGCATGATCTCGCGGTGTCGCTCGATGCGGCGGCGGCCGAGGCGGACCTCCCCGAACAGCAGGTAGGCCGGGATGCCCAGGCCGGGAAGCGCCAGCAGCACGACCAGCCAGGCCAGCCTGGCCGCCGGCGTGCCGCGGGAGCGGAGCAGGATCACCCCGGCCAGCCCGATCCTGACACCGAAGTCGAGCACGACGAGGATGAGTGGAAGCAACGTGGCCACGGCCGGGACGGGGTGACGAGCGAACGCAGCGGCGGGAGGGGTTGACAGCGCGAGATCGACCGACCAAGCTCGACGCGGATCGATTCACCGATCGTGGAGGCCATGGTATGTCATTTGACCTGGGCGGGCTGAACTACTGGGCCATCCTGGCCGCGGCGGCGGCGGCCTTCATGATCGGGGGCCTTTGGTACGGTCTGCTCTTCGCGAAGCAGTGGGTGCGGGTGCACGGGTACACCGAGGAGCAGACCCGGCGGATGCAACGCAAGCAGCCACGCAACTTCGCGATCTTTTGTGCCGCATATCTCGTGATGGGGCTGGTGATTTCGATCCTGGTGGTGAACCTGAATCTGGGAGCGCCGGGGCCCGGAGCGAAGCTGGGCGTGGCGCTGTGGCTCGTCGTGGCGGCGACGATGGGCGCGAAGAACGCCGCGAACGACAGGCCGCTGTCGGCCTGGATGATCGACACGGGCCACGACGCGTGCGGGCTGGCGGTCATGGGATTGATCATCGCGGCGTGGCGGTAACCGAGAACATCGAGCAAGGAGACGGTCATGGGCAAGCCAATCGTTCACTTCGAGATCGGGTGTCAGGACAAGGGCAAGACGACGCAGTTCTACTCCGATCTGTTCGAATGGAACATCCAGGAGTTCGGCCCCGCCGCGATGATCAATACGGGCGGGGAGCAGGGCATTCACGGCCACATCACGGCGTTGGGACACGAGCCGCACAACTACGTCACCGTCTACGCGCAGGTCGATGATCTTCAGGCCTGCCTCGACAAGGCCGAGAAGCTCGGCGGCAAGACGGTCGTCCCGCCGACGGAGGTGCCCGAGTCCGGTCACTTCGCGTGGCTGTCGGATCCAGAGGGCACCATCGTGGGGCTCTGGAAGCCCAAGGCGTAGACGGTGAGTCGCCGGACACGTCTCGCGGCGCTGGTGTCGCTGCTGTCGGGCCCCGCCGCGGCCGCCGCGGGGCCGCTCAGCCCGTCGTTCGAGTCGTATCTCGCCCACATCGCGGCCGCCGACGCGGCCGTGCGGGCCAACGACACCGCGGCGGCGAGACGCTGGCTGACCGCCGCGCCGACCGGGCACCGTAACTGGGAGTGGCGGCAGCTCGAGGCGGCCATCGATCTGAGCCTCGACGTCTGGCCGGGCCGGGACGTGTTTCGCCTGGCCCTGGGGCACGACGGGCGGCGGTTGGTCACCGCCAACGCCGACGAGACGGCCTCGATCCTCGACGCGAGCACCGGTGAGGTCCTCGTGACACTGCGCGGCCACGAGCGCGAGGTCCTGGGGGCGGCCCTGAGCCCCGACGGCACCCGCGTGGCCACCGGCTCGCGTGACGGCAGCGTTCGCCTCTGGGACGCGTCCACGGGGCAGCCGCTCTCGATCGTGCGGCAGCACGACCGCACGGTGTCCTGCGTCGCGTTCAGCCCCGACGGCTCACGTCTCGCCGCGTCGAGCTACGTCGTGGGCACGCCGGTGCGGGTGACCGGCACGGTGTGGATCTTCGACGTCGAGACGGGCCGCGAGCTGATCACGCTTACCGGCGGCGACAAGCCGCTGAGCATGATCACCTTCAGCCCCGACGGCCGACGGCTGGCCGCCTCCTCGTGGGCGTATTCCGTGTTCGTCTGGGACACCGGGACAGGGGCGCTGGTGCACGATCTTGGCGTCCCCACGGACGAGCAGTACAACGCCGTCGATTGCGTCGCGTTCAGCCCCGACGGAACGCGTCTGGCCGCCGGCTCCAAGGACTGGGGCGTGCGGATCTGGGATGCCGGCAGCGGCGAGCCGCTGGCGACCCGGCGTGAGCACGGGGGCTGGGTCAACGCCGTGGCCTTTTCGCCCGACGGCAGGCTCCTCGGCTCGGCATCGCACGACGGCACGGTGCGACTCCGGGACCCCACGACGGGCGAGACGCTTGCGGTTCTTCGCGGCCACGACGCGGCGGTGAGCACGCTCGCATTCACCACCGGCGGCCTGTTGTTGACCGGTTCACGAGACGGGACCGTGAAGCTCTGGAGCGCCGACCCGCTGGACTATCGCCGCACGCTCGACCAGCCGCCGGCGGGCGCCTATGCCGTGGCCTTCTCCCCGGACGGCCACCTGCTCGCCTCGGCCGGCGATGAGGACCTCAAGCTGTGGGACGTCGCCACCGGCCGCGAGCTCGCGACGCTGCACGGCCACAACGACTCGGTCATCGCCGTCGCGTTCGCCCCGGACGGCTCGCGGCTGGCCAGCGCTTCGCAGGACCTGACGGTGAGGATCTGGGACACGGCCACGGGGCGCGAGCTTCACACGCTGTTTCCCAAAACAAAGACCGTCAACGCGGTCGCCTTCAGCCGCGACGGCCGCGTGCTGGCAACGACGGGTTCCGGCGTCCTGAAGCTGTGGGACGCCGCCACCGGGCGACGGCTGCCGGCGCCGCACGCCGACGGCTGGTCAGTGACGGCGGGGCCCGCCGGTGAGCCGATGTCGTGGACGGTCGTCGAGGACGCCACCGAGCTGCGTCACGCGCTCACGGGCGAGGTCGTGGGGCGTCTGGCGGGTCACGTTCGCGAGCTCGCGTTCAGTCCCGACGGTACGCGGGTGGCCTCCGGCTCCGCCGCGGGGACCGTGACGCTGTGGGACGCGACCGACGGCGCTGTCCTGGCCACGCTCGAAGGCCATCGGGCCCTGGTGCGCTCGCTCGCGTTCTCCCCCGACGGCACGCGGCTGGCCACGGCGTCACGCGACAACACCGTCAAGCTGTGGGACGTGGAGACCGCTGTCAACGTCGCGACGCTCGTGGGAGCTCGCGAATGGGTGTACGCGGTCGCCTTCAGCCCCGACGGCACACAACTGGTCTCCTGCCCCCTCGACGGCACGATCGTGATCCGGGACACCGAGCCGTTCGCGCGACGGCGTGATGAGCGGCGCCGCCTGCTCGCGGCGGAGGCCGCCGTGGCGTCACGGGTCGCTCGGCTGCTTGCCGGCGGCATGAAGCCGTCCGACGCGGCCGGGCTGCTGAGCGGCGCCCCTGACCTCTCGGAGGTCGAGCGGCGGGCCGCCCTCAATGTCCTGCTCCGCCCCGTGGCCGGCCCCTAGCCGCCGAATCTCCGGATTGCATGTACTGCCGGCGCCCTGACGTGCCTCTGCTGCTGCGAGCGAGCGACCTCTTACTCCCAGGAGCATCAGATGATCAGTCACATCGCCATCGTCTCGGTAGCCGCGCTGGTAGCGCTCGGGGCCGCCGCCCGGCCGTCCGCCGCGCAGACCGCGGACACCATGCACCTGACCGACGAGCCGGGTAACTGGTTCCGCAGCGAGGCCACGGGGACGCCGCTGGCCGTGATTGGAGCCGGCGAGCGCGTCGACTTCAAGATCGGCAACTGCTGCACCAACACGCGTCACACGGTGACCCTGCTCGTCAAGCCGGAGAGCTCGACGGTCAGCATGGACCAGGACAAGTCGCAGCACGGCACGCTCTCACTGACGTTTGATGTTGCGGGCGTGTATGTGCTCGTGTGCAAGATCCACCCGTACATGACGGCCGTCGTCGCCGTCACGGACGCCGAGGGCAACATCCCGGACGTCACCTCCGGGGCGCTGCCCTTCATCGGCTACCTCGGCGTCGAGGCGCTGCCCGCCACAACGGTTCTCTCCGTGATCACCACCGTGGCCGCCGACGATGAGCAAAAGCTCAACAAATGGGACATCCTGGGCTCCGGCGATGAGGTGATGCCCCCGGTGCCGGGCGTCGGTGAGATCTGGGTCAACACTCAGTTCGAACGCGTCGCCGGGCAGGTGGACGCCGGCGGCGTCTCCAAGCCGGGCACGATCACGGTGATCGACGCTGCGACGTTCACCGTGGAGCGCGAGATCAACGGCCTGACGGCGGACGGTCTGTGGAACAACCCGCACAACATGTGGGCCAACTTCACGCTGGACACGATCTACAACGGCAACTGGTTCGGCAAGTGGATCAACAAGATCGATCGTGAGACGGGGCAGATCTCCGACAGTATCACGGTCGGCGAAGCGCCGACGCACATCATCACGGTCCCCACCCCGGGCTCGCCCCACCAGGGCGAGCTCACGATCCCGCTCAGCGCCGAGAACGGCCTGGCCCGGGTCCGCGACGAGCCGGACGGGCTCGACAAGATCGATGAGCAGGACAGCGGCGCGGGCAGGAACCACCCGCACGGGCACTGGATCTCCTGCGGCACCGGCGACCGCACCATCGTCCCCAACGTGTTCAAGGGAATGGGGCTCGCCGGCTCCGTCAGCGTCCTCGATACCGAGACGGGCGCCGTCCTTCGAGAGTTCGAGCACGATCCGGACGACCCGCTTCACTCCGCGCTGCTCATGCCCATCGCCGTGGGTCAGTGCCACGTGCACGGCGTCTCCAAGGCCTATGTGGCCAACGTGGTCACCGGCGTGGTCACGGTGATCGACGTTGACCGCCTGTGCATCACGAAGAACATCCCCGTGACGCAGACCCCCGACGGCCAGTTCGGGTTCGATCTGCTGCACACGCTCCAGGCCCCGATCCAGACGCCGGTGAGCCCCGACGAGCGTTGGGTGGCCACGGCCGTCCTGTCCCTGACCACCGTGGACCGGCCCGACACGGGGACCGCCGACTACGTGGCGATCATCGACACCGAGCTCGACGAGGTTGTCTCCCTCGTGCCCACGCCCGCGGGAACGCACGGGATCAACTGGGGGGCCCGGCAGGGCGGCGGCTACTACGCGTACGTGACCAACCAGCATGCCAACGTCCTGACCGTCCTCGATCCCGATCCCGACGGCGACGGCGATGCGTCGGACGCAGCCGCGGTCGGCACGATCCTGCTCGCCAACGCAAGCCCGGACGCCGGCGTGACCGACGGCACGGGCGGCCAGGGCGTCAAGCCGATTCCCATGACCCACGACGGGTGGATCCAGCGGACCGCGGAGCTGGTGGGAACCGGCCAGCTCTCGGCGGAGGTCGAGGGATGGGTGGCTCAGCTCACCGAGCAGCAGCGCAATCCCGAAGACGTGCACCCCGAGCCGGTTCTCGGTGATCTCAACGGAGACAACCTCGTCGGCATCGTCGACTTCCTGATGCTGCTGGGCAACTGGGGACTGTGCCCGGGCTGCCCCGCGGACCTCGACTGCGACGGCATGGTCGGGATCACCGACTTCCTGATTCTGCTCGGCGCCTGGAGCTGACCTATACGAGAGAGCGTCCCCCACGACTCAGGCCCGTCGGCACGTTGCTGGCGGGCCTGACTTTTGGGCGTCGGGGTTTCGATCCACGGATGCCGCTCTGGGATAGGGGAATCGCGTCACCTCGGCGACCCAGACCCTTCCTTCCGTCCCGCTCGCGAGCCCGCGGCGCACCGCCGGGGGCTCCTTCGCGCGCCGTCCTTAGCGGACGTGGCGGCGGCGACTCGGCGGTGTTGATGGGGCACCACATCCCGCCCGACCCCGAGCCGGGGAACACCGAGGGAAGTCCGGGAAGATCCCAGGTGTCACAAGGGCAGGCCGTGGAAACGGCCCATACCCCCGGGTCGGCCCTCGGAGCGGTACGGTGGTTGCTGGAGTCCAATGAACCTATGATTCCAAGTCGATAGATGGAGTCGATTTAGAGATACTTCTACGGTTCCGAGGGGAGCCCGGGGACACACGACATCTCGGAGTTTGTTAGGGCTATGGACAGGCCGCGAGTTGCCATTCTGGACGGTGTGCGCACGCCGCTGTGCAAGGCCGGGGGAGCGCTTCACAACGTGCCCGCCGACGATCTGGGGACGATCGTGGTCCGGGAGCTGCTGGCGCGGACCGGCATCCCGCCGCAGCGGGTCTCCGAGGTCATCATCGGCAACGTGGCCCAGCCGCCGCACGCCGCCAACATCGCGCGGGTGATCAGCCTCAAGGCGGGGCTGCCGCCGCAGATGGTCAGCCACACGGTTCACCACAACTGCGCATCCGGCATCCAGTCGATCACGACCGCCGCTTCACGGATTCAAAGCGGCGAGGCGGACCTGATCATCGCCGGGGGTACGGAGTCGATGAGCGGGATCCCGCTGCTGGTGAGCGCGAAGATGACGGCGCTGCTGCTGCAGCTCATGCGAGCACGGACTCTCGGCCAGCGAGTGAAGGCGATGACCCGGTTCCGGCCCTCGCACCTGCGGCCCGTGATCGCTTTGCAGCTCGGTCTCACCGATCCCGTCTGCGGCCTCAACATGGGCGAGACGGCCGAGGTGCTCGCCCGTGAGTTCGGCATCAGCCGGGCCGACCAGGACGAGTACGCCCTGCACAGCCACGAGAAGGCCGTGGCCGGCGCCGACCGTCTCGCCGACGAGATCGTGGCGGTGATCGGCCCGCCCGACTACGCCCGGGCGCAGACCGCCGACGACGGGCCGCGTCCCGAGCAGTCGATGGAGGCCCTCGCCAAGCTGAAGCCCTACTTCGACCGCCAGGCGGGCACGGTCACCGCCGGCAACAGCTGCCCGGTCACGGACGGAGCGGCGGCCCTGGTGCTCGCCTCCGAGGACGCGGCCCGGGACCTTGGTCACGAGCCGATCGGCTACGTGGGCGACTGGTCCTACGCCGCCCTCGACGGGCGTCGTATGGGGCTGGGGCCCGTGCACGCCACGGCGGCCCTGCTCGAGCGCACCGGCGGCGCGGTGAGCGACTTCGACCTCGTGGAGCTCAACGAGGCGTTCGCGGCCCAGGTGCTGGCCAACCTGCAGGCGTTCGCCTCCGACGCCTATGCGATGGAGCATCTCGGCCGCAGCAAGGCCGTGGGCGAGCTTGATCCAAAGCGGTTGAACGTCAACGGCGGAGCCATCGCGCTGGGACACCCGGTCGGGGCGACCGGAACCCGGCTCGTGCTGACGCTGCTGCACGAGCTGCGGCGGCGGGGTGAGCGACGCGGGCTGGCCACATTGTGTGTCGGGGGGGGCCAGGGAGCCGCGCTGGCGGTGGAGGCTGCGTGAGATGACGAACAGCTGGACGCTGACGGTCGACGACGGCAACGTTGCCTGGCTCACCTTCGATCTCGCCGGCGAGAAGGTGAACAAGTTCACGGCGGCGGCGATGTCCGAGCTCCGGGAGATCCTGGCCAAGGAGGTCAGCCGCGAGTCCGTTGACGCGCTGGTGATCAGGAGCGGCAAGAGCGGCAGCTTCATCGTCGGGGCCGACATCAACGAGCTGGCGCGGATCGGCGACGCGGCCGACGCCCGGGCCAAGGCCGACGAGGGCAAGGCGGTCTTCGGGGCCATTGCCGGCCTCAAGATCCCGACCGTGGCCGTGATCCACGGTCCGTGCCTCGGCGGCGGGCTGGAGATGGCGCTGGCCTGCCGGTACCGACTCGTGACCGATCATCCCAAGACGAGCCTGGGGCTGCCCGAGGTGAACCTCGGCATCATTCCGGGCTGGGGCGGCACCCAGCGTCTGCCGCGTCTGCTCGGCCTGCAGGCCGCCCTGAAGATGATCCTCGGCGGGCGTCCGGTGGACGGGCGGCGGGCGTACCGGATGGGGCTGGCCGACGCGATCACGGCAGAGCCGTTCCTGGAGGAGCAGACACGCCGATTCGTGGAGGGCGTGCTCACCCGCCAGGGACAGCGCGACGTGGCCCGGCGCCGCAAGCGCCGGCAGCGGTTCGGGACGCGGCTGCTGGCGGGTAACCCGCTCGGGCGGTGGCTGATCTATCGCGGCGCCCGGCGGCAGATCTGGAAACGCACCAAGGGGCACTACCCCGCGCCGCTGGAGGCCCTGGAGGTCGTGCGTCGCACATACCGGCGGCAGGGGGGCGCGGCGATCGAGACCAATGCCTTCGCGGCCCTGGCCGTGACCGCCATCAGCCGCAACCTCGTGTGGCTCTTTCAGGCGAGCCAGCGTCTCCGCAAGGGCAGCGCCCCGGCGTCGCGGCAGCTGGAGCCCGTGGGTCGCGCCGGCGTCATCGGCGCGGGCATCATGGGCGGCGGCATCGCCTGGGCGCTGAGCCGGGCCGGCATCCCGGTGCGTCTCAAGGACATCACCTGGGACGCCGTGGCCAAGGGCATGGCATCGGCGGCCGGCGCGTGCCGGGCGCTGGTGAAGCGACGCAAGATGACCCGGGCCGAGATGGACCTGACGATGCTCCGCATCGGCCCCTGTGTCGACTACACGGGATTCGGCGATGCCGACGTCGTCATCGAGGCGGTGGCCGAGGATCTCGAGATCAAGAAGAAGGTCCTGGCGGAGATCGAGGCCAACGTCCGCGAGGACACCATCATCGCTACGAACACCTCGTCGCTGTCGCTGGACGACATGGCCCAGGCGTTGAAGCGTCCGGAACGCTTCGTGGGCCTGCACTTCTTCAACCCCGTTCCCCGCATGCCGCTGGTGGAGGTCGTGCCGGGACCGCACACCAGCAAGGAGACGGTGGTGGCCGCGGCGGAGCTGATCCGGCGTCTCGACAAGACGCCGCTGATCGTCGGCGGCTGCGCGGGCTTCCTGGTCAACCGGATCCTGCTGCCGTACCTCATCGAGTCGGCGTGGATGTTCGAGGAGGGCGTGGACGGCGCGCGGCTCGACGGGCTCCTGGAGCGCTTCGGCATGCCCATGGGGCCGCTGGCCCTGGTGGACGAGGTCGGGCTCGACGTGGGCTACAAGGTGGCCAAGGTGCTCGAGGACGCCTACGGCGAGCGTATGCACGTCCCCGAGGCGCTGGGTGCGGTGGCGGCGACCGGCGACGTGCTGGGCCGAAAGACGGGGGCCGGCTTCTACCGCTATCGCAAGGGGCGCAAGAAGCCCAACCGACGCGTGGAACGTCTGGCGAAGCAGGCGCGGGCCGCCGACGGTGTCGACGCCCGCCGGCTCACCGACGAGCAGATCGTCGACCGCGCGATCCTGATCATGGTCAACGAGGCGGCACGCTGTCTCGAGGAGGGCGTGATTCCCGACGCGGAGACGCTGGACATGGCCATGGTCATGGGCACCGGCTTCGCGCCGTTCCGGGGGGGGCTGCTGCGGTACGCCGACGAGCGCGGCGTCAAGGAGATCCGGCAGCGGCTGGAGGAGCTCGCGTCGCAGTTCGGCGATCGCTTCAAGGCCGCGCCGCTGATCGAGCAGATTGCGGGCAATGGGGGTCGGTTCTACCAGGATGCAGCGTGACCAAGGACGGATGACGATGTCGCCTGACACTGACAAAAGCGATGTTCTTCTCGACGGCGCCCGCAACCTCAACGAGGGGCAGCGGGCCGCGATGGAAGTGGCTGAGTCCGCCCGCGACCAGGCGGGCGGGGCCGAGGCCTTCGCGGCGGGGCTGTTCATGGGACGCTTCTCACCCGAAGCGCTGCGCCCGTTTCCCGACCAGACGGAGGAGGACCGGTGCATCGGCGACGAGATGGTGCAGCGGGTCTCGACCTTCCTCGCCGAGCACCTCGATCCCGAGGCCGTGGACGAGACGCGGACGATCCCCCGCCAGGTGGTCGACGGGCTGCACGAGCTGGGCGTCTTTCGCATGAAGGTGCCCCAGGCGTACGGCGGTCTGGGCTTCTCCCAGGTCAACTACAACCGCGTGCTCATGGCCATCGCGTCGCACTGCGGGTCGACGGCGGTGTTGGTCTCCGCCCATCAGTCGATCGGCGTCCCGCAGCCCCTGAAGATGTTCGGCACGGACGAGCAGAAGGAGACGTACCTGCGACGCATCGCCCGCGGCGCGCTGTCGGCCTTCGCCCTCACCGAGCCCGACGTCGGCTCGGACCCGGCCCGCATGACGACCACGGCCGAGCTCAGCGCCGACGGCTCCCACTACGTGCTCAACGGGGTCAAGCAGTGGGCGACCAACGCCCCCATCGCGGATCTCATGGTGGTCATGGCCCAGACGGCCCCGAAGGTCGTGCGCGGCAAGCAGCGATCCCAGATCACGGCCTTCATCGTCGAGGCGGACAGCCCCGGCGTGGAGGTTCTGCACCGCTGCGACTTCATGGGGCTCCGCGGCATCCAGAACGGGCTGATCCGGTTCACCGACGTGCGGGTGCCGGCCAAGAACGTCATCTGGGGCGAGGGACTCGGCCTCAAGCTTGCCCTCAAGACGCTCAACACCGGCCGGCTCACCCTGCCCGCGGCGTGCGCGGGGATGGGCAAGCAGTGCCTGTCGATTGCGCGGCGCTGGGGCGGCGACCGCGTGCAATGGGGCCTGGCCATCGGCCGCCACGAGGCGGGCAGTGAGAAGATCGCCTTCATCGCCGCCGCGACCTACGCGATGGAGGCCGTGACGCGGCTCACCTCCCACTGGGCGGACGAGGGCCGCGACATCCGCATCGAGGCCGCGATGGCCAAGCTGTTCTGCTCGGAGCTGGCGTGGACCGTCATCGATCGGACCATGCAGCTCCGCGCCGGCCGCGGCTACGAACGGGCGGCGTCGCTTCGCGACCGCGGGGAGGATCCCTACCCGGTGGAGCGGATGATGCGGGACTGCCGCATCAACACGATCATCGAGGGTACCTCGGACATCATGCGGCTCTTTCTCGCCCGCGAGGCGCTGGACCCGCATCTCAAGGTCGCCGGCGATCTCCTGAGCCGCAGGGTCGGGCTCGGCGGCAAGCTCCGGGCGTTTGGCCGCGCGATGGCGTTTTACGCCAAGTGGTATCCGGCCCGGCAGCTGGGGCGCCTTCTGCCGCGACGTCACGGAGTCCGGGGACGGCTCGCCCGCCACTACCGGTACATCGATCGGCGCTCGAACCGGCTGGCGGCGTCGCTGTTCGGGGCGATGGTCCGCTTCGGACCCGGCCTGGAGCGCCGCCAGGTCCTGCTGGGCCACCTCATGGAGATCGGAACCGAGCTGTTCGCGATGGCCGCGACCTGCGCCTGTGCGACGGACAGCGCGGCGGAGACTCGCGTCGAGCACGAGCGTCTGGCCGACGCGTTCTGCCGTCTGGCCCGGAGTCGCATCGACGGGCACTTCCGCGCGCTCAAGAGCCGCACCCAGCGCAAGCTCAATGACCTGGCCGGCGATGTGCTGGAGAACCGGTTCCGCTGGCTGGAGAAGGGCATCATCGAGGCTCCGCGATCGGCGACGCCCCCGGAGGCCGTGCTCGGATCCGCGACGATGCGGATGACGGGCACCGATTCCGTTCCCTGAGGAAGTGCATGGGTCTGAGGACGTACAAAGCCACCGGCGTCGCCATCGGCATGCTGCGCAAGATGCTCGGCATCAAGCTGCGGGTGACGGGCACCGAGAACCTCGTCTGCCGCCCGACCCTGTTCGTCGCCAACCACTTCACCCGCATCGAGACCTTCCTCGTCCCGTACGTGATCTTCCAGTACGCGGGGCGGCAGGTGCGGAGCCTTGGCACCCACAGCGTCTTCCAGGGCGCGATCGGTCGCTACTTCGAGGCCATCGGCGGCATGTCCACCCGCCACCCGCGTCGCAACCGGACCATCGTCCGTGAGCTGATGACGTGGCGTCATGACTGGGTGATCTATCCCGAAGGCGGCCTCATCAAGAACAAGAAGACCATCCATCGCGGCCGATTACAGCTGGAGCACCCGGATCGCCAGGGACCGCCTCATACGGGAGCCGCGATGCTCGCGCTGAAGGCGGAGACGAGCAAGCGCCGCTACCTGGAAGCGTGCGAGGACGACGATCGGCAGCGGATCGAGTTCTACGAGAACGCCTTTGGCATCGCCGGGCCGGAGGGGATCTGCCCGACGGGGATCGTCATGGTCCCGGTGACGCTCACTTTCTACCCGATGCGACCAAGCCACAACCTCATCAACCGTCTCGCAAAGTTCTTCGTGCGCGATCTGGACCCGCGGATCGAGGAGGAGCTGACCGTCGAGGGCAGCATTCTCCTGAAGGGCTCGGAGATCTGCATTCACTTCGGCGAGCCGATCGAGGTGAGCGCGTACCTCGGCAAGGTCGTCGCTCTGGCGCGTCGGGTGGCCGGCTTGTTCTCCGAGCAGCGTCGCACCGAGCTGTTCCTGCGCAAGCAGGCACGGCGGCTGACCGACGCCTGCATGCAGCGCATCTACAGCAACCTGGAGGTCAGCATCGACCACCTGCTGAGCTACGGCCTGCGGGTGTACGAGGGCGATCGCATCATCGCCGACGACCTGCGGGCGGCGATCTATCTGGCCGCCGAGCAGCTGTCCGCGTCCGACCACGTGCGGGTGCACCCCTCGCTGCACAACGGCATCACGTCGCTGGTGACGCGCGTGCCTTACGACCCCTGGGCGTCGGCGATCGAGCTGGCGACCAGGGAAGGCATCATCCGGCGCGAGGGCAACGAGTTCGTGATTAACCGCGCCGCCCTTCACGAGGACCACGACTTCCACACGATCCGGCTCGAAAAGATGATGCAGGTGCTCGCCAACGAACTCGAGCCCATCCGCCCCGCCGTCGAATCGGTGCGGGAGCACGTCAACCTCGACGTGGCCAAGCTCAGAAAGCGCACGGCCCAGGCGATCCATGACCGCGAGAGCGCCCTGTTCGATCGCGACTACGAGGAGTCGTACCACCCCGATGAGTCCAAGCCCAGGGACCTCGGCGAGCCGTATCTGCTGGAGGCCCGCGGGGCGACCGTGGGGGCGGTGCTGGCCCACGGCTACCTCGCCTCCCCCCAGCAGGTGCGGGGGCTGGCCGAGTATCTGCACGGGCGGGGGATCACGGTGTACGCGGTGAGGCTTCCCGGACACGGCACCGCGCCGCAGCAGCTCACGAGGGTGCGTTGGCAGGACTGGCTGGACAGCCTGCTCCGCGGCGAGGCGCTCATCCGGCAGCACTGCGACACGGTGGTGGTGGGCGGGTTCTCGCTCGGCGGAGCGCTGGCCCTGCTCGCCGCGGCGCGGCGGCCGGAGACGCACGACGGCGTCTTCAGTATCAATGCGCCGATGAAGCTCCGCGACCGCCGGGCGCCGCTGGTGGGGCCGCTGGTCATGTGGAACAGCGTGATGCGTCGGCTGGGGCTGAGCCGCGGGCACTATCGCATCTCCAACGAGGAGACGGAGAGCCCCGACATCAACTACGGCGTCGACTATCTGTGGACGATCAGGGAGCTGCGGCGAGCGGCCCGAATGTGCCGCCGGCACCTCGCACAGGTCACGGCTCCCGCCCTGATCATCCAGTCCGACCAGGACCCGCTCGTGCACACCGACGGCGGTCGGGACGTGCTCCAGCGTCTCGGCTCGCAGGACAAGGTGCTTTCGACGCTGCCGTTCGATCGCCACCTGATCATTCGAGGCGAGGGCAGCGAGACCGTCTTCGCCGCCATCGCCCGGTTCGTCAAGAGGCTGGCCGAGGACGGCGAGCAGCCCGAGCCCGTCGTGGAGGAGCTGCCCGCGAAGACCGAGGATGCAGCGTAGGCGACGGGGTCAGGGACTCATCGAGAAGTCTCGCGGATCATCCGGACGCTGAATATGCGACAGTAGCATATCGATCCGTCATCCCTCACCCCTCATCCCCAACCCCTAACCCCTTCTCCTCCTCCCGACCCGGCTGCAGGGCCACGAGCTCGTCGATCGTGTAGGACGCCCCGCACTCGGGGCATGCGGTCTGACGAAGCCCTGTCAGGTTGTAGCCGCAGCCGGGGCACACCATGACGTCGGCTCGACGCATCTTGACGCGGGCGATCCGCTCGTTCCGTGTCTCCTGCCAGATGAAGACGGTGGCGGCGAGCCAGCAGACGATGGCGATGATGCCACCCAGGAAGGCCGCGAAGCTCGTGTCGACGACGGTCACCGCGAAGCCGCCCAGCGCGGCGGGAACGAGCGAGAGCGCGGCCGCCGCCAGCGTCAGCCCGCGGCGGCGTCGTGTCCAGATCACGGTGCCGCGCCACAGCAGCGTCCAGTACGACGCCACGAACACCCACACGATCACGGTCGTGATCAGAAACGGGATCTCATCGGGCGGGCCGAAGCCGAACGCGAAATACGCGATGGACACGATGGACACGATGTACAGCACGCCCGCCAGCGGCAGCATGAGCAGGGCCAGCATGATCTTGGCCACCAGACGCGACACGGCTAGGTGCTCACCGGGATGAACGTCTGGGCCACGACGTCGAACAGCCCCTGGTCGCTGATCCGCAGGTCGGGGATGACCGACAACGCCAGGAACGACAGCGTCCCGAACGGCGCGGCAAGGGTGCAGCCCAGCTCGCGGGCCGCGCCCCGGACCTCGCGAAGCTGGCGGCTGACGACGTCCGCCGGCTCTCTGGACAGCAGCCCCGCCACCGGCAGCGGCAGACGGGCGACCACCTCGCCGCCGCGGGCGACCACGAAGCCCCCGCCCATCGCCTCCATGGCCCGCGCGGCCGCGAGCATGTCGGCGGCGTTGGTCCCGGCGATGATGAGATTGTGCGAGTCGTGGGCCACCGACGAACCCAACGCGCCGTGGTTGCGCAGGCCGAACCCCTCCACGAGACCGACCCCCACGCCGCCCGTGGCCCGGTGCCGCTCGACGCTCGCCAGCAGGGCGAGGTCACGTGCCGGGTCGAACGCCCAGTGACCGTTGTCACGGGCGGCCTCGCGGTGCTCGTGGCGGGTGATGATCTGGTCGGGGACGACCCCGATCACCGCCCCGCGTGCACCGGACATGGGCAGCACGAACGCCGATTCGTCCAGCGGGCCGAGGTGCACGGTGTTCTCGGCGGGGATGTCCGGCGGCTCGCGTGTCCAGAGGTACTCGCCGTCGCGGGCCACGATCGTGCCGGACTTCACGACGACCGACGCGCGGAACGCCTCGAGATCGTCGACCACCAGCAGGTCCGCGCGGCGACCGGGCGTGACGGCGCCGCGATCGTGCAGCCCGTAGTGGCGGGCCGGCACGAGCGTGGCGTGACGCACGGCCCGGACGGCCTCGACCCCGCCGGCGACGCAGCGGCGCAGCAGCCCGTCGAGGTGCCCGTGCTCCATGATGTCCTGGGGGTGGATGTCGTCGGTGCACAGGCACCAGTCGCCCAGCCCGTCGGCGGCCATCAGCGGCAGCATCGTGTCGAGGTTGCGGGCGATGGAGCCCTCCCGCACCTGCACGAGCATGCCCAGCGCGGCCTTCGCCGCCGCCTCCCCGGCTTCCGTGGACTCGTGGTCCGAGCGGATGCCCGCCGCGGCGTAGGCCACGAGGTCGCGGCCCGTGAGCCCCGGCGCGTGACCGTCCACGGGCGCGCCGCGGCCGGCGGCGGCGGCGATCTTGGCCAGCACCTCGGTCTCGGCGCCGATGACGCCCGGGAAGTTCATCATCTCGGCCAGCCCCAGCACGCCCGGAAGCGACAGGAGCTTGTCGATCGCCTCGGGCCCCAGCAC
>JBFGEG010000080.1:0-16779 GCA_041580235.1 Phycisphaerales bacterium
CCCTGGCCCGTCTCGCTGCCGTCGGAACCCGGCATGATGAGGCTGTGTCTCAATCCGCCGACCGGTTGCCGCGGCTGGCCCGCCGCCGTCAAGGACATCCCACACCCGCCGCCCGCAAGCAACATCAAGACGCCCACCGCCCCGCCCCAGAATCTCACTCTCATCGTCCTCGCCTCCGCCGTACAGACTACAAACGTCGCGCCACGGCCTCCTCGCCCCGCGAGGGGGCTCACGCGGCCCGGCCACGATGTGTCCACGCGACGGTGTCGTTTCTGCACAACATGGAGGGGGCCCGGGGGGCGGCGGGCCGTGCCACCGGGGTGAAGACGCTAAGATCGTCGTTCCTTCTCTACCGGGGGCGCCAAGGCATGCCAAGCCGGCCGCCCCGCTCGACCGTCCGAGAGCACTGATGCTGGTGTCGAGACAAGCCCCATGAACATCGTCATCTGCGGCGCCGGACAGGTGGGCTCGCACGCCGCCGAGGCTCTCGCCGCCGACGGACACGAGATCACCGTCATCGACATCGACCCGGCGCGGCTGCGGGCGATCGCCGACACGATGGACGTGGCCACCTACAACGGCAATGCGGCGGAGGCGGAGGTGCTGCGAGAGGCCGGTGGCGAGGGGGCCGATCTCGTCCTGGCCGCGACGCAGCATGATGAGGTCAACCTGCTCGCCGCCACCGTCGCCAAGAAGGTCGGGGCGACCAAGTGCATCGCCCGCGTGCACCACGGATCATTCTTCGAGAACCGGGGCCTCAACTACGAGCAGCAGCTCGAGATCGACCGCCTGATCTGCCCCGAGTACTCCACCGCGCTGGCGATCGCGAGCACGCTTCGTAATCCGGGGGCACTGGCCATCGAGAACTTCGCCCACGGTGAGATCCAGATGCAGCAGTTTCCGGTCGCCAACGACGCCACCGCAATCGGCAAGCCGCTTGCGGAGCTCGGCCTCAAGCCCGGCACGCGTCTCGCGGCAATCACCCGCAACCGTGAGGCCTTCATTCCGGAGGCGACGAGCACGGTCGAGCGCGGCGACACCGTCATCCTCGTCGGTAACGAGGCCGAGTTCCATGAGACACGCAAGCTGTTTCACGATGACAAGATCGGCCGCCGGCGGGTGGTGCTGATGGGCGGCTCGCCCATGGCCGTCTGGCTCTGCCGGGCGTTGCACGACCGCAACTTCGCGATGCGTCTCTTCGAGATCAACCGGCAACGGGCGCAGGAGCTGGCGCAGAAGCTCGATTGGGTGACCGTCATCCAGGCGAACCCAACGGACCGCGCCGTTGCCGAGGAGGAGCACCTCGGCCAGGCCGACGTGTTCGTGGCCCTCCGTTCGACGGACGAGGAGAACATCATCGCATCGGTGCTCGCCAAGAGCACCGGCGTATCGACCGTGATCGCGGTGGTGCAGGGCTCCACCTACCTGGACCTCGTTTACCATATCGGTGTCGATCGGGCCTTCAATCCCAGCGTGGTGGCGGCCACGGAGATCAGGCACACGCTCGAGGAGGGCCCGCTTCACAAGTTGTCGTCGCTCGCCGACGGCGTTGTTGACGCCTACCGGGTACGGGTGGCCGTCAAGGGAGAGGCCGTTGGCAAGAAGCTGCGTGAAATCAAGCTCTCGCCAAACTGGATCGTGGCCGCGGTCCGGCGGGGCGAGCGGGCGTGGGTCCCCGGCGCCGACGACGTGCTCGATGTTGGCGACACCGCCCTGCTTGTGGGCAAGCACGGCATGCAGAAGCAGCTCGAGAAGCTCTTCGTTGGGGGGTAAGCACCCATGAACGTGAGCTTCGTCGTCAAGCAACTCGGATCGCTGCTGCTGGTGCTCAGCACCGTTCTCGTCGGGTTGGCCGCCGTTTTCTTCATCGCCGAGGCGGCGCTGCATCACGACGTCAACTCGGCGGCGCGGACGGCGCTCTTCTTCAGCGGGCTCCTGGGCTTCTCTGTCGGGGGCGGGCTGCGGCTGCTCACGCGGAGGGCCCCTCGGCACCTGGGTCGCCGCGAAGCGCTGCTCCTGGTGGCGGTGACGTGGCTGGTCGGCGCGGCGTTCGCGGCGTTGCCGTTCTTCTGGTGGGCAACGATTCCCGGTACGGATGCGCCGGCCGATCACCCCTTCGGGAGCTTCGTGGACTGCTACTTCGAGGCGATGAGCGGTCTCACGACGACGGGCGCCACGATCCTGACCGACATCGAGGCCGTACCCCGCAGCCTGCTGCTTTGGCGCGCGTTCACCCAGTGGATCGGCGGGCTGGGAATCGTCGTCCTGTTCGTGGCGGTGCTGCCCTCGCTGGGCGTCGGCGGCAAGCGGCTCTTTCAGGTCGAAGCCCCGGGCCCGGCCCCGGAAGGCCTGCAGCCCCAGATCCGACAGACGGCGCGGGTGCTGCTGTACATCTACCTCGGTCTCACCGCGGTCCAGATCATCGCGCTGTGTCTGGCGGGGATGCCGCTCTACGACTCGGTGTGTCACACCTTCACCACGCTCGCCACGGGCGGCTTCAGCACGAACAACGCCAGCATCGGTGGCTACAACAAACTGGCCGTGGACATCGTGATCATCGTGTTCATGGTGCTGGCCGGCGTGAACTTCGGCGTGTACTTCGCTTTGCTCCGCGGCAAGCACGGGCACGTGCTGCGCGACCCCGAGTTACGAACCTATGTGATCCTCCTGGTGGCGGGTTCGCTGGTCATCGTGCTCTGCTTGCTGCGGCAATCCATGACGCTGACGACCGGTGAAGTCGCACCCGCCTCCACCGGCGAGGCCGTGCGGCACGGCATCTTCACGACGGTCTCCGTGGCCACGACCACCGGCTTCTGCACGGCCGACTTCGACACCTGGCCTTTCGCGGCCAAGGCCGTGCTGATCCTGCTGATGTTCATCGGCGGTTCGGCGGGGTCCACGGCGGGCGGCATCAAGGTGATCCGGATCTGGGTGGCGTTCAAGGTCATGCTGTCGGAGATCGAGCACGTCTTTCGGCCCAACGTCGTGCGCCCGGTGCGGGTGGGCAAGTCGGTCATCGACGAGGAGCTCAAGCTGGGCACGATCTCGTACGTCCTGGGCATCGTGCTCCTGTTCGCGGTCGGCTCCTACGGCGTGATGATCCTGGAGCAGTTCAACGAGCCGGGCGTCACCTGCGACTACACGACCGCCGCCACCGCCAGCCTCGCCTGTCTGTGCACCATCGGTCCCGGTCTGGCCAAGGTCGGAGCGGTCGAGAACTACGGCTGGATGACCCCCTACGCCAAGGTCCTGCTCAGCCTGCTCATGGCCCTGGGTCGCCTCGAAGTCTTCGCCCTCATCGTGCTGCTGACCCCTCGCTTCTGGCACGAGGATTAGACCGACCGCACTATCGGACGGATCGCGTCGGGGGCGACCTCACGCCGGGGTCTGCCGCTGCACTGTGCCTACCATTGGGCCGGACCTTCAGGTGGGAGGCGGAGGATGACATCGCGCAAGTCTCACTGCTCATACGCGATCGGACTGCTCCTGCTGGCGCTTCTCGCCGGCGCTCGACCGGCCGATGACCCGGCCGCCGACGGTCCGCGCACGCTGCAACCGCAGGACATCGAGGCCCTGTCGTGGCGGAGCATCGGCCCCGCCAACATGAGCGGACGTGTGTCCGCCATCGCCCTCGCCCCCGGCAATGCCAAGACCTGCCTGGTCGGGTACGGAACCGGCGGCGTCTGGAAGACCACTAACCACGGAACGACGTTCAGCCCCGTCTTCGACGACATGGAAACGTCATCGATCGGCAGCCTGGCGGTGTGCGATGCGCCGCCCGACTGGGCCGGGTGGGCCGACGAGAAGACGGACTCCGATGAAAGCACCGCCCCGCAGGATCGCGTCGACAAGGGCCGGGCGAAGATCGTCTGGGTCGGCACCGGCGAGGGTAACGGCCGCAACTCGTCGTCCTGGGGCAACGGCGTCTACCGGTCCACCGACGGCGGCGGCACGTTCGAGCACGTGGGCCTCAGCGACTCGCACGACATCCCGGCGCTCGCGGTGGACCCGCGTGACCCGGACGTGTGCTTCGTGGCCGCACTCGGTCACCTGTGGGGGCCCAACGCCGAGCGGGGCGTCTACCGCACGACCGACGGCGGCCGGACCTGGCAGCCCGTCCTGCGAATCGACCAGGACACCGGCGCCTGCGACGTCGTGCTCGACCCCGGCCACCCCGACACCGTCTACGCGGCGATGTACCAGCGCCGCCGCAGCCCCTACAGCTTCCGCAGCGGCGGGCCCGAAGGTGGGATCTACCGTTCGCTCGATCGCGGCGAGACGTGGACGAAGCTCGACCGGGGGCTGCCCGCGCAGACGGGCCGTATCGGCCTGGACATCCACCACGCCGATCCGACAATCCTGGTCGCGGTCATCGAATCGGACGAGGGTGGCTGGGTCGGCAGCCCCTTCAACAACCGCCAGCGGGGCGGCGGCGTGTTCCGCTCCGAGGACGGCGCAGAGTCCTGGACCCGGGTCAGCGACTTCAACCCGCGTTCGTTCTACTTCTCCCGGATCCGCATCGACCCGCTCGACGACCAGCGCGTCTACCTGCTCGGCTGGGGCCTCACCATCTCCGACGACGGCGGCCGGACCTTCCGCGCGGTGAAGCAGATTCCCCACGTCGACTACCACGCCATGGTGATCGATCCCCATGACACGGATCATCTTCTCCTCGGCACTGACGGCGGGCTGTACGTCTCCTGGGACCGCGGCGCGACCTGGGACTTTCTCAACGACGTGGCTGTCGGCCAGTTCTACAACGTCGCCGTGGACATGTCCGATCCGTACCGGGTCGGCGGAGGTCTCCAGGACAACGGCACCTGGATCGGCCCCAGCGAGACGATCACCGAGTCCCGCAAGAGCTACATGGGCCGCGACGGCGCCATCACCAACCAGGACTGGCAGTTCATCTGGGGCGGCGACGGGTTCCACGTCGCGTTCGATCCCACCGACCCGAACATCGTCTACGCCGAGAGCCAGGGGGGGTACATCAACCGCATCCACCTTGACACCGCCGAGCACAGGGTGCTGCGGCCGATGCCCAAGGAAGGCCAGCCGCGATTCCGTTTCAACTGGAACACGCCGTTCTTCATCTCGCCGCACGACCCGACGATGCTCTACCTCGGCGGCAACTGCGTGTTCCGGCTGACCGAGCGGGGCGACCGGTGGGAGCGTATCAGCGACGACCTCTCGACCCGAGACCCGGAGAAGATCATGGCCGTGGGGTCGGACGCGGAGACGGCGGGCACCGTGGTGGCGCTGGCCGAGTCGGTCACGCAGGCCGGCCTCCTCTGGGCCGGCACCGACGACGGGCGGGTCCACGTGACCGAAGACGGCGGCGAGTCCTGGTCGGACGTGACGCCGCCGCAGGTGAGGGGGCTGTACGTGTCGCGGATCGAGCCGTCCCATCACGACCGCGACACTGCGTACGTGGCCGTGGACGGCCATCGCAGCGACGTGTTCGAGCCGATCCTGCTCATGACGACCGACCTCGGAGCCACGTGGACGTCGATCGTCGGAGACCTGCCCTCGAACGCCCCGCCGGAAGTCGTCCGCGAGGATCATCGAAACGCCGACGTGCTGTACGTCGGCACCGAGCACGCGGCGTACGTGACCATTGACCGCGGCGGGCACTGGGTCAAGCTCAACGGCAAGACGCTTCCCACCGCCCCCGTCGACGATCTCGTGATCCATCCTCGTGAGCAGGACCTCGTCGCAGGAACTCACGGGCGATCGATCTACATCCTCGACGACATCTCACCGCTCTCGCAGCTGACGCCCGAGATCGTGGCCTCGAGCCTCCACGTCTTCGAGCCGATGCCCGCCAAGCCGCGATACCACAGACGCTACGGCGGCCTGTGGAGCAGCCGGATGTTCATCGCGAACAACCCGCCCATGGGCGCGGTGATCACGTACTGGCTCGGCGACTACTCGAACGAGGACGTCGACGTCACGATCAGGCAGGCGTCGGACGACGGCTCGCCGGGGCTGCTGGTGCGCAAGCTCGGCGGCACGAGCCGCCGGGGACTCAACCGACTGGTGTGGGACCTGCAGCCCGAGGAGGAGCAGCGACTGGGCAACCCGGACAACCTGCCGGAGTTCGTGCCGCCGGGGCGTTACGCCGTGACCGTCTCCCGGGGTGACGAGTCGGCGAGCACCACGGTCCAGGTGCTGCCGGCGCCGGGGAGGTGAGGGGCGGCGCGAATCGGGAAACGCCGCTGGCGCGTCCCTGCCGGGGGGTCGGCGGAGTTTTTCTCATGGAGACCGGGCGAAAACGGCCGCCCGGCGGAATGGCTTACAGAGCAACCCTTGGCAACACGAAAGGAGCCAATCGCATGAACATGAAGAGGAACCTGTTTGGTCTGCTTGCGGTGGCCGGGCTGGCCTTCGCCGCCGGACGCCTGCACGTGCTCTCCGGCGGCGAGAGCGTGGCCTGGGCTCAGGCAGAGCAGGAGCTCACGGAGGAGATGGAGGCCTACGTCAAGGCCGGGATGCCGGGTGAGCACCACCGGCACCTGGACGTGATGATCGGCGAGTGGGACGCCGTCTTCAAGATCTGGATGGCCCCCGACAGCGAGCCCATGGTGTCACGCGGCACCGTGAACCGCGAGTGGGTGCTCGACGGCCGGTACGTCAGGGAGACGGTCGAGGCCGTGAGCGACTGGGGCACGTTCAGCGGCATCGGCTACATCGGCTACAACAACTTCGACGGGCAGTTCGAGGTCGCCTGGATGGACAGCATGAGCACCGGGATCTACACCGAGAGCGGCACCTTCGACCCGGATAAGAAGGTCCTCGCCACACGCGGCGCCCATCGCGACCCGGCCTCCGGTCGGATCATCAATTCGTGGGGCGAGATGGATCTCTCCGATACCGACAGCCACACGTATCTCGGGTACATCAACGACCCCGACGGCAGGTCGTTCAAGCACTTCCAGGGCACGACGACTCGCAAGAAGTAACGTCAAAGACCTTGCCGGCTTCATCCTCCCCCGCGTGTCGCGTCCCCCACGCGCGACAGGCGGGGGAGTTCTCGTATGGGGCGCCGGCCCGGTGTCAGGCGTCGTCGACGGACGCTCGCGGCACCGACGCGGCACCGCCGGTCCGCGAGCCCAGAAGCCCGCCCCCGACCAGCACGCCGACCAGGCCCACGACCGGCATGGTGAAGAGATACCAGGTCGGCGGCTCGCCCTTCGAGGCCGCCTCCATCACGCCGATCTCCCCGACCTCGCCCGTCGCCTCGTCCTCGACGACCACCTCGCCCTCCACGGTGTCCGCGTCGTCGCCCCCCACGAGGTAGAGGACCCCCTCGACCAGGCCCAGCACGAGCACGAGCCCGGCGAGGACCTTGACGGGCCGGTTGGTCGGGCTCCTGGCGATGGCGGCGGCGGTGACGCCGCCGATGATCGCCCCGACAAAGCCCAGCACGATGGCCACCACGCTCCAGGCCGTGGTGATCTCGGTCGTGCCCTCCGTGAACGCAAAGGACTGGCCGAGCACCAGCCAGGCGACGGTCATCGTGACGATGACCCAGACGACGATCACGACGTAGCCGATGATGACAGAGGCAATTGCTCTCAACATGGCGGGCACTCCGGTGTGCGGGGGCGCGAGCCGCGCCTCCTCGGACAAGACCTAGGCCAGGAAGGCAAGGTACGCGACCACGGCAGAAGCCGCTGGGAACAGCACGCGTGACACGCGGTCGAGACGCTTGGCTCCGGCTTCGCTCTTCACGGCGATTCTGGCGGACACGACGGCTTCAACCGTTCCCGGAAGGACCAGGACGGCGGCGCCCATGATCAACATGGATCAACATGGAGCAACATGGAGCAACATGATAAACAGGTCAGGGCGTGTCCGGTAGAGCACGCGTGTGACGACACTCCCCAGCCGATGCGTGCCGACATCCACGGACGTTCGCCTCATCGAGCCGGAACCCGACCTCGTCCGTCGGCGGACGGTCGAGAGTCACGCCATCGCCTGCTCGCCGCGCTCCGCCCCGGTCGCGAGCCCGCTCGACTCGGCCGCCACCGTCAGCTGGTCGATGTCCTTCTCCATGCACTTCTTCATGGCGCCCGACATCAGCACGCTCAGCGGCGTCATCAGCTTGGCGAAGAAAGTGACGGGGCGATACTCCATCTCAAAGTCGACGCGGGTGCCGTCTCCCTCCGGCTCGAACCGAAACGTGCACGCGTATTCGCAGCCACACGACTCGCATCCGACGGTGTAGCTTCTGCCCGACTCGAAGCCGGTGATCTCCAGCTCCTCGGTGGCATGCTTCTTGAAGACCACCCGCGTCTCGCGCCAGCGGGTGCCCAGCCCGATGGGCCCGTCGGTGAGCCGCTCGACCTTCACGATCTGATCGATGCGGTCCGGGGCGTGGTCGATGTCGGCGAACACGTCGAAGACGACGTCAGTCGGGGCGTGGACCTGCCTGGTCATGGTGAATCCGGGCATCGTTTTCCTCCTCGATCGCGAGTCTCCACCGTCTCTGCTGCTGGTTCCCGGCGTCGGCGTCTTTCGCGCGGCCTCGGTCACCTTTTACGCTTTTTGCGATTCGGCCCCCCCCACAGCACGTCGTCAATCTCGTCCGGATCGGGGCTGTTGGGCTCGTAGATGTCCTCATTGCCGGCGCCGAGGCCCTCCGTCCGGATGACGTGCCTGTAGCAGCCGGAGCCGACCACGCCGATCAGGGCCACGAGCAGGACGATCGCGATCCGTGGGGCCGTTCGACGCATCACTTTCCATGATACGCCGGTTGATGACCTTGACCGTGCTGTCAGGCACGCGGCGGTTCCCGACGGAATCAGGACGGCGGGTTGATCGCACAGGCGGCCTTGCCGCCCCTGGCGATGTACTGCTGGTGGTATTCCTCGGCGCGCCAGAAGGCCGCGGCGGGCGTGATCTCGGTCACGACCGGCCTGCGGAGCCGGCCGGACGCCTCGAGGTTCTCCCGGGAAGCCCGGGCCGCGGCCTCCTGCTCGGGCGTGTGATGGAAGATCACCGAGCGGTACTGCGTGCCCACGTCCGGCCCCTGCCGGTTGAGCTGCGTGGGGTCGTGGATCGACCAGAACACGTCGAGCAGCTGCTCATAGGAAACCCGATCCGGATCGAATCGGACCTGCACGACCTCGGCGTGCCCGGTGCGGCCGGAGCACACGTCCTTGTAGGTCGGCCTCTCGATGGTGCCGCCGCTGTAGCCGACGGCGGTGTCCGTGACACCCTCGATGTTGCGGAACGCCTCCTCCACGCCCCAGAAACACCCGGCGCCGAACGTTGCTGATTCCATGAGGATCTCCATGGGCCCGCAGGGCGGATCGCTGATCTTATGCAACGGCCCGGCCCGCCGGAGATCGTCACCACGCACCGGGGCCGGTCTGCCACGGGGCTACAATCTGGCGGAAGTTCGTGACGGTCGCCCGTGTCTCGGGCATCCGGAGGGCTGGATGACGCCTCATCGGGCCCTGCCCGCGGAACACGCCACCATGAAGCACCTTCTCGTCGCGATCGCGCTCGTTCTGACGGTGGGAGCGGTCACGCCGCCGGCGACGGGCCAGAGCCTGTCGGAGCGGATGGCGGAGGTTCGACGAAAGCAGGGCGAGGCCAACGCAAAGCCGCGATGGAAGATTCTCCAGAAGCTGCTGTACCGCAAGCTGACCGTCGATTTCGATCACACGCCGGCCCGCGATGCGATCGAGTTCATCCGTACGGCTCTGGGGATCAACCTCGTCGCCCGGTACAGCGACGACAGCGTGGGTTACGGGATCGACCCGGACCTGCCCGTCACGGTGACCGTCGACGACATGGTCGCGCTGGACGTGCTGGAGCTCGTGCTGGAGCAGTGCTCGGTCATGGAGCAGTGCACCTGGCAGCTCCGCCACGCGTACCTCGAGATCGGCACCAAGGCCCGCCTCAGCGTCCCCGCGGCGCGTGAGATCCGCTGGGTCGCGATCGACGAGCTCGTCTTCGAGGCGCCGGACTTCGACGACGCCGTCGACCTGCGGCTCGAAAATGCGTTCCCTGGCTACGGCGGCTACGGTGGCTACGGTGGGGGCTACTCGGGCGGTATTTTCTCGAGCGGGGGCTACGGCGGCTCGGTGCGGTACTCGACGCCGGTGGGCGTGCCCGACACGAAGCAGCAGCGTGCCCAGTCGCTGATCGAGTTCATCACGGACCTCGTCGAGCCCGACGCGTGGCGGCGAAACGGCGGCACCGCGGCGTCGATCTACTACCGCGACGGGTCGCTGGCCGTCAATGCCCCCGACTACATCCAGCGGCAGATCTTCGGCTATCCGAAGATCCCGCCTCCGGAGCCCGCAGCCCCTCAGGCCGCGCCGTCGCGACAACCGTAGCTCCGCGGCGACCCCCGACACCTCCGGGCGTTCAGGCAGGCAAATCGTTCCGTCTCCCATGGATCACCGATACCATGGCAGCCGTTGTCGAGCATGCCCACCGAGGGAGACGAACGATGTCCAAGCACACCTTGATTGCGATGGCGATGGCCGCGTGTCTGGGCGCCGTCGGCACCCATGCCCACGACCCGCCGACTCATGAACGCGAGCTCGTGGAGATCCTCGAAGGGCTGGAACGCGGGATCGAGGCCCTGGAGCGTCTCGAGCGCTGGGAGGAGATCGACGTGATGCGGCGGGTCGCCGACGACCTCCGCGGTGAGCTGCGGGCTCGCGGCCGAGAGGGCGAGCCGCGTCGCGGCGACCGCGAGCGGGAGCTCGTCGGGCGTCAGATCGAGACGCTGCGGCTGGCACTGCCCGCCCTGCGCGAGGCGCGGCGGGCCGACGCCGTCCACCTCGTGAGTCTGGCCATCGCGGCCAGGGAGCACCTGCTCGCCGGGCACCGCGACCACGATCGCCGCGGGCAGGCGCCGGCGGCGGGCCAGATTGTCGAGCTGCTGAAGCTCGCCGCATCTCTTGATCGCGAGCGCGGCCGCGAGGGACGGGCCGCCCGGCTGCAGCGGCTGGCCGGGGAGCTGTGGCAGCCGCGAGGCGGCGGGCCCGCCGGCCGCGCCGCTCTCGAGGAGATCGAGATCATGCGGATGGCGATTCACGGGCTCATGGAGGCCGACCGGCGCGATGCGGCGGAGCTGCTGGAACGCGCCCTCCACGCGCGGCAGGTCACACGCGAGGGACGCCGCGACCGGGAAGCCCGGCACATCCGCGACAACGCGCCGGAGCTGGGGGCGCAGGTCGAGCTGCTGCAGGTGGCCGCCGGCATCTGGCGCGAGTACGGCGACCTCGAGCGGGCCGAGGCGATCAACGAGCTGGCCGAGCGCATCTGGGCACGCCGCCGGGACGCGCTGCCTGAGGATCCGCGCCGCGCGTGGCGGCGCGGATCTGAACCCGACGACGCCGTGCTCGATCGGCTGGAGCGGCTCGAGCGCCGTCTCGATGAGCTTCAACGCGCGCTCGACGAGGCGAGGGAGCAGATGCGGTGGCCGGGACGCTAGGCCCCAGGGAGATCACCCATGCCCAGCCGGCGAGCATTTCTCGGTGCCATGTCGCTTCCCGCGGCGGCGGGTCTGCTGGGCACCGGTCCCGCAGCGTTTCGCTTCCATCCGGCGGCCGTCAATCTGTCCGGGCTGTCCGCGCACCCGGGTCGCCCCCATGAGGTGGCTTGCGACGAGGACTTCTGGAGCGAGGTCGCGGCCGCGTTCACCGTCGATCGCAGCCTGATCAACCTCAACAACGGCGGCGTGAGCCCGGCGCCGGCGCCGGTGCAGGACGCCATGAAGCGTCATCTTGACTTCTCCAACTCGACGCCCCCTTCGGTGGCCCTGTGGCAGATCCTCGAGCCGCGTCGAGAGGGCGTCCGCCAGCGCATGGCGCGGCACTGGGACGTGTCGGCCGAGGAGATCGCCTTCACCCGCAATGCGTCGGAGAGCCTGCAGATCTGCCAGTTCGGCATCGATCTCGAGCCCGGCGACGAGGTGCTCACCACCGATCAGGATTACCCACGCATGCTGACCACCTTCCGGCAGCGCGCGCGTCGTGAGGGCATCGTGCTCCGGCAGGTCTCCGTACCCGTACCGTGCGAGGATGAACAGGAGATCGTGCGCCGCTTCGAGGAAGGCATCACGCCGAGGACGCGTCTGATCCTCGTCTGTCACATGATCAACATCACCGGTCAGATCCTGCCGGTCGCCAGGGTGATCGCGATGGCGAGAGGATACGAGATACCGGTGATCGTCGACGGCGCCCACGCGCTGGCCCACTTCCCGTTCACGCTCTCCGAGCTCGACTGCGACTACTACGGAACGAGCCTTCACAAGTGGCTGTTCGCGCCCCACGGCACCGGCCTGCTGTACGTACGCCGCGACCGCATCGGCGAGCTGTGGCCGCTCATGGCCGCGGACGCCGACAAGCAGCAGGACATCCGCAAGTTCGAGGAGATCGGCACCCACCCTGCGGCCAACACCCTGGCCATCGCCGAGGCGCTCACCTTTCACCAGGCGATCGGCGACGAGCGCAAAGCCGCCCGCCTCCGCTACCTGCGTGACACGTGGGCCAACCGCCTGCTCGACTACAGCACGCGAATCCGCCTGCACACGAGCCTCGATCCGCGGTTCTCGTGCGGCATCGCCACCGTTGAGATCGAGGGGGTCGAGTCGGGCGAGCTGAGCGGCTGGCTGCGCCGCCGACACAACATCGTCGTCACGCCGATCAAGCACGGCCAGTTCGAGGGAATCCGGGTGAGCCCCAGCGTCTACACGACGCTGGAGGAGCTCGACCGCTTCTCCACGGCGATGGAGCACGCGGTGCGACACGGTCTGGCCACCTAGGGCCGGTGCTCCGCTGGATTCGGTACCCCAAAACGACCGATCAAGGCGCTATGAGCACACTCTCTCGATGGATGGCGGCCGTGGTCCTGGTCACGATGACGGCGTGCGGCCCGCTTCTGCCCGGCACGACCTATCTGCACGCCGACGACCCGCTGGGACCGTACTCGGCCGCGGTGCTGACGTCGGACTTCTGCTTCATCTCCGGGAAGATCGGAGACCGCACGGGCACCTTCCAGCACGAGGTGGAGACCGCCATCGATGCCGTCAAGAACCAGCTCGCCAAGGCCGGTCTCAAGATGTCACAGGTCGTCAATGTCACGATCTACATGACGGACCTCGACGACTACCAGATTCTCAACCAGATCTACGCCGCCCGGTTTCCCACGCCGCACCCGGCCCGGGTCGTCGTCGGCGTCCAGCGTCTACCGGGCGACGCCCGAGTCGAGATCGCGGCCATCGCGAGGCGGTGGTAGGCGTTTCGTGCGCTCTTTTTGGTCGTGCATTTGAAATCGAGGGACCGGCGCCCCATATAAGCATGTGGGTGCTGCGCGGGTGCCCGCTGCACCTGACCGGCCGGGGTCGGCCGGCAGGTCGGCTTGTCGGGCGAATTCAGATCTCAGGAGCAGCCATGAGTGCCTCCCAAGCCTCCGGACGACTGCGGGACACGGGCGTGAGCGCCTCGGATCGCAACGTGGCGATGTGGACGCACCTGTCACCGCTGCTGGCGTTCGTGGTGACGGGTCCGTTCGCGGTAGCGGCGCCGTTGATCATCTGGCTGCTGCGGCGCGACTCGTCGCCGTTCGTGGACGATCACGGACGCGAGGTCGTCAACATGGCGATCACGGGGGCGGTGCTGCTGCTCATCGGGGCGATGACCGGGATCCTGTTTCCCTTGTGGCTCGTCTGGGCGATCGTGGCCCTGATCGGTGTGATCCGGGGCGCCAACGCGGCGAGCAACGGAGAGTTCTTCCGGTATCCGATGACGATTCGGTTCGTGTCGTAGGAAGAAGGGGTGAGGGGTTCGTCCAATAGCCATGAGCCATGAGCATCAGGGAAGACGGTGTTGAGGGCACGGGCGCAAGCCTGTTCCAGGGACGCAGGCGCTACCGAGCGAAGCGAGGGTCGAAGGCGGAGACGGCGATGCACCCGCCACGCCGCGTTCTTCGTTGCGCCCAACCTCCGAACGCTCGCCCTGACTTCTCCTACCCTACTCACACGACCCCCACGCCCCGAGCACGGCCAGAAAATCGAGTATGTCCGTCGTGCCGTCGCCGGTGATGTCGCCGGCCGGCGTGTCCCAGCCGCCGATCACGATCAGGAAGTCGTTGATGCCGACCATGCCGTCGTCGTCGAGATCCGCGGGACAGCCGATCGAGACCGTCGCCGTGTACCGGGCGCCGCACTGTGCCTCGTCGACAAACAGCGTGGCGGCGATGACCAGCCAGTAGGTGCCGGGCGGGACCGCCGTCGAGACGGACAGGGGCTCGCACTCGAGGCCGCTGGCCGTGGCAAGGGTTGGCGGGTCGGCGCAGCCGGACTCGCCATCCAGTATCCAGATCGTGGCGGGGAACTCGGCCTCGGCCGACCAGGTGAGGTCCGTGGCCTGGCCGAGGGTGATCTCGTACCAGTCGAAGTCCGGCTGCACGTCGCCGGGGATCTCGAACACGCCGCTCTCGCCGCAGATCGTGTCGCCCGCCGCGATCGGTGAGAACAGCTGCATGGCGGCGATGCACCCGCCGTTGTACTCGTCGACGTACTGGGGGAAGCACACCGGCTCCCCCTCCGGTATCCCACCGGCCGGACACGGGACAACGCACGGGCACGACGAGCACAGCGAGTTCTCGCCCAGCCAGGTGCCGCCCAGATTCGTACAGCCGGCCACGGTCTCGATGGAGCACGTCGCGTCGCCCAGGCAGCACGCGCCCAGAACCGTGCCGCACGGCGGGTCGAGATCATCGCACGACTGGTCCGGTGCGAACCGCAGGTTCGGACCCGTGCAGTCAGTGATCTCCACGTTCTCCGTGCAGTTGCCGGTGGAGTCGTCGCAGCACGCCCCGAACACGCCGCCCTCGGTGCCCTGGATGCACACGCTCAGGTCGAAGTCCTGAGGTGAGGGATTGCAGTTGTCGCACCAGGAGAATCCGCCGAAGCCCGCGCTCATCCACAGGAACCAGCACTCGAGGTCGCCGAGGCCGACGATGGAGATCCACCCGTCGATGAGGACGCACGACGCGGGTAGCGTCACGCTGTATTCGTTGAGCTCCGCCCCGAGATAGAAGATGCCCAGCGGCGTGCGTGTGGCGGTCAGGGTGTAGGAGCAGACCGTGGCTCCGGGCACACCGCCCGCGTCTTCGTGAAACGAGATGTTGAAGGTCGGGTCGCTCTCGACGCACTCCTGGAAGTCGTTGCCCCCGATGTTGTCCAGGTCGAGCCCCCACCACGTCACGCCCTCGATGGTGCCCGTGACATTCGAGAAGTCCTCCCAGCGCTGAAAGCCCGCGCTCAGCTCGGACGTGCCGGCGATGAAGTCAAGCGGATCGTCGCGCTGCTGCGCGAAGAGCGTGCCGGCCGGGCAGTCGTTGCAGGGAAGGGCCTTGCACGCCTCACCCGCGATGTGCGTGCCGCCGAGGTCGTCGCACTCCAGCAGCGTGATCTCCTGACAATCCTGGTCGAGACAGCACGCACCGAGCTCGCACAGCCCCTGAGCACAGCTCGTGCCGGCGCCAAGCCAGTTGCCGGCCTGCGTCGCGCAGTCCTCCGGCGAGAGATCCAGGCAGCTCCCATCGGTGAAGCAGCACGCCCCGACGCCGGCGTCACAGGGATCGTCGAGGCAGCTCGTGCCCGCGCCGGCGAAGGTGCGACCTGCGGTGATGCACGAGAAGGCGTCGGCCTGGTTGCAGTTGAGGTTGAAGCAGCAGGCGCCCGTGCCACACGGGCTGGTCGCGCAGTCCTCCCCCGGCAGAAACACGCCGTTGAGAGCCGTGCAGTCCTGCTCGTCCACCGCGGGCACGCAGGAGTCGATCGTGCAGCAGGCGCCGCCGCCGGCGGCTGCCCGCGGCGAGGGAAAGCGGTCGCCCGAGACCGGTGTGACCTCCGCCGGCCGGCCGCTGATGGCCGCCGAGAGCACGAACCCTGCCGCGACCGTCGCGCCGATCATTCGCATCATTGGATCACCCTCCTTCACCACAGACACGGGCGTCGCGTGCGCTCAAGGGGACCGCCTGAGCATACCCGGCGACGTCGCGGTTTCAAGGTCAATCCGCGTCGAGGGCGGCGCGGCCCATGGGCATCTCGAAGCGGTCGTGCGTCGTGCAGTAGCCGAGGCCGCCCATGCGGCCGATGGCGAGGAGACGATCCGGATCGACGTGCATGCGCTCGTTGACGACGTCGTCTCGTACGAACACGTGCACGACGCGCCCGATCACGATGTTGCCGCCGCCGGGGGCACCGGGGTTGGTTCGTATGACCTGGACGGTCTCGCACTCGAAGGCGTACGGCGACTCCGCCACCCGCGGCGGCTCGACGACGCGGCTGGGCGCTGGTGTGAGCCCCACGAGGTCGAACTCGCTGTCGCCGAAGTCCAGAGCCTCGGCCGCCCCCGCCACCCGCTGCCGGTACGCTTCCGACGCCGCGTTGACCACGAACTGACCGGCGCCCCCCTCGGCCCGCGGCTTGCAGTTGCGCAGCGTGTCCTTCTCGCCGCCGTCATCAGGACGGTTGGCCGGGCAGAAGAGAACCGTCATCGGGTTCGACCCGGCACCGTTGAAGAACGAGAATGGAGCCAGGTTCGGCCGCCCCTCGGTGGAGACCGTGGACACGAACGCGATCGGCCGCGGCACGATGCAACCGATCATGAGCTTGTACCGCTCGGTGGGATCGAGATCGTCCGGACTGAGCTCCACGCTCTCAATGTAGGCGTTTCTCCGCGCTCGTGCGGTGGGCGATGCCGATCGAGGTTGCGCCGGCCGTTGATCGCTGATCTCCCC
>JBFGEG010000081.1:0-16774 GCA_041580235.1 Phycisphaerales bacterium
AGGGGCCGGCGTCGCCGCGGCGTCGGAGGGCGGCGTCTGGGCCGGCGTCTCGAGGTCGTCGGCGTCCGACAGGTCGGACTCGTCGCTCACAAGCGTCGTGGTCGCTTCCGGCCGCTTGCCGTAGAGCCGGTCGGCAAGCGTCAGGGTGCCGTAGTCGAGCTCCTCCGGATAGGCATGACGGTGATAAGGGTTGGTCACCTTCGCCGAGAGCGTGAACTCGTAGGCCCCGAACGAGTTGGAGTCGCCCCAGTTCAGGTAGATCTCCTCGAAGACGTTGGAGTCGCGGAGGTTGTCCTGCATGAGAGCCACGACTTCCTGCGCCGACAGGTTGCTCTTGGAGTCCTTCTTGGCCCGGCCGCTCACCGTGACGCGCTCGCCGTAGCGGATGCGGATCTGCTCGAGGTCGATACTCTCAGGCGTGTTGCAGGCGACGTCGGAGAGCAGCTTGGTCATCGGCCACACCTTGTCCTTCAGCTCGCGGTACATGGCCAGCTGGACCTCGGCGTTCCGTGCCTCCTTGAGAAAGGCGTTGAGGTCGGGCAGCTTGAGCTCCAGAAGCGCCAGACGCAGGCCGGCCAGCAGCAGGGGGCCCAGGAGCACCACGGCCGCGCACACGGCGACGATCCTGATCGCGGTCGCCGGCTCGGACATCGACTCGATGAGCCGCCGTCCCCGCGACGGAGACGTGAACGGCGCCGTCCGGTCGAGCCGCGTGAGCGGCGCCAGCTGGTTGCCCGCAGCCATGAGCACGCCCGCGGCCACGCCGTAATCGCGCCACCACTGCGGGTCGTCGGGCGATCCGGGCAGACGCTCCCGCGCGCTGTCGATGATCTCCGGCGGGCAGACCAGCCCGGCGGCGTGGTCGAGTGCGCCGAGGCCCGACGCCCCGTGATCGACCAGCCTTCCGGCAAACTCGGGCGTGAGACCCACGCTCAGTGCCGTCTCGGCGATCACCCGTCCCACGTTCTCGGCCACCGAGACGTCCCGCTGAGCGCCGATTCGCGCCGCGCGGAAGACCGCGCCGTTGGGGTTGCTGATCGCCAGCGCCAGGGAACCGTCGGCGGGGTCGAACCACAGAAGCGGGCCGCTGGGCCGCTGGCCGTTGAGCAGCGCCGCCAGCCCCCCGACATCCGGAGCGAAGGTGACGTGGCGGTCACCGGCGACGGGTGGCCGGTCGTGCCCGGCGGTCTCCGGCCAGGCCACCATGATGCCGCTGCGGCTCGTCTCGCCCTCGGCCATGGGCAGCACCGCGCAGGCCTGGCGGTGGACGGGCACCTCGGTGAGCATGTGGGCCTCGGCCTGCAACGCGAGGGCCTGCTCCAGGTGCGCCGCGTCGGCGTCAGGAAGCGTGCAGGTGCGGCAGATCACGGCTGAGGCGGGCAGCACGTTGATGACCGACTGGGCGTCGTGCTCTGCGAGCCACTCCGAGATCTCCTGGAGCTGATCGGCGGCGAAGGTCTGCCACGCCGCGACCCCGGCCTCGGCCGGCCTGCCCACCACCACGCGGACCGTCCGGCCGACGCGATGCAGCACCGCCACGGGCGTCGGGGCGCTGGGTCTGGGGTGGTTATTGGTCACTCGCGGTACTCCAGGATGCGAACAGGCACGGTAGAACGATCGACCACGGCGTAGATTTCAACTTCCACGCCGGCGGACCAGGATCGGCCGACGGATGTGACGCTGTAGACGTTGCTGCGGGTGCTCATAATCCCCGCAAGGTACTCGAGGGAGGCCGGCTCGTCCTGAAAAGCGGGGATCTCGATGAGATCGACGAGGCTCGTGATGCCCTCAGGGCGGCTGGTCCGCAGGTAGAGGATCTCGTCGGCGAGGTGCTCCTGGTTGACCAGCAGCTTCAGCAGCAGCTCCTCGGAGACCGTGTTGATGTTGAGGCGGCCCGGCCCGCGCTCCTCGGGGTCACCGATCACCGTCTCGTCCAGCACGGCCCGGAGCTGATCGTCGGTCAGGCCCAGGCCCGTCGTCGCCTGCTGGCCGTCCGGCGCGGCCTTCGTCGCCATCTGCTGGACGAGCAGCTGCTCCAGACGGGCGTCGGCGCCGCCGGCGAAGTTGATGAGGCTGCTCGCCGTCGTTTCCTCCATCTCGAGCCGCTCCATCAGCAGCTCGACCTCGGTGTCCCGGAGATTGATCCGCGGCAGCCCGGAGGCGGTGAGCCCGCCGGCGACCGAGTGGGTGGTCCAGATGCCCGACCACGCCGCGTCCAGCCGGTCGTCGGGCTCGTCGGGCGGCCACGTCCGGTCGCCGTCGTTCTCGTTGTCGTCAAGCCTGTGGTTGAGGTTCCAGTCCTCGCCACGCAGGTGCTCCGGCCAGATGCCGGCCACGAGCTCCAGCTCGCTGATGTTGCGCATCGGGGCGTTGCGCGGCTCGTAGGGCATCGAAAGGCCCAGGTAGTAGTGACGCTCGGCGCCGAGCGGGCGCTCGTCCTCGTCGGCGTCGATCCAGTCGAGGATCGCATCAACGATGTCCGGTGACATGTCGTCGTCGACGGCGGCCAGCAGGCTCGGGTTGTCGGGGGCCGCGTTGATGTTGACCTTGGAGTGCTCATCCATCGGGCCCCACCACGACCGGCCGTCGGAGTGGTGGCGGATGTCGTACTCGGCGCTCTCGAACGTGCCGGTGGCGATCTCGTCCATGCCGCGCACCATCGCGAACGCGTCGTCACCGACAGGCTGCATCGTGTGATCGGCCATGACCGCGATCGTGTACTCCAGCCCGCCCCGCGCCGCCCATCGGGCCTGGACGCGAGCCACCGTCTGCCGGCCGAGCATCGCGTGGCGGTAGCCGAACAGCTGCACGGAGCTCAGCACGAGGGCGCCCACGGACAGCGCCCAGATCACGATGAACATCACCGAGCCCCGACGTTGAACGGCTGGACGACGCATCAGTTGCGGCCCCCCGCTCGCCCGCCGCTGTCCGGCGGTGCGGTGCCCGCGCCGCCGCGGACACCACCGCCCGCGCCGCCGACGGTGCCGCCCCCGGAGCCGCCGGCAGAGCCACGTCCGGAACCGCCCGGCGGAGCCGGCAGGTCCGGTGGCGGCGCCGCGCCGCCGGCGCCCGCCCCGCCCGCCTCGCCGTCCTCGCCGGTCTCCGGCAGATCCTCTTCGGTCTCCTCGGGCGCCGGGGGCTCGGCGGGGGGCGGCACGCGATCGAGCGGGATCGTCGTCCGCAGCACCGCCAGCGGCGCGTCGTAGGGGTCCTGCCCGTCGCGATGGCCGCTGGCCAGGACCGTCGCCCGGATCGCCCACGGCAGCCCGTCGAAGTCGGAATCCCAGTCAGGAAACCATTCCTCCCCGTCGTACACCTCCAGTGACAGGGCCAGAATGCCGGCCGCGATCGGCGTGGCCACGCCGCCGCCACGCGGGAACTCGTCGGGGACCGCGTCGCGCCGCTGCCACAGCGCGGGCCCCAGGGCATCGTCGGAGACGCGGTACTGCGTCTCGAACTCGGTGCCGTCGCCGATGAAGTCGAGGTCGCGAATGGGGCGCAGCTGCGCATTGAAGACCAGGATCTCGTCGCGTTCGAGCTGGCCCAGCGGCGTGGCCGCCACCGCGTCGGTGAGCAGAAGCCGGGTCCAGTAGAGATCGCGGTCACGCAGCGTGCTGATGAGATCGCGGCGCAGCGTGGTCAGCGCCGAATCGGCGCGAAGATACGCCTCGAGCTGCTGCTTGGTGCCGGTCTTGGCCCGGCTGAGCTGAGACAAGCTGAGGCTGACCACGCCCAGGACAAAGGTGGTGATCAGACCCGCGAGCATGAGCTCGACGAGGGTAAAGCCGCGGCGGGCGCCGACCCTACTCATCCTCGTCACCGTAGTACCTTCCGAGGCGGTCGACGGGCTCCACCGGCGCGCGGGGTTGCAGCGGGTCGCCGAGCCGCTCGGCGATGTACGTCTGCACTCGAACGTCGCGGTACTCGCCGCCGTGCGGCCACCGCACGGTCGCGGTCACGCGAAACGGCAGACGCAGCCCGATGTCCTCGATGTCCACGTTGAACTCGTAATCCTCGAAGGGCGACTCGAACCGGCCGTGCGTGGCGTACAGCTGCGGGTATTCGATTGGCCCCTCCACGAGCACCATGCTCAGGAGATCGTCAGCGAGCCACGCGGCGGTGATCTGCTTGGCGCCGTGGGCCTGCGAGGCCACCGATCGGCTTGCCAGCGAAAGAATGACGGCCAGCCCGATCCCCAGCATGACGCCGCCCAGGATCGCGTCCATCAATGCCACGCCCCGGCGGTTCGATGCTCGCCGCATCACCAGTCCTCCCGGTGGCGTCCGGCCGCGTCGAGGTCCACGGGCTCGCGGAGGGCGATCATCGACTCCAGCTCACGGTCCAGGTGGTACGGCGCGATGGCGTGCGCGGGCAGGACGACGGTGCGGACGGACCCGTCGTCGGTGTAGAGCGAGATCTCGATACGCGGCCGGGGGCGGCCCGGCTCGGTGGCGATCGGCCACTGCCGGAAGTCGATGGCCCTGCCGTCGGCGGTGCCGGCGACGCCGTCGGGCGGCACGCTCGCGGGCAGCTTGACCGGGGCCACCGCGCGATCCGGTCGCCACGTGGCCGGCTCGTCGGGGTTGGCGTCGTTGATGTCGAGCACGACGAGCACAAGCCAGTTCCGCTCGGCATCATGCCAGATACCGACGGGCTTGGACGACAGCGCCTCGCGCTGGGCGAACATCGTGAGCATGTCGGCGACACGCTCGGCGGCAAGCTGCTGCACGCGTCCCTCGTGGCCGACGAGGCGGGGAACGATCATCGACGTCAGGATCGCCAGCAGCGCAATGACGATGATGACCTCGATCAGCGTGAAGGCCCGCCTGCGGAACTGCTTGGAAGCGTCGGGTCTCATGGGTCGTCAGTTGATGATGTCGTCCTCGGTGCCTTCCTGGCCGTCGGGTCCCATGGAGTAGATGTCGAAGTCGTAGTTGACGTCGCCCGGGACGCGGATCAGGTAGGGGTTGTCCCAGGGGTCGATGAGGTCCTCTCCCTTCTGGAAGTAGGGGCCCTGCGGGCTTCCGCCGTCGTCGGGGCGCAGGACGAGCACGCCCAGGTCGAAGCTCGTCGAGAGAACGTCCCCCGTGTCGTTGAGATACATGTTGACTGCATTCTCGATGGCCTTGACCTCGGACTGCGCGGCGTTTCTCTTGGCCCAGTCCAGCCGGCCGAACAGCCGCGGCGCGATCAGCGCCGCGAGCACGGCGATGATCGTGACGACCACGATGATCTCGACCAGCGTGAACGCCGTCCGAACCTGTCTTGCTCTTGAACGCCTTTGACCTCTCATTGCACAGCCCCTCATGGCTCATGGCTAATGGCTGACCACTACCTCACAACGGATTGAAGCTCCAGCAGCGGCAGCAGAATGGCCGCGAGCACGAATGCGCCCAGAGCGGCCATGATCATGATCAGCACCGGCGGCAGCGCCCGGGTGAACAGCTTGATCGACGTGTTGACCTGTCGGTCGAAGGCGGTCGCCGCGTGCAGGAGCATGCTCTCCAGCCGCCCCGATCGCTCGCCGAGATTGACCACCTGGATGAGCAGCGGCGGGAAGAGACCCGACCGCTCCAGGGGCTCGGCCAGCGCCGCCCCGGAGGTGACACGCTCCTGGACGGCGTCGATGGCCTGCATCATGGCCTTGTTGCCGAGCGTGTCGCGTGTGATCCGCAGAGCGTCCAGGATGGGAATACCCGCCGACACGAGCGTGCCGAGGGTGCGGGTGAAACGGGCAACGGCCACGTCCCGCAGCAGCCGTCCGAAGATCGGAGCCCGCAGCTTGACGCGGTCGACGCGGAGCCGGTTGGCCGGCAGCCGCACCCACGCCCGCCACACGAACCAGGCGGCGGCCACGCCGACCACGCACACGATCCAGTTCGACTCCAGGAACGCGGCCGCACCGACGAGCATCCGCGTGGGTAGCGGCATCGTCAGCTCGCCGGCAAGCGGCTCGATGAGCCTGGGGACGAGCACCGTCACCAGGATCACGGCGCTGACCATGACCAGCCCGGCCACGATCATCGGGTAGAGCGTGGAGCCGATGACCTCGCGGCGGAGGTCGAGGGATCGCTCCAGCAGGTCGGCGAGCTGGTGCAGCACGTCGGTGGTCTTGCCCGAGGCGTCGGCCGCCCGCAGCATGCCGATGATCAGGTCATCGAAGGGCGGCCCGTATTCCTGGGCCGCCTGATGCAGCGGCGTGCCGGCCTCGATGCGCACCAGGAAGTGGTCGAGGATCGCGATCATCGCCCGGCTGGAGGCCTGCCGCCGCACCGTGCGGAGCGCCTGCATGACCGGCAGCCCCGCCTCCAGGGCGGTGGCGAGCTCGCGGATGAGGTTGGCCGTTTCGGCGCGACGTGCGACCGGTCGGCGGGCGGTCAGACGCCATGACCACGGCGCGGCCGGGGCGGCCTCCTCGGCGGCGTTCTGGGCGGCGAGGGAGGCCTCGGCTCCGTCGGCGAGCTCCAGGGCGGTGGCCGTCTCACCCCGTCCCCCGAGCAGCCGGATGGCCGCCGCCCGATCGGCGGCCGCCACGACACCCTGCCGGACCTGCCCGGCGCTGGTCAGGCTCTGATACCGGAACGACGGCATGGGGGGTCGAACGCGTCGAGAGCGGCGAGATTGCCTGAAAACAGGGGTTCGGGGTCAGGGGTCAGGGGTGAGCAACGAGCCATGAGCCGTTCGGCAAGACCGCCCCGACCACTGGGGCAGCCCTGTTCCAGCGACGCAGGTTCTCCCGAGCGCGAGCGAGGGCTCGATTGTGAGGCGGAGGCCGAACGATCGAAATGACCAGTCCGCGGCATGAGTGCCGCGGTTGGACCGGCAGGACGCCGACGGCCGTACGAGTACCACCCGACGGGCCGACGGCAACGAGAGGACCCCGGCCGCGCGGCCTACCCGAAGTCCTCGGTGTCCTGTGTGGCCCGCATCACCTCTTCGATGGTGGTGAGCCCCTCGGCCGCCTTTCTCAGGCCGTCGTCACGCATGGTCCGGAAGGACTCGTCGACCAGCCGAAGCAGCTCGTTGGCGGGCCGGTTCTCGGAGATGGCCCGCCGAAGCCCGCCGTTGATCGTGACGAGCTCGAAGAAGCCAAGCCGCCCCTGATATCCGGACTGGTTGCACTTGACGCAACCGCGGCCGCGCGACACGCGACCGTCGAACAGCGCCAGCTCGTCGGGCGACAGACGGTGGCTGACGTCCTCGGGCATTGGAATCCGCTCGGCGCAATGGGGGCAGACGCGACGGCCCAGCCGCTGGGCCAGCGCTCCTTCCAGCACGGAGGCGGCAAGATAGGGCTCCACGCCCATGTCGATGAGCCGGCCGATGGAGCTGATCGCGTCGTTGGTGTGCAGCGTCGAGAAGATCAGGTGCCCGGTGAGCGCCGACCGGATCGCGATCTCCGCCGTCTCCGCGTCACGGATCTCGCCGACGAACACGATGTCCGGGTCCTGGCGGAGGATATGACGCAGACCCGTGGCGAAGGTCAGGCCGCGTTTGGGGTTGACCGGGATCTGGTTGATGCCCGACAGCTCGTACTCGACGGGGTCCTCGATGGTGATGACCTTCTTGCTGGGGTCGTACAGCTTGCTGAGGGCCGCATACAGCGTCGTGGTCTTGCCGGAGCCGGTGGGTCCCGTCACGAGCACCAGGCCGTGCGGCTTGGCGATGAGCCGGTCGAGGCCTGCCTGCAGGTCCGCGCTCATGCCCAGCGAATCGAAGTCGAGCCGCAACGCACTTTTGTCGAGAATACGCATCACCACCGACTCGCCGTAGAGCGTGGGCACCGTGGAGACACGCATGTCCACCTTGCGGCCCTCGAACCGGAGCGTGATGTGACCGTCTTGCGGAACGTACCGCTCGGCGATGTTCATGCCCGCCATGATCTTGACGCGGCCGATGAGGGCCGGCTGGAGGTGCTTGGGCGGCGGCGGCTGCTCGACGAGCACGCCGTCGATGCGGAACTTGACCTTGAGCTCGGCCTCGAAGGGCTCGATGTGCACGTCCGAGGCGCGGCACTGGATCGCCTCCAGAAGCAGCAGGTTGACCAGGTTGATCAACGTCGGCTGCTCGGCCATTCGATGGATGTCGTCAGCCTCGATCGCGTCGAGATTGTGATCGAGGTCCGCGTCCACCGACTCGTCGGCCTGGCCGGCCAGGCTCTCGGCCATGCGAGCGGCCGTCGTGCCGTAGTGCGCCCGCATGAGGTCCGCGAGCACCTTCGGCTCCAGTCCCACGCGGGTTACCGGATGGCCGGTGAGCGTCGAGACCTCGTCAATGGCCACGATGTCCAGCGGGTCGACCATCGCCACGTGGAGGCGGTGATCCTGGACGCTCAGGGGCACCACGCGCAGGCGGACGGCCACCTCCGGGCTGATCATCGAAACCGCATCGGGGTCAACCGACGGCGCCTCCTCGGCCCACTCGATGCCGAGGGCCGCGCACCGCTGGCGAATCGCCTCCACGTCGACGTCGAGAGACGTGGTGCTGGAGGCGGGCTCGCCGTTGAACCGAAGCTCGTTGGGGACATCGGGCATGACGTCTGTGCTTAATGCGCCACGGGCGGTGAACCGCCCGTGGCACAAGTCCGGCGTTGCAGAACCGGGTCAATCCTTGGTCTTCTTCTCCGTGGACTTCTTCGAGTCCTCGCCCGGTTTCGGGGTGCCGGGGCTCGCGATCGGCGGCGCGTCGGTCGCGCCCGAGGTGTTGGGAGCCCGGCTGAGACGACTACGCTTGGCCCGCAGGGCGGGCGACTCCTTGCCGGCGAGGGCGGCCGGGCCGTCCTCCTGGAGCCATCGACGGGCTCCGGGCAGGGAAGCGAACTGCTCAGGCGTCAGCAATGCCTTGAGCTGATCGATGTAGCGGTTGCCCACCTCGCGCCGCTTGATGAACTCATCGCGTGTCGGGTCGACAAGCTGCTGCGGCACGGCGCCGGAGAGGCGGGCGGATGCCTGCTCCACCTTGTGCTTGATCTCGGCGGGCTTGTGATCGCGGATCATCTGGACGAGCTGCTCGTTGAAGCTCTCGAGCTCGGTCTGGTAGAGCTGCTGCAGCTCGATGACCGCCTCACGCGTCTCCTCGGAGATGTCCTCCAGCTTCTCGGCCGCTTTCAGCGTCCGTTCGGCCGGCGTCACCCGGAACACGCGCGGATAGGTGCGCTGGCGGATCGTCCGTACGAATTGATCGCCGATGCCGGTGGGCAGCGCCGCGGCGATGGCCAGCGTGTACTGCTCGTTGACGTCACGCACCGCCTTGCGGAGCTCGACCTGTCGCTGGGCGACCTCGATGCCTTTGCCGTAGTCCTCGGCCTGGATCGCGTTGATCAGCTCGTTCTGGGAGCTCTGGAGATAGTTCTCGCGGCGACGCAGCGCGTCGTCTAGTGCGACCTCGTACTGCTCGATCAGGCCCCGCAGCTGCTCCGTCTGGGACGGGTCCAGCCTCAGGTCGATCACGTCGTTGAGCAGATCGACGTTCTCGCCGGGCAGCTGGCCGTTGCGCAGGTACTTCAGCCGGAAGAGCTTCCGCTGGAACGCAGGCCAGGTCTCGAGCTGCTCGGCGTTGAGCAGGCCCTTGATGTCCGCGGTCAGCTGATTGCCGAGCTGGCGGCTCTCCTGCTGCCACTCGTTGATGGTGCCGAAGACGACCCGCATGATCTGACCGGGATCCGGGTTGCCCGGATCAATTTCCGTGCGGAGGCTCGCCACCCGCTCGCGGAAGCCGTCGACGCCGGTGCGGAACTCCGCGTCGTAGTCCTCGAAGAGCGTCTCGACGATGAACTTCTGGGCGTCGTCCAGCTTCAGCATGTCCACCGCCAGCTGGATGTCGCGTGTCGTATAGGCGGGCTTGAAGGCCTCGCCGATGCCACCCGCCAGGCCGAACTGGGCCGACGACGGGGCGGTCAGCACCATCGCGGCAGCCGCGGCCAGCGAGAAGAGAACCCTCTTGATCCCGGCGGGACCGATCTGCAACGCACTCATTGAAAGTCTCCTAAAAAGTCTCCTGTGGACCTGCCATGCAGCCATTCAAACGACCGGAATGGGCGTTTATGGCATGAAATCCTTAATTCGGCGTCCCCGGACCCCCGGTTCCTGACCCCTACTTGACCCGTTCGCTGACGGTTCGCTGCTCGATCCGCTTTTCGGCGACGGTCCGGACGATGCGGTCAACGAAAATGCCGGGGGTGTGGATGCCTTCGGGGTCCAGGGCGCCCGTCTCGACGATCTCCTCCACCTCGGCCACGGTGACCGCCCCGCAGGTGGCCATCATGGGGTTGAAGTTGCGGGCCGTCTTGCGGTAGACCAGGTTGCCCGCCGGATCTGCCGTCCAGGCCTTCACCAGGGCCAGGTCCGTGCGGATGCCCCGCTCCAGGACGTAGGTCTTGCCGTCGAACTCCCTGGTCTCCTTGCCCTCGGCGACGATGGTCCCCACGCCGGTGGGTGTGAAGAAGCCGGGGATGCCGGCCCCGCCCGCCCGCAGACGCTCCGAGAGCGTGCCCTGGGGCGAGAACTCGACCTCCAGCTCCTTGGCGATGAACTGCCGCTCGAACTCGTCGTTCTCGCCGACATAGGAGCTGATCATCTTCCGGATCTGGTGTGTCTGCAGCAGCAGCCCCAGGCCCCAGTCGTCCACCCCGGCGTTGTTGGAGACGAAGGTCAGGTCCTTCACGCCGCTTTCGCGGACGGCGAGGATCAGCTTCTCGGGAATGCCGCAGAGACCGAACCCGCCGCAGGCGACGGTCATGCCGTCTCGCAGCAGGCCGTCCAGGGCGGCGGCGGGGGTGTCGTAGACCTTGTTCATGACGGGCAGATGATACCCGTTCAGGGGCGGGTGAGGTCGAGCCGGTCACGAAGCGTCCACGCGATCCAGCGGAGCTCCTGCTTGTCGCGGCCGGCGAAGAGGCCGACGGGCCGGCCCTCCCGCGGCCGGACCTTCAGCTCCAGGACGGGGACGTCGTTCATCTCCAGGCCGCTGGGGCCGACGGCGACGGTCTCCAGCTCCTCGCGCGGCCACTGGTGCGACTTGATCCCGAAGAGGTTGCTGCGGTTGATCAGCAGGACGTCCCCGACGACGTCGATGATCGCGTGACGCTTTCCCATGTTCACGGCGGCGAGAAGCATGATGATCCCGATCGCCCAGAATCCGGCGCACAGCGTCACGAGCAGCGCGGTGTCGCATGACGCGTTGATGCTGGTGATGCCCGTGATGACCGCGATCGTGAAGGCCGTCATGAAGCCGTTCCACAGCACGCTGAAGGCGAACAGCCCCCTGCTACCCTTCACGACACCCGCGGGGGGAATCGTCAGCGTGATGCCGTCGGGGCTGGGCTGGAGGTCGACGCCGCTGGAGGCGGGCTTCTCGACCGGCGTCTCGTCGGGGGCAAGGTCGGCGGCGGGCCGGACCACCTGTACCGTCACCGGCGGGCCGTGGCCGATGAGCCCGGAGGGGCGGACGGTCTCGAGATCGACCACGAGGTTGCTGGCCACCGCCGCGAGCCACGACTCCGGATACCCGAACGCCAGCAGGAACGGCGGGCCGCTCTCGAAGCGGCCGATCATGGCCGACATCTCGGCCAGCGTGCCCTCGGTGACGAGGCGGCCGTTGACCCTCGTGGTCCCCCGGCTGACCTCGACGTGCTGCAGGCCCGCCGTGGCCCGCCGTCGCCGCCAGCGAAATGGCCCCATCCGCTCCGTGGCGACCAGCCCTGCGGGTCGAAGCTCGATGACGCAGTGCCCCCGGAGCAGGGCCAGGCCCGCCATCGACACCGCCGCGCCGACGGCCACGAACAGCAGGCTCAACGCCAGGGACACGAGATCCAGGAGCCCCGGCGATGCGGGCAGTGACCCGATCGCGGCGGCGAGAGGCATGCCGGCGAAGACCAGCCCGAACGCGACGACGCCAGCCGCCACCCACCGCAGCCCGCCCAAGGGACGCCGCGGCAGCGCGTAGGCCACCCCATCCACCAGTCGGCGTGGCTCGATCTCGCGGGGCAGCCCCTCGGCCATAGGGGAAGTGTCGGCCGAAAGGCGGCCGCGGTCCTGTCAACCTAGGCGTACCGAAGCCACTTGATGAGCTGCAGCGGTGACGGCGGCTTGCCGTACATGAGCACCCCGACCCGGAAGATCTTGGCCGCCATCCAGATCATGCCCACCACGCTCGCGTAGCCCCACACGATCGTGGCCGGGATCTGCCAGAAGGGAACCGTCTCGTCGGCGGCGATCCGCAGGATCATGACGAACGGGATGGCGGGGGGGATGAAGCTGAAGGCGACGGCGATGCCTCCGTTGGGCGCCTGGCTGATCGGCATCCACAGGATCAGCGGGATCATCACCACGATCATGACCGGCGTGACCAGGGTGTTGGCCTCCCGGATGTCCGTGACGGCGCTGCCGACGGCGGCCATGATGGACGCGATCATGAAGTACGCCATGAAGAAGTAGACGAACAGGTACACGAGGTCGGCGACCTCGATGAGATGCAACATCGCGAAGGAGATCAGCCCGGCCAGGGCCAGCGACGCGTAGATCAGCACGATCACAAGCCCCACCGCGCCGTGGCCGAGGATCTTGCCGGTCATCAGCTGCATAGGGCTGACGGCGCTCAGCAGGACCTCCATGACCCGGTTCGACTTCTCCTCGATGGTCGACATCATGAGGTGCTGGGACGATGAGAACACCGCGATCCACAGAAGCATCATGAAGAACACCGGGATGATCTGCTTGAGCTCGCGCAAGCCGCGGCCCTCGGCCGCCTCCTCGCCGCCGGCCATGATGCGTCGCGTGCTGGACCGCGGGCGGCGGAGCATGGCCATCGCCTCGTCGGCATCGAGGTTCGCCCGTGCGGCGCGGACACGCACGACGGCCTCGCCGAGTCGAGTCTCGAGAAAGCTCGCATGGTCGGCGTCCACGTCGTCGCCGACGTAGAGCTCGAAGGTCGCCCACTCCCGGCGTGGCGTGTCGGGATCGGGGTTGGCCAGCACCTCGTCGGAGATCACCGCGGCCGCGAGGAGATCGCCGTCGCTCACCCGTTTCTTGAGGGCCTCGATGGCCTCCTCGCGGCGGTCCGTGGAGCCCTCGATCTCGACGGCGACGGTGGCGCGGCCGCCGAACTCTCCCATTTCGAAGGTGCCGGTGCTGGACGGGTTCAGGGGTCCGCCCGCGGCGGCGGCGGGGCCCAGCATCTCGCTGGTCGCCTCCTGGATCTCCTCGATCTGCTTCTGATCCTGCTCGGCGATGCGGTTCGGATCGAACTCGGCGCGGGCGGCCTCGATCGCCTCGCCGGTCGGGGCGACGACGGCGATCGTGCCGATGAGCGGCGGCTCCTCGTGCCCGGCCATGACCACGATGGCCAGGCCGGTCGCGGCCACCATCAGGACGGGAATCCCGATGACGGCGAGCAGAAAGACCTTGCGAAAGACCGTCTGCTTGAACTCCCGCCAGGCGACCGAAAGCACCTTAGGCATGGCTCAGCTCCTCCCTGGCCAGCTCGGCCGCGGCTGCGCCCTCGTCCTGCTGCACGAGCTGCACGAAGACCTCGTCCAGGGTCAGACGCCGCAGCTCGATGGAGCGCATGGGGTGACGCTCCAGGACCCGTTTCATGATCGCCTGGGGATCGGCGCCGTCGTCGACCTCGATCTCCTGGGCGGTGCTGTTGTCGAGACGGCGAACGGCATCCACGCCGTCGATGCGTGAGAGGTCGGCTTGGCCGTCCAGCGGCTGAGCCACGATCGTGCGGGGGTCGAAGCGTTGATGGATCTCCTCCATCGTGGCGTCGAGCAGCTTGACGCCGTGGTTGATCAGAAAGATCCGATCACAGATCTGCTCCGCCTGGTGCAGGATGTGGGTGGAGAAGATGACGGTCTTGCCCTGCTCGTGCAGGTCCCGGATGAAGCGGTTGAGCAGCTCCGTGTTGACGGGATCGAGCCCGGAGAACGGCTCGTCGAAGATGAGCAGCTCCGGATCGTGCAGCACCGCCGCGAGGAACTGTATTTTCTGCTGCATGCCCTTGGAGAGCTCCTCGCACTTCTTGCGAAAGACGTCCGGCAGCTCGAGCCGCTCCAGCCACGCCTGGATGTACGAGCCGAGGTCATGGCGGCGCACACCCTTGAGCCGGGCCATGTACATCAGGAACTCGCCGACCCGCATCTTGCGGTACAGCCCGCGCTCCTCCGGCAGGTAACCGATGCGGTCCTTGGACTTCAGGGCGTTGCCGCCGAGCACCTCCACGTCGCCCGCGTCGGGGTAGATGATCGACATGATCATCCGGATGGTCGTGGTCTTGCCCGCGCCGTTGGGGCCCAGGAAGCCGCAGAGGCTGCCGCGGGGCACTGCGAGGTCCAGGTCGCGGACCGCGCGTGTGGACCCGAACGACTTGCTCACGCGGCGAAGCTGGATGGAGGCGTCGGTCATGGTGGTGGCGAAGGTACCCATTATTGGGGACGGCGGGGGCCGGGCACCCCCGTTCAAACGCGTGCCCGGGCGGCCGCCGCCCTCAGCCGGGGGCTAGACTCTCCCGGAAGGGGGTCCCTCGATGCCTGTCAGGTTGATGCCCGGGGCGATGGCGGCCGCGGTGATGGCTCTGGCCGGCTGCCTCGAGCGGGTCGAGACGGTCACTGTCGAGGGCGACGGTACGGTCACGATCGAGCTGATCTTCAAGACCGACGACCCGCACGAGCTGCACGAGGGCGATGCCGTACCCACCCTGGCCGGCGCGTGGCTGGTCGAGGAGAACGTGGAGCCCGACGAGCAGGGGCGCGACCGGTTTCTGCTCAGGGCCGAGTCAGTCTTCCCGCCCGATCTCGATCTGCCCGGCAACTTCGCGGAGCCCGGTGATCCCGACACCGGCCTGTATCTGCAGTTCCCGACCACGGTCCTGATCGAGGACCGCTCCGACGGGATCTACTACCACTTTCATCGCGTGTATCCGGCCCGCGAGTGGGCCCGGATCGAGGCCCTGCGCGAGCTGCTGCTCAACGAGCGGATCAAGAAGTTCGACCGAAAGCCGCCGATCGAGCTCAGCGACGAGGAGCTTCGCATCATGGTCGCCGCTTACGCCGACTACGAGGCGGCGAAGATGCTGAGCTTCGCCCGCACGATCTACCTGCAGATCACGCCGGACATGCCGCAGGATGCGTGGCTGGAGGTCGACGCGGCGGTCCAGCGGCTCAAGACCGCCATCGACGACGATGCCCTGCTCGAGATCATGAGAATCGAGGACGAGGACGAGCGCGATCAGGCGCTGGCGGACGAGCTGCAGCGCTGGGAGGAGAGGTCGTTTGAGGGTCTGCAGAACGCGATGCGCGAGCACTGCGGCTACGCGGGCCGGCAGATGAGCCGGTTCGTGCACGGCTACGAGGCGCAGCGCAAGGCCTTCAAGATCACCGAGGACCTCGGCGACGAGGTCTTCCAGGTCACGGTGGTCATGCCCGGAGGCATCGTCGGCAGCAACGCGGACGTCACCGGCACCGATCGCGTCACCTGGAAGTTCAGCGGCCGCCGCTTCCGCGACCGCAACGTCGAGCTCATGGTCAGCTCGAAACTCGACCGATGATCGCTTGTCGGCTCGCTAGCGGGTAAGACACCAGACACCGGCGAGCGCGGCCGGTCGCCTCGTGCCCGTCACTCGGGGCAGCGTGATCGGCACCTGGTCGGCGCACAGCGCGCCGAGCACCGCCATCGCGAGGGCCTCGCGGGCTTCGGCGGCAACGCCAAGCTCGTCGCTGAGCCGCACGGGGGCGGCCGCCCGCGACGCGAGCGTCTTGACCAGGGCGTCGTTGCGGGCACCGCCGCCGGCCACGATGACCTCGTCGATCTCGTGGCCCGCCAGCGCCTCGCCGAGGCAGCGCCCTACCGCGTCCACGGCGCTGGCGGCGAGGTCCTCCGGGCTTAGCCGCTGCCGGCCGACCCACTCGATCGGCTCGCGATCGCTGCCCAGCGAGCGCCGGCGGCGACGCTGATCTGACAGGATCTCGACCAGCGCCGTCGCGGCATCCGGGTCGGGCGACCCCCGGGCCGCCGCCCGGCCGCCCTCGTCATACGGCGTGCCCAGCGTCTGCCGGGCCACCGCATCGAGCACCTGGTTGCATGCGCAGACATCAAAGCCCTCGACGGCGTCGAGGCCTGCATGCGTGTCGTCAGCGGGCGGCAGGACCGTGACATTGCCCACGCCGCCGAGGTTGACGATCGCACGACGCCGGTCGGCGACACGAAACAGCACCCAGTCGGCGATGGGCGTGATCGGCGCCCCCTGCCCCCCCGCGGCGAGGTCGGCCTGGCGGAGATCGAAGACCACCGGGCACAGGAACCGCGCGGCGATGGGGGCGGGGTTGATCAGCTGCCAGGAGACGGGCGGGCAGTGAAACACCGTCTGGCCGTGCACCGCGATCAGGTCGGTCCGCTCCCCGACGCCCGCCGCCTCGGCGATCGCCTCGACGTACCGCTCGCCGAGCCGCAGCCCCAGGGCCGCGAACCCGCCGGCGGTCATCGGCTCCTGAGCGGCGGCTCGCCGCAGGTCGTCGGCCAGCGACCCGAGGCCGCACGCGACATGGCGAACGACACGTGCCTGCATGGTGAGTCCGGTCCCGTCGATCGCGGCCGCCACGACGTCAACGCCGTCCAGGCTCGTCCCCGTCATGACCCCGATAACGGCCCGCCGCCGCGACACCCGCTCATCCATGCAAAGATGTTCACTGCCCCGACCCGAAAGAACAAGACCCCCCCGATGGACTATTCTCTTCTTCCCCGACCCTTAATCCCCGACCCCCGACCCCGAACCCCTGTCG
>JBFGEG010000082.1:0-16504 GCA_041580235.1 Phycisphaerales bacterium
CGCTCCGTACGGCGCTTCGGGCCGACGCTCGCTCTGGTACGGGGCCGCCGGATTCGGGCCGGCGGGCCTGATCGGGCGTCCAACGAGCGTTCCGGGGATTCTGGCAGGGGCACCCCTGCGTTCAAAACAGGCAATCTATTCGGTTGGGGAGATGCGCCGATCATCGTTATCGCCGCCGGGGGCAAAAGGTCCACCGGCCTCTCGCCCGAAATCATCATAAGGAGAGGCCCGGCTCGTGCCGGGACTGATAACACCCAACGGTGTGCGGGAGATGACATGAGCCGAAGATGGGGCGCGAATTCAAATCCCGTCCGGATGATGGCCCGCGGCATCCGCGCCGGCGCCTCGCGTCTCAAGCCTCTCTCTGAGCGGCGGACCTTCGGCCGCGTCAAGGCCACCCGGCTTCGCTGCAACCTCGGCGTCGTCCTCGATCTGTCCGGGGGCGGCCTGCGTATTCGGTCGAACCGCCGGCTGCAGGGCAAGAAGTACGTCGAGCTGTCCAGCCACGCCCGTCACGTGAAGGTGCTGGCCGAGGTCCGATGGATCAAGCGGCTCGGGTTCCGCAAGTACGAGATCGGGATGCAGTTCCGCGACGTCACCGAGGAGACGGCCAAGGAGCTGACCGGCTTCGCGTCGTACTTGCGGGCCGGATAGACGGCCGGCGAAGCCAATGCTCTCGCTATAATCCAACGAGTTGGCCACCGGCGAGTCCAACGCTCTGGTGATCGCGCCCGTCGGCACCGTGGCGGCTGGTCCGGTGACGGTTCCCGCCGATGAACGGGTGACGATCGGTCGCAGTCGAAGCTGCGGGGTCCACATCGAGGACCCGCACGTCTCCAAGGAGCACGCCGAGGTCTGGTGCCGTGACGGCGCGTGGTACGTCACGGATCTCGCCAGCCACAACGGCACGTTCATCAACCGCTGGCAGCTGGCGCCGCACGACCCGATGATTCTCCACGACGGCGATGTCATGGCGGTCGGCCCGCGTCGCTTCGAGGTGAGGCTCGTCAGCGAAGCCCGCGAGCCGTCGTCGGGAAGCTGGGCCACGCGGGCCTCGATCTTCCTGCGGCTCCGCGACGAGCGGCGTCCGGAGCAGGAGCTGGCGTGGGAGGAGTTTCGCACACGGTACGCCCCGGTGATCCTCGGCTTCTCTCGTAACGCGGGGCTTCGCACTCAGGATGCCGACGACGTTCTTCAGGACGTCATGCTGGGGTTTTTCCGGCTCGCCTCGGAATTCGTGTACGACCCCTCCAAGGGCCGCTTCCGCGGCTATCTCAAGCGGGCCACGCTCAACGCCATCCACAAGCGGGCCCGCCGCGCCGAGCGGGGCCACCGGGTCTCCGAAGCCCTGCTGGATGAGAAGGCCGACACGGCCGACGCGCACTGGGAGGAGCAGTGGGCCGAGCAGATCCTCGCCCGCGCCCTGGACGAGGCCCGCCGCCGATTCGACGCTCAGACCCTGGAGGCGTTCGAGCTCTACGCCCGCCGCGGCGTGGCGGCCGAGGAGGTCGCCCGGCGGCTGGACATGAGCGTCAACGGCGTTCATCAGGCCAAGAGCCGCGTCGTGAGGCTGGTGCGGGCCATCGCCGACCGCCTGCGGGCCGACGAGGGCTGACGCAGCCGTCTTTTTGGTTTTCGGTGTCAGACTCGCCGCCGCCCTGGATAGGTGGGGGTGATGGGGGACGTCGCGGGGGACTCGCCCCGCAGAATCTGGACGGCAACAGCCGCGGAGGTAGAGCCATGACACGCAGCACCGACAGTCAGAGACGACGGAGTGACCTGTTGATCGCCGGGGGATTGACCGGATTGCTCGCCTCCGCGGCGGCCGCCCAGATCTGGGTGCCGGAGTATGAGCTGTTCGACCTGGGATCGCTGGGCGGCCCCGCCAGCGTGGCCCTGGGCACCAACGGCCACGGTGACGTCGTCGGCTGGGCCGAGACCGAGGCGGGCCAGATCCACGGGTTCCACTGGCAGGGTGGCGAGATGATCGACCTCGGCGTGCTCGGCACCCGGTTCAGCGAGGCCCGCGACATCAACGCGGCCGAGCAGATCGTCGGCGTGTCACAGCGGATCCCCGGCGAGATGCGGGCCGTCTACTGGTTCGACGGGACGATTCACGACCTCAGCGAGAGCCTCGTCTATCCGCTGACACTGCCGCCGGATCAGTACCCGCGGCTCTCCGAGGCCAACGCCATCAACGACGACGGGCAGATCGTCGCCGTGGGCACGATCGAGGCCGACGACAACGTGTACACGTACCTGCTCACGCCGCTGGAGCCGGAGGTCTTCGATCCCTATGACCCGCGCTACGACTACGTCGAGACGGGGTTCCTGCCCCAGCGGGCCGCGTCGCAGATTGCACGGCTGGTGAGCTCCGACGAGGTCGGGGTCATTGGTGAGGAGCCAGACTCGGAGTCTGCGTTGACGCCTTGCCCCTGGGACTGCAGCAACGGTGACGGCGAGGTCGGCATCCACGACTTCCTGGCCGTGCTCGGCACGTGGGGCCAGGTCGGCGCGCCGTGCGACTTTGACGGCAACGGTGTCGGCATCAACGACTTCCTCAAGATCCTGGGGAATTGGGGACCGTGCCCCCTGGCCGCGCTGCCCCAGCCCCAGTCCAGTCTCGGCTTCGGCATCAACGGCGTCGGTCACGTCGTCGGCAACAGCGCCGATCAGGCCTTTCTCTTTCTCGGCGACGAGGAGCTGACCGGCCTGGAGGTCTCGCTCTTCCGGAGCCAGGCCAACGCCATCAATGATTTCGGGATCGCTGTGGGGTGGCTTGCCGGGCCCTCCGGGGGTTCACATGCCACGCTCTGGAGCATGTGGATGGAAGGTGAACACTGGCCGCTGTCCACGCCGCAAGGCTGGATCAGCGAGGCCCTCGACGTCAACGACGCCACGGAGTCCGTGGGCTGGGCCGCGGACAACCCGGTCGGCTCTGAGTCGGTGGCCATGTTGTGGCGCGGTCTCCAGGCCACAAACCTCGACCAGGTCACCGCCATCCCGGAGGGTCCCGTCTTCTGGGACCGACTCGAGCAGGCCACGGCCATCGACGACGGCCATCGCATCGTCGGCTACGGCCGCACGCTCAGCGGCGTGGCCCGGGCCTTCATCCTCGTTCCCATCGACTACGGCAACGACACGGCTGAATAAGCTCAGACAATCCCGCTCCCCGATTCCTTTCTTCCTCTCCTCCACCGCCGCCACGATGACCGTCGTGGCGACGGCTTCTTAAGAAGGGATCAGGGGTTGGGCACCACGGGGATTGGCTGGAGGGCGACGCGGGTGACGGTGGGGGTGCCTTCGGTGATCTGGATCATGGTGTCGAGGGGGATGTCGGTGAAGGTCTGGCGGGTGTCGGAGGTGGGCCACCACACGTCGAGGCGGGTAATGCGCGTCGCGTTGCCGAGGCCGATCTCCTGGCGCAGCGGTGAGCCGCCGAAGCTGCTGACCGACCCGACGGCCCGGTGGATCTCGCGGGGGCCGCCGGGCGTGTCCACGGCGACGGTGACCCGGGCGCCGATTGCCAAGCGGTTGCTTCTCGTACCCACGAGCTTCACGTACAGGAAGCGATTGCCGTGGCCGGGGTTCTGGAAGAGGGCATTGCTGAACCCGTCTCCCTCGTAGAAGCCCCCGAGCTGGTGGTAGATGTCCTGGTCGCCGTCGTCGTCGATGTCGGCGAAGGCGACGCCGTGGCCCTTTTGCAGGTGACCGACACCGCCGGCCGTGGACACGTCCTGGAAGCGGCGGCCCCGGTCGTTGCGGAGCATCACGTTGGGCATGAGCGTCTGGTAGTCCGGGTCGCCGGTGGCCAGGTACAGGTCCAGAAAGCCGTCGTTGTCCAGGTCGCCGAAGTTGGCGCCCATGGGCAGATACGGGTGCTTCAGCCCGGCCTCGGCCGTGACGTTGCGAAACGTGCCGTCGCCGTTGTTGCGGTAGAGACAGGGCGGGCTCGCATGCCAGCGGAGCCCCAGGGCCTCGGCGGCGACGTCTTCCACCCTGGCGTCGTAGGCCGCGACGAAGAGATCGAGCCGGCCGTCGTTGTCGTAATCGAAGAACCACGCCGCGAAGCTGCGGCCTTGGGGCTCGGTGACGCCGGCCTCCGGCGCCACGTCCGTGAACCTCCCGTCACCGTCGTTGCGATAGAGCCGGTTGGGCCCGAGGTTGGAGACGTACAGGTCGAGGTCACCGTCGTTGTCGTAGTCGCCGGCGGTGACACCCTTGCAGTAGCGATCATTGGTGACGCCGGCCACGGCGGCGCGGTCCGTGAACGTCCCGTCACCGTTGTTGCGAAACAGCTGTGACGGGTAGTCGCCGCCGGGCGGCCGGGGCCGCTCCACCCGAGACTCGTTGCCGACAAAGAGGTCGAGATCGCCGTCGTTGTCGAAGTCGCCCCAGGACGCCGCCTGCGTCGGCCGCGCGGGGTCGGCGAGCCCCGCGGCTCGGGTCACGTCGCTGAACGTGCCGTCTCCGTTGTTGGCCAGCAGCGAGTTTCTGATCTGCCCGTCGTCGAACAGCCACGCCCCGCGGAGCACGAGGATGTCCATGTCGCCGTCATTGTCGTAATCCGCGCCGAGACAGTTCAGCCCGCCCAGCTGCCCGTCCAGGCCCGATCGGGCCGACTCGTCGGCGAACCGTCCCGTGCCGAGGTTGCGGTAGAAGGTGAGGGGGCCCGCGGGGTCCCACGTCGAGGTCACGATGTCCAGCCGGCCGTCGCCGTCGAAATCCTCGACGATGCAGCCGCCGCAGAGGTTGAACGTGTCCACACCGAGGGCCGGCGCGACATCCACGAAACGCCCGATCTCGTACGAGGACTCGAACGCCTCCGGCGGAATCCGAAAGGCGTCGTCCACCGCATCCGGATAGTCGCCGAGGGCCATGTGGCCGAGGTTCAGCAGCCAGCGGATCTTCAGGTCGTCGGGCTTGAGCTGCAGGAATCGCCGGTAGCTCTCGACCGCGGTGCGGGCCGGCGGCTTGACCTCGTGCACGCCGCCGCCGCGCAGCGGGAAGATGCAGCACTCGGCGTTGTGACGGCGGATGCAGTTGTCCACCTCCGCCTTTCGCAGGTAGGCGATCCCCCGCAGTCGCAGCATCGGCAGCTCGAGCTTCTGCAGTGCTCGATCGCGGTCGACGCTCGCCATCGCCGAGTCGGCGAGCGCGATCGCACCGTCGACGTCGCCGACACGCAGCAGCTCCGCGGCGAGCCTGATTCGAAGCCTGGTGCTCTGGTCCGCCGACAGCCCCGCCCGGTCGAGCTCGGCCCGCAGGGCCGTGATCGGCGCGTGGCCGAAGTACTCGTTGCTGCCGGCCCGCAGCCGCCGGGCGATGGCGGCGAACTCCTCCTGCGGCCCAACGGTCTGCCGGATCTCGACGAGCTGATCGGCGTCGAACGGGCCGAACGACTCGGCCGCCGACCCGTCGGGCCAGGTGACCTCAACGCGATCGATCCCGGTCGCATCGCCGAGTCCCACGTGGACACGCGGGTCGTTGGCGGCGCAGTAGCTGTAGGCGGAGCGGACCTCGAAGGTGCGGGACGTGTCACCGATGACGCACCTGACCCGGGCGCCGAGGGCATCGCGGCCGTGGCGGTCAAGCAGGCGCAGCGAGCAGAAGCGGCCGAGCCGCTCGGCGTCGTTGCGCAGAAGCCTTGCCGGCCCGTCACGGTTGGCGAGAAGCACATCGACGTCACCGTCGTTGTCGTAGTCGCCAAAGGCAGCCGCACGGCTGTTCTCGACGAGCCGCAGCGCCGGCCCGGCGAGGGCGGTGACATCCTCGAAACGACCCGGCTCGACCTGGCGAAGCAGCTGGTTGGGCTCGGCGTACACGTCGTCGGTCGCCTGCACGTCGGCGACGATCTGCACGCGGCCGTTGGCCACGAACGAATCGAGCCGCCCGTCGAGGTCATAGTCGAACAGGCCCGTTCCGAAACCGGTAAAACGCCGCGTCGGTGCGGCCAGCCCCCACCGGCTGGTGGCATCGTCGTAGTACCCGCTCTCATTGATGTAGAGAATGTGCGGCTCGCGATGCAGGTGGACCTTCCACAGGTCGAAGTCGCCGTCGTCATCGACATCGGCGGACGCGACGCCCATCCCCGCCTGGGACCGGCCCATCTCGTCCACCGCGCAGCTGAGGCGAACGGCGGACTCCGTGAAGCGGCCGTCGCCGGAGTTGATCCACGCGAAGCTCGGCATCTGGTCGTTGGCGACGTAGATGTCGATGTGCCCGTCCCCGTCGAGATCGCTGCACACGACGCCGAGCCCCGTCCCCGCCCGGGCCCGGATGCCGGCGGCGGCGGTGACGTCGGCGAACGTGCCATCACCGTTGTTGCGGTACAGCGTGTCCACCGTGGGGGCGTCGTACGCCTGGGGCGAGCAGTAGTCGCGGGCGCCGGACGGCGCGTAGCACTGCTTGCCGGTGAACGCCGGCTTGTCCGACCAGTCCACGTAGTTCACCACGAACAGGTCGAGGTCGCCGTCGGCGTCGTAGTCCACGAAGGCCGCACTGGTCGACCAGGAGGGGTCGCCGACGGCGGCTGTTTCCGTGACGTCGGTGAACGTCGCATCGCCGTTGTTGCGATACAGCGTGTTCGGACCGAGATTGGTGACGTACAGGTCGGTGTCGCCGTCATTGTCGTAGTCGCCGGCGGCGCACCCCATGCCGTACCCCGCGTCGCCGACGCCGGCGGCCTCGGTGACGTCGTCGAATCGACCTCCGCCGCGGTTGCGAAAGAGACGATTGCCCGCGCCGGCGGAATCGACCAGATACGCGTCGAGCCGGTCGTCGCCGTCGTGGTCAATCCAACCGGCGCCGCCTCCCATGATCTCCGGTAAGAGAAAGTCGCCCCCGGCCCCTGATTCGTGATCGAAGTCGATCCCGCTCAACACGGCGACTTCGGTGAAGATCACCCGGCCTTCCGCCGGCGGCGGGGTGGTCTCGTCGCCGCAGCCGCCGGCGAGCACGAGCAGGACAGTGGTGATGGCGGACAGCCGTCGTGCTCTCATGGTTGGCGACCGAGTTTTTCATTCAGCAGGGTCAATCGATTCCGGGCGGAGGTCATCTGCGGTCGCAGCTCCAGGACACGCTCGAGCGCGACCGCGGCCTCGTCGTACTGCTCGAGCCTGATCAGCGCCTCGCTCAGCCAGAGATGTCCCGCGACGTGATCGCCGCGGACGGCGGTCAGGGTGCGCAGCTGCTCCGCGGCGTCGGCGGCGCGGCCCTGCCGTGCCATGACGCCCGCCTCGGTGACCCGCACGTCGAAGTCGTCGGGATCGAGCTGCAGCGCCCGCGTGACCTCGCGCTGCGCGCCGTCGAGATCGTTGAGCAGCAGGAGGTTCTCCGCCAGGGCGTTGCGGGTGCTGACCTCCGACGGCTCGAGTGCGATCGCCCGCGTGTAGGCCTCCGCCGCGGCCTGCAGCTCGCCGGCTCTGGTGAGGGCCTCGCCCAGCCTGCGAAACACCTCGGCGCGATCGGGATGATCGGCGGCGAGCCGCCCCAGCAGCTTGATGGCGCTGTCCAGACGGTTCGCCCGGATCAGGCCCCGAGCCCAGTCGAGACGCGCCTCGACGGTTGCCGCCTCGCGGCGGGCCTCCAGCAGCCACGGGTCCCGCACCACCTGCGCGGTCACCCTTCGCAGCCGCGAGAGGTGTGCCTCGGCGCCGGCATCGTCACCCTGGGCCCGCAGGACGAGTCCCAGCTGCTGGTGGGCGCCGGTGTTGTCGGGGTCCAGGGCGAGGGCAGCACGCAGGCTCTCGGCCGCGTCATCCAGACGCCCGGCCTGACGCAGGGCGCGACCGAGAGCCGTATGAAAGGTGGCGTCGTCCGGATCGATCTCGATCGCACGGCGCAGGGCGTCGGCCGCGGCTTGGGGTTGCGACGCTTCCATAAGCGTGCGGCCCAGGTGAAACCACGCCGGGGCGTACCCGTTGTCTCGACTCAGGGCCTCCCGCAGAAGATCAAGGGCCTCGTCCGTCTGCCCCCAGTCCTCGTAGAGCACGCCCAGAAGGTAGGCGGTCCGGGCGTCGGTCGCGCCGAGGGTCATGGCTCGCTCGTAGCTCGCGATGGCCAGGGCCGGCTCCGAGTTGCCGTGGTAGATGAGCCCCAGCCGGGTGAAGGCGTCCGGGTCGCCCGATCGATCAAGGCACGCCTCGACGGCCTCAGCGACACGTTGCTGGGCGCCCGGCGGCAACAGCGACCAGTCGCGAGGCACGGGCACGTCATCCTGTGGGCGCGGACGCGGCATCCACGTCACCACCAGGGCGGTGACCACCCCGACCACGAGGACGCCACTCAAGATGATGCGCTTCGGCGACATGACCGAGACGCATTCTAAGTACGTGCATAGAGGCAGGGGGCTCCAGCGGCCGGGCAGCGCCGGTCCGCGGAGCCCGGCTCGACGATCACTGCCACCAGTCGAAGATGGCCAGCATGTTGGAGAACTGGTCCGTCCACACCGGCAGGTCGTCGGTCATCGGGACACGCTGCCAGAGGGGATCGGCGAGCAGCGGAGCCATCACGCGTTCACTGCGACCCATCACAAGCCACCGCGCCTGAAGCTTGCCTTCCTCGAACGACGGCGTGTGCTCGGTCGCGCCGGCCCACTCGATCGCGACGAGCCCGCGGTCCCGGGCCAACCCGCCGACGAGCCGGCTCAAGTCGAGGTGCCGGCTGGTTGCGTTGATGGCGAGGAGCCCGTTGTGGGTCAGCTTGTCGAAGTAGAGATCGATCGCCTCGCTGGTGATCAGGTGAACGGGCACGGCGTCGGAGCTGAACGCATCGAGCACGATGAGCCCGAACGCCCCGTCCGGTTCCCTGGCGAGCGAGATCCGGCCGTCGCCGAGCACGATCGAATGAGAGTGGGGGGCGTCGCTCAGGTAGGTGAAGAACCGGTCGTTCTGCGCGATCTTCACGACCGACGGATCGATCTCGTAGATCGTGTAATGCTGGCCCGGTCGTGCCTGGGCCGCCAGCGTCCCGGCGCCGAGACCGATCACCGCCACCCGGTCAAGCCGGTTGTCGCCGGCCATTCGAAGATAGAGCTGCCCGATACCCGTGTCGCGGTGGTAATACCCCATTGCCTGTCGCGGATGGGCCGCCATCTGGATGCCGTGCAGCGTGCTTCCCTGGAAGTACCCCGTCCAGCCCAGACCGGTGTCGGTCGCGACCCGATGCACGCCGAAGAACGACCGCTCCCGCGCCACGAGCTTGAGGCCGGGCAGTGAGCTGAACAGCGGGATGCAGACCACCGTGATCCCGATCATGCCGCCGTCCAGGACGCGATTGGTCCACTTGATCCGCGGCAGGTTTGCCCGGCCGAACGCCCGGCGATCACGCAGCAGGAAGGCCAGTGCAATCACCAGGGGATATTCAAGGATGGAGCTGAAGACCTGGGGTGCGATGACGGCGTTGAATACCCCGCCCAGGGCCCCGCCGACGGCAATGGCGAGAAAGAACCCGGTCAGGTAGTGCGGGTGCGGCCGAGACTGGGCGAGCCTGACGTGGCACATCATCGCCCCGACAAAGAGCAGGGCCAGGTGCATCAGCAGGATCAGCCAGACGGGAAAGCTCGCCCAGACCACGGAGATGCCGACCACCGGGATGGCGAGAAAGACGAACAGGCGGCTCAGGACGGCGGCCTCGAAGATCTGCCAGCGTGAGAAGGCCAGGATGAAGGTGAGCAGGTAGATGGTGAGGGGCACGACCCACAGCAGAGGGATCGCGGCGATGTCGGTGGTGATGTGCTGTGTCACCCCGAGCATCAGGCTCGAAGGGACGAAGGCGAGGACCGCCCACTTTGCGTAGTCGGCTCGTGACGGGACGGGGGCGGGCGGCTCGGTCGCGGCCACCAGGCGATTCGCGCTTCTCGGCCGACGCAGCAGCACGATCCCGCAGCTCACGGTCAGCACGGCAAACAGGCCGTAGCCGCCGGCCCACCAGAACGCCTGGTTGTGCAGCGTCAGCAGCGGCTCCACGAGCAGGGGGTACGCCAGGAGCGCGAGCAGGCTGCCGGCATTGCTGGCCGCGTAAAGAAAGTATGGATCTCGTCCGGACGGATCGTCGGTTTCCGCGAACCAGCGTTGCAGCAGCGGCGAGTTCGAGGACACGACGAAAAAGGGCAGTCCCACGGACAGCAGCAGCGAGACGACCAGCCACAGGACGGGGGAGCCTTCGGTGGGGGCGTTGCCCTGGCGAAGGGCGATGGGAAGGCTGATCACGGCGCACGCCATCACGATGCCGTGCACGAGGATCTGCGTCCGCTGGTCTCGAAGCTTCGTCAGCAGGTGGGCGTAGGCGTAGCCGGCCAGCAGGGCCGCCTGAAAGAACATCATGCAGGTGTTCCAGACGGCGGGCGTGCCTCCAAGCCAGGGAAGCACCAGCTTCCCCACCATGGGCTGGACGAGAAACAGCAGCAGCGCGCCCGTGAAGATGGTGATCGTGTACGTCGCCCGCATTGGCCGCTCTGAGATGGGTGGGTGTCGCCTCCGGGGTCGATGCCGCTGGTCTGCCGCGGTTTATCGGCCACATCGCGGAGGGCCTTTGGCCCTTGTTCGAGAGGGCAGCCTTGTGCCCCCGCGGAGATGAGAAGGGCATGCCGAGCGGCGACAGGCTCAGGCGAGAGCCGTCAGACAGGGACCTAGCCCTCCAGGAGGGCGGTCATCCGACCACGCATGGCCTCGTCGGGCAGGGGGCCGACACCCGCCCGCATGTTGTCGAGCAGGTGATCGACCTTCGAGGTGGCCGGGATCGGGCAGGTGACGGCAGGGTGGCCCAGGACGAACTTCAGGAAGAGCTGCGCCCAGCTCCTGCACTCGATCTCGCACGCCCAATCCGGCAGCGGCCGCTCCGCCAGGCGGCGAAAGAGCCGCCCCCGCTCGAAGGGCCGCATCACGAGCACGGCGGTGCCCGTGTCCAGGGCTACCGGCAGCACCCGCGGCTCGACCCGCCGGTCTCCCAGCGAGTAGGGGATCTGGATGAAGTCGATGCTCTGCTCGTGCATGAGCTTCTCCACGAGCTCGAAGTCACGCATCTCGGTGATGCCGAGGTAGCGGATCCGCCCGGCTTCCTTCCACTGCCGCAGCGTCGGCAGGTGCGTCTCCCACGCGACGAGGTTGTGCACCTGCATGAGGTCCATGACCGGCGCTCCCATCCGCCGCATCGACTCGCGCATCTGCGTCTCACCTGCCTCGCGGCCCTCGTCCGTCCACACCTTGGTCGCAAAGAAGACGTCGTGGCGGGCCAGCCGCTTCAGCAGGACCCCGACCACCTCCTCGGCGCGGCCGTACATCGGTGACGAGTCGATGAGCGTGCCCCCGGCGGCCAGGAAGCCGGCCATCACCTCGATGAGCGGATCGATCGGGCCCTGCGGGTCTACGTCGAAGGTCCTCGAGGTGCCGAGGCCGATGACCGGCAGCAGCTCGCCCGTGGACGGAATCCGGCGCCGGACGACGGCTTCGATTCCGCTCGTCGGGGCGGCCTCGCCCGCGGCGGCCTCGACCGCGCCCGCCTCGACGGCGTCGCCGAGTGCGGCGCCCACGGCCGACCCCGCCAGGATCGTGATCAGCTCGCGTCGGTCAAGCCGCATGGCCGTGTCCTCCACAGGGGTCGTGATGGGTCCGCGCGGCGATGATAAGGGCGGCCCGGACGATCGGCGCAAAAAAAAGAGGCAGGCAGCCACCGCCTCTTGAGATCCTCGCGCGAGAATCTCGCTCTCTCAGGGGAGCGATACTACGCGGTCACATGCTCACCGATGGGGAATCCCGTCTCGCGAGTGAGCTCGACCCGCTTGAACTGGGTGGTGGAGCTGATGAACTCCTGGAGCGACTGCTTGGCGAAGGGCTCCACGCACTTGAAGAACATCTTGGTCCACTCGTCGAAGTTCGTCACGGGATGAGCGCTGATGATGACCGGATAGTTGCCGTTCTTCATGGTCACATACTCGAAGCCGGCGGGCAGCAGATCCTGCGGCCAGTAACCGGCCTGAAGCAGGTTCAGCGGGATGAACATCGCGTTGGGCGTGACCGCGACCCGTCCATCCTCCAGCTGCGAAGCCAGGAAGAAGGGACGCTCATTCTGGAAGCAATAGACAAAGTACTCAAACGGCATCTTGGGGGCGACAAAGAAGATCCGCCCTTCCGCTGCCCTTCGGAGAATGAAGGGCTCATAAACGTACTGCATGGTGAGGCTCCTTTCCGACGCCCGGGTCGGGCGTCCAGACGTACCGATCGCGGTGGCTGCCATCTCAGCACTCTTCAGATAGCGATGGACCGGGCCGCCGAGCGGGCCCCGGTCATACGAGCAGCCACCATATCCAAACGGCGCCGGGCGCCTATCGGGATACCACCCTGTTTCCGCGAGACCGGTCGAAACCCGACCCGCCGCCCGGCCATGTCGTCATCCTCCGGGCGACGGCATTCGACGTCGGGGGGCTCGAGGTCGAGCTCGAAACGGGCCTGCGACGTGCCCGACAACCGCGCCGAGCCCGATCCCCACGTCGTCGAGCTGGCGTTCGGGCGATTCAGGAGCCCGGCCGCCGCCACGTCGACACCGGGGCCCAGATCAACGCACCGGGCGACCGGCTTCCCGGCCGCGAGTGATCGAGGAGGCGATCGCCGTGTCCCCGCAAACGCCAACGCCACCCGCATACGGCAGTCGCTGAGCGCTGACCCCTGACCACTGATACCACTTCCGGTACCATCCGCACGACATGCAGGGCTACTTCCGGTTCGTGCTCAGGCATCGCATCGCGGTGCTGCTCTTTTGTCTGCTGGTGACGGTGGTCGCAGGCTTGAGCATGTCGCGCGCCATCATGGCGTCGTCGCTGGGGCGGCTCGTGCTGGGTGACAGCGCGGCGTACCAGCGTTACGTCGATCTCGCCGCCTTCTTCGGCGGCGACGAGCAGCTCATCATCGGTCTCGAGGGCATCCGCCTCGACTCCGAGCCGGAGATGGAGAAGCTCCACGGCATCGTCGAGCGGGTGGAGGCGATCGATGAGGTGCGTAACGTCGACAGCATCCTGAACGCGACCCGGTTGCAGTACTACCTCGACGCGGCGGTCAGCGAGGACCCCGTCTCGATCCGCTACATCACGATGGCCACCAACCCCCTGGCCTCCGGGCTGGTCGTCTCGCCCGACGCCCGGAAGCTCGCGCTGGTCGTGAACCTCGAGCCCGATGAGACTCGTCCTCTCGAGCGCACCCCCGCCATCGTCGGGGACGTCCTCGAGATCTTCCGCGACGCGGGCTTCAGCCGCGAGGACATACACCTCGGCGGCATGCTGGCCGTGCTGGCCGAGGTCCAGACCCAGACGCGGCGAAACATCTTCCGGCTGACGCCGATCGTGGCGATCCTGCTGCTGGCGACGACCTGGCTGCTGTTTCGCCGGCTCTGGCCGGTGCTCGTCACGGTCGCGGTGGGGGCCCTGGCCATCGTGTGGACGATGGGCTTCGCCATCGCGCTGGACCGACAGGTCAACGTCATGCTGGCGATCTGCCCGGCCCTGATCCTCATCATCTCGTTCTCCGACGTCGTGCACCTCTGCAGCGCGTATTTGCTGGAGCTCTCGGCGGGAAAGGACAAGGACGAGGCCATCCTTCAAACGGCGTCCGATGTGGGCAAGGCGTGCCTGTACACATCGCTGACGACGCTGATCGGGTTCCTGTGCCTGTCACTGGTCCAGACCCCGGCCTTCCGGCAGGCCGGGATCGTTCTGGGCTTCGGGGTGGCCGTCGCCCTGCTGCTGGCCATGACGCTGGTGCCGATCATGTTCTCCTTCATGAAGGCACCGAGACCCTGGACCACGAGGTCGCGGCACGTCGTCGATGTGGTGCTTCACGGTGTGCAGCGGGCGGCCACGACCCGGCCGTGGCTGGTCATCGGGGCGTTCGCCGTCTTCGTCGCGGGTTCGATCTACGGCGCGAGCCGGATCACCATCGAGACGGACTTGGCCAGCCGGTTCTCCGAACGAAACCTGCTGCGCCGCGATGTCGAGTTCTTCAAGGAGTCCCTGGCCGGCACCTCCATGCTCGAGCTGTTCATCGAGATCGATCGGACGCAGATGAACGCCGAGTTCCTGGAGGCGGCGGGCCGCTTCGAGGACGAGCTGGCGGCACTGCCCGAGGTCGACAAGGTCCTCTCTCTGCTCGACGTCCTGAGGGCCATCGCCGTCGCGGACCCGGAGTCGCCACAAGGCGGAACCTGGGTCACGGGCTCCGTGCTGGCGACCTACATGCACGTGGCGCGAAGCGGAGCCGCGTTTCACCTGAACCGTCTCTTTCTTCCGGGCGAGGTCTCCATCCTCCGCTTTCTCGTGTTCTCGCCCGAGACGGGAATGCACGCGATGTACGAGCTGGGCGAGAAGGCGGTGGCCATGTCGCGGGAGCACCTCGCCCCCGAGATTCCGGTCGAGGCCACCGGCTTGATGTACCTCGCGGGCCAGTGGTTGGAGGAAAACGTCCGATCGCAGCGTCGCGCGATCCTGATCTCGTTCGCGATGATCTGTCTGGTCATGATCATCCTGTTCCGCTCGCCGGTCACCGGTCTGTGGTCGATGGTGCCCAACGTGGTTCCCCTGCTGGCCCTGGGCGGGGCGCTGGGCGTCTTCTGGAAGGCTGTCGATTCGGACATCGCGGTGGTTGCCCTCATCGCCATCGGAATCGCGGTGGACGACACCATTCACTTCCTCACGAGGTCCCGGCTCGAGACGCGGCGGACGGAATCGACGGCCCAGGCCCTCGACCGAACCTTTTCGACGGCGGGGCGGGCAATCGTCATGACCTCGCTGATCTTCGCGGTGGGCTTCGCACCCTTCGCGTTCAGCGACTACCTGAGCATCCGCATGATCGGGATCCTGCTGCCGTTCGTGATGCTCGTGGCCCTCGCGGCCGACCTGCTGCTGCTGCCGGCGCTGATCACCGTGGGGGCGTTGCGGCTGGGCCGATAACACGCCCCACCGCGGGAGAAGGGCGTATCGGGGCTGGTTGGAAGAGCCGATAGACCGATCGTGCGCGCAGAGACGTCCCTGAAATTCCTTCGCGGCCTGGTCGTCGTGCCCGCCTACAACGAGGCCGAGGCCATCGCCCAGGTCGTCGTCGACCTCGCGCAAGCCGTCCCGGACTTCGACGTGCTGGTCATCGACGACGGCTCGACCGATGCCACGGCCCGGCGTGTCCCCGAGTCGGCCGGCGTCGTCAGCCTTCCGTTCAACCTGGGAATCGGGGCCGCCATGCAGACCGGGTATCGCTACGCGGCCGAGCACGGCTACGACGTGGCCGTCCAGGTCGATGGCGACGGGCAGCATCCCGCCCGCGAGATCGGCAAGCTGCTCGGCCCCATCGCCGACGGCACGGCGGATCTCGTCATCGGGTCGCGCTTCCTGGGACCGGGGGGCTACCGCCAGGGACGGGCCCGGGCCGCGGGCAGCCGGATCCTCCGCTGGCTGCTTCGCGCGCTGACCGGCAACACCATCACCGACTGCACCAGCGGCTTCCGCGCGGCCAACCGTACCGTCATCCGCGCCTTCAGCCACTGGTACCCCGACGACTACCCGGAGCCGGAAGTCGTGCTGCTGCTGCACCGGGCGGGCTTTCGCGTGGTCGAGACACCCGTGGAGATGAACCAGCGGGCGACCGGCGAGACGAGCATCCCGCTTCAACGCGGCCTCTACTACGTCATCAAGGTGGCCGTGGCCCTGATCGTGGACACCATGCGTCGTCCGTGGCCGCGGGAGAAGGTGGGGACGGCATGACGCTCACGCTGATCCTGCTTGCGATCGGCAACGTCGTGCTGCTTCTGGCCGTGCGCAGCCTGAGGCGGCAGCGTCTCAAGGAGCGCTACGCACTGCTGTTCGGGGCGGTGGGGATTCCGTTCCTGGCCCTCGCCGCGTGGCCGGATGCCATCGGATACGTGGCGGACCGGCTGGGCATCGAGTACCAGACGGTCCTGCTGCTGGCCGTGACCGCGTTCTTTCTGCTGATGAACTTCAACCTCCTGTCGATCGTGAGCGTGCAGGAGCGCCGCATCAACTGCCTGGCCCAGATCGTGGCGATCCTGTCGCAGAGCCAGAAGGGCACCGCCGCCCGGTCCGCGCAGCCACCGGCCGCGTCGCTGCCGCTGGACGAGACCGAGCAGGCGGAGAAGGATGTCGCCTGACGGACCGGGGGCTTCGTGCGAATCACGATCGTCAACCAGTACTACGCGCCCGACCTGAGCCCCACGGCCAGGCTCGCCGCGTCCCTGGCCGGGCACCGGGCCGCGCTTGGCGACGAGGTCACGGTCGTCGCGAGCTCGGCTCGCTACACGCAGCACTCCCCGGTCTCCGGCGAGTGTCCGGCCGGGGTCACCGTACATCGCGTCGGCGGCCCCAGCGGCTGCGCCAAGGGCGTTCTCGGTCGTCTGCGTCAGTACGCGAGCTTCTTTCTCCGCGCCGCGTGGCGTCTGGCCCGTCTGCGGCGACAGGACGTCATCGTCTGCCTCACGACACCGCCGCTGGTGGCCTGGCTGGGCGTGCTGC
>JBFGEG010000083.1:0-16455 GCA_041580235.1 Phycisphaerales bacterium
CGTCACGCCGCCGGTGATGATGCTCAGATCATCCGTGGCGAGATTGTCCGTGTCGCTGTACTCGTAGCGGCCGAACAGCTCCCAGTCCTCGGCGAAGTACCAGCCACCGCCGACCTGGAAGCCCCAGGGGCTGCCGCCGAAGGGGGGACCGGGGGCACCGAGGCCGCTCACGTCGCTGTAGACGAACGCGACGTAGACGTTGCCGCCACCGAGTTCGGCAGTGGCGTCGATCGCCAGCGTGAACAGCTCGACGTCCGTGAGTCCAACCGGGAGACCGTCGGACTCCGCGGTCTGGTAGTGGATGGCGGCACCGACCATGACGCCGGTCTCGTCACCCTGGGGGCTCGTGTAGTCCTTGAACTGGTCCCACGTGCCCATGGCGAGCCACTCGCCGCGGACGGTGAAGGAGACGCTGGTGTCCGACACCAGCGCGGGCGTGTTGTTCGTCGTGCCGACGCCACCGGCGACACCGCCGCCGTAGAGACCGTCGCTGATGCCGTTGTTCCACATGCCCATGACGTGGAACTGATCACCCATGTAGTCAACGGCGAGACCGGTGCTGCGGCCACCCGTGTACATGTACGTCAGGACGGAACGCTCGACAGCCTGCTGATACTGCGTTTGCATGAGGTCCTCATAGAGAAGCGGGACCTTCATGTTGCCGGCGAGGACCTTCCAGCCGTTGCCGTAGTCGTAGCCGATGTAGGCGTCCTCGAGACCGGTACGAGCGTCGACCCTGGTGCCGGCCGGTCCGCTTGCGCTCGCACTCGCGTTGCCTGAAGTCTCGATCTCGAGCTTGTAGAACCACTCAGGGCTGACGACGTTGCCCGTGAGCATGAACTTGGCCCGTGTCACCTCGAAGCCCCAGACGGTGTTGTCAAACGTGGGGGGCACGGCGGCCTCGTCCTGCGAGCGGATCATGAACCTCGTCTGCATGAGGATGTTGGTCCGCAGCGACCAGTTGCCGTCGGCGCTGGCGATGACCGCGCCGTTGTCGTAGCCGGCGGTCATCCCCTGCGCGAGCAGGCTCGACCTGGTGTCGGCGTCGGCGAGCACGTCCTCGACGAGCGACTTGATCTCGTCGGCACGCTGCTCGGTCAGCCAGTTTGCGTCGCTTTGCTGCTCGACCGAGGTCAGCCGGCTCTCCAGCTCGGCGATCCGGGCCCGCAGCTCCTGATTCTGGTCCTCCAGCGAGGTGTCGGCGAAGCTGCCGCCAGTCAGCGTCAGCGTAGCGGCACCCGCGAAGAGGCACACCCGCTTGATAGGAATCATTGGAAGACTCTCCTACTCTGACGGACACGCAGGCCAGGCCATCGCGTCCAAGTGCATCCACCCGTCCGACCGGGCCAACGCAGCCCGGTTGCGGACAAATCGAACCCAGTTATCGACCGATTAAGGCCGATCCGTTAAACGGCAGGATGATACTGATTCGCGTGTCTGCCGCTAGCTCGGGACGCCGTTTCGCAAGAAAAATCACGATGTACGAAGGCTGCCCGAGCCCCGCGGCGCCGTAAAACTCAGCCAGACAGAAGGTTGCGCGAGCGGTGCGGGGCCGGCCGGCGGCGAGAAATCTGGACGTTTTTGTCCCGCGATCGACTTTGATGCGCGGTTGTTGCGCCGCCCGTTCGCGGACCGGTCGGCGAAGCGCAAGTCGAGCGCGTCTTTGACGCAGATTCGCCAGGGAAAAGCAGTTGCGGTCACCGGCGGGGCCTGTTTCGGCCAAGGTCCGATAGCCTTGCCATCGGGGGTCACCCGGGCCCCGGGGCGGCCAATCGGGGCCAGTCGATGGGGGCCCGCAGGTCCAGCCGGGGCAGCTCGGCGGCGATTGCCTCGACGTACTTCTGGGCGGCCCCCGTGTTAAAGAGGACGACCTCCTCGTCGGCCCGGATATGCCCGGCGGCCAGCGCCGCCTCCAGAACGCCCAGGGCGACGGCCGCCTCGGGACAGAGGGCGATCCCCTCCAGGCGGGCGGCCTGACGCATCCACTGGCCGATGCGGGCCTCGTCGGCGGCCACGGCCCGTCCCCCGGACTCCCGCACGGCCCTCAGGATCATGAAGTCGCCGACCGCCCCGGGCACACGCAGCCCCGCCGCCACCGTCCGGGGATCGCGGGCGGGCTCGGCGAACTCCAGGCCGGCCTCGAACGCCGCCACCAGCGGGTCGCACCCGCTGGACTGGCAGGAGAACATCCGGGGCCGCCGGGCCTCGGCGAGCCAGCCGAGCCGGTCGAGCTCGTCGAACGCCTTGCACATGCCGACGAGCCCGGTGCCGCCGCCGGTGGGATACAGGATGACGTCGGGCAGACGCCAGCCCAGCTGCTCGGCCAGCTCCAGGCCCATGGTCTTCTTGCCCTCCAGCCGGTAGGGCTCCCGGAGGGTGGACATGTCGAACCAGCCGACCTTCTCCACGCCCTCGCGGACCACCCGCCCGCAGTCGGAGATCAGCCCGTCGACGAGATAGACGGCGGCTCCGTGCAGCGCCGCCTCGTAGCGGTTGACGGCGGGGGTGTCCGCGGGCATGAAGACGTCGCAGCTCATGGCGGCGCGCGCCGCATAGGCGGCCAGGGCCCCGCCGGCGTTGCCCGCGGTGGGCACGGCCACCCGCCGGATCCCGAAACGCCGGGCCATGGACACCGCCACCGCCATGCCCCGCGCCTTGAACGAGCCGGTGGGCATCCGCGACTCGTCCTTGATCCAGAGGCGGCTCATGCCGAGGGCCGCGGCCAGCCGGGGGCACGCGACCATCGGCGTCATGGTCTCGCCCAGAGAGACGATGTCGTCGTCGGCCGTGACCGGCAGCAGCTCCCGGTAGCGCCACATCGTCGGCGGACGCTCGCGCAGCACGGCCCGCGACACGCTGCGGCTGATGGCGTCGAGATCGTACCGCACCCAAAGCGGCCGATCGCGATGCGTGGACTGGATCGTGTCCGCGGGCAGAACCGTCCCGTCCAGCGCCGACTCGAGATGCGTGACGAAGTTCACCGTCGCTTCATCCGGTACACCCACCGGCCGTAGTCGAGCACGGCGCCCAGACGCCGAATCAGGGGCGGTCGCGTCTCGCGGTCACTTCCGAACGCCGTCTCGGCACGCCAGCGCCAGTACGCGCCGCGCAACCGGAAGCGGCTCCGCGCCGCCAGCAGCAGCAGCTCCCACAGCCCGCCGACGGTCTCGATCAGGCGACGCATGGTCGTGGTTCACCCCCCGCCGGCCCGCCGGGGCGGGTGAGGTCTGTGGCCCGTTCGGGAATACGGGTCGTCCGGGGCCGGTTCATTGCAGTACCATCAGGGATTCAGCGTTCTCGACGGGGAGCCTCTGTGAGCTACCACGCCACGGTTCATGAAGTGTATCGCAAGGCCGCGGAGAGCCCCGACGCCTCGCTGTGCTGCGTGCCCCGGCCCCCGATGTACCTGCCGGGGCTGGCGATACCGCCCGTGATGCACCAGATGAACTACGGGTGTGGGAGCACGGTGCACCTCCAGGACATGCGCGAGAACCAGACGGTTCTCTACGTGGGTGTCGGCGGCGGCCTGGAAGCACTTCTGTTCTCTTACTTCGCGAGGCGGCCGGGCGGTGTGATCGCCGTCGATCCGGTGGCGCCGATGCGTCAGGCGGCCCGTGAGAACCTCGAGCAGGCGGCCCGCCTCAACGAGTGGTTCGATCCGTCGTTCGTCGACGTCCGAGACGGGGACGCCCTCGACCTCCCGGTTGAAGACGCAAGCGTTCACCTGGCGGCCCAGAACTGCCTGTTCAACATCTTCACGACGTCGTCCGCGGGCGGGCTCAATGGGTCTCGCGGCGGCGACCTCCAGCGAGCTCTGGGCGAGATGCACCGGGTGCTGGCGCCGCTGGGCCGGCTGTCGATGTCCGATCCGGTGACGCCGGTCGAGCTGCCGAAGCACCTGCAGGACGATGAGACGCTGCGGGCCCAGTGCATCTCCGGCTGCCTGACCTTCGAGCGGTACCTCGAGTCGATCGTCGAGGCCGGCTTCGGCAGCGTCGAAGTTCGGTCGAGGCGTCCCTACCGGCTGCTGGGCCGCGACCGCTACGGTCTCGACGAGGACGTCCTGCTGGAGAGCCTGGAGGTCTGCGCCATCAAGGTCGCCGTGCCGGCGGACGGCCCGTGCGTCTTCACGGGCCGGACCGCGATCTATTCGGGCGATGACCCCTCCTTCGATGACGGCAAGGGTCACCTGCTCACCCGCGACGTTCCCCAGAACGTCTGTGACAAGACGGCCGCGGTCCTGGCCGGTCTCCGACGCTCGGACATCACGGTAACGGAATCGACATGGCACTACGCGGGGGACGGCTGTTGCTGAGCAGATCGCTCGCCAGCCGCGACCGCACGGCATCGGGGTGATCGTGACGCAGGTGGCCCTGCCCATTCTCAACGGGACGCGTTTCCGGGCCCGGTTCGAGACCGACCTGCGGGCGGCGGCGAGGATCTCGACCCTGCAGATCAACATCGGGTACGTCTGCAACCTCGCGTGCAACCACTGCCACGTCGAGTCGTCGCCCGCCCGCACGGAGGCCGGCGACAACATGGACGAGCCGACGGCCCGGCGGGTGGTGCAATGGGCGCTCGATCAGGCGGGTCTCACGAAGGTGGACATCACCGGCGGCAGCCCGGAGATGAACCCGAATTTCCGGTGGATGGTCGAGGCCTTTCACGACCACGGCCTGCACGTCATGGACCGCTGCAACCCGACGATCATCGATCACGTCGACCGGCGGACCGGCCGGGAGTACGGCTGGGTGCCGGAGTTCCTCGCCGCCCACGCCGTCGAGGTCGTGGCCTCCATGCCGTGTTATCTCCAGGAGAACGTCGACCGCCAGCGGGGCCGGGGCTCCTACGACGCCTCCGTCGAGGGTTTGCGCAAGCTCAACGACGCCGGGTACGGCCGCGACCCCGCCCTGCGGCTCAACCTCGTCTACAACCCCGTGGGGCCCGTTCTGCCCCCGCCCCAGGAGGCCCTCGCCGACGACTACCATCGCGAGCTTCGCCAGCGGTTCGGCATCGTGTTCAACGAGCTGTGGACGATCACCAATATGCCGATCAGACGCTGGCGGCACCAGCTCGATCGCGACGGGCAGCTTGAGCCGTACATGGCCACCCTGATCGACGCGTACAACCCCGACACCATCGACGGTCTCATGTGCCGCCACCAGATCAGCGTGGACCCGCAGGGGCGTCTCTTTGATTGCGACTTCAACCAGGCGCTGGGCATGCGAACGCCCGGCCTGGACTCGGTGTGTTTGTGGGAGCTCACCGCCGACGACCTGGCTCATCGCGAGATCGCCACCGACGATCACTGCTATGGCTGCACCGCGGGATGCGGCAGCAGTTGTGGTGGGGTGATTGTCTGAAGAGAGCCGATAGCTATTAGCCATTAGCCATTAGGGGGGAGTGAAGGCTTGACTTGAGCCATGGGTTTGGTCTTCAATAATGAAATCTCGATGCGCATTGACAGGCGCCGGCCCAAGCTCCGATGGCCGGCGCCTGTTCCTTTTCAACTCTTGCCTGACGGCGAATGGCCCGGGGGCTGGCTCTTGGGCTATTGCCCCTCGGCCGGACTGAACCGGCTGCCCGGCAGCCCCACGCGATGGTTGGGCGCCGCCCGCCGGGCGAGCAGCGGCCGGACCAGCCAGATGAGGACGATGACGGCCAGCGAGCCGATCCACATGTAGCCCTGATCCACGAGCCCCAGGAAGACGAACAGCGAGGTCACCAGGAGCATGAGCAGGGCGGCGGGGATCATCCCCTCCCATGCCAGCCGCATGAGCTGGTCGTAGCGGAACCTCGGCAGGGTCCACCGCAGGGCCATGGTCAGGCCGATGAGCACGAAGACCTTGCCGAACACGACGCCGCACTGCAGCAGGATCATCGCCAGGCCGCCCGCAGGGGGCAGGTCCCATCCGGTGAACGGGTTGACCGACCATCCGCCGAGGAACATGACCGTGAAGAACGCGCTGCCCACGATGATGTGCCCGTATTCGCCGAGGAAGAAGAACGCCCACTTGAGCGACGAGTACTCGGTGTGCCAGCCGCCGACGAGCTCGGTCTCGGCCTCGGCCAGATCGAAGGGCAGACGGTTGGCTTCGGCCAGCATGCACGTGAAGAAGAGGATCGCCGTCAACGGCTGGTGAAGCAGATACCACTGCCCTGAGAGCTGCTGGGCGATCATCTCGCTGGGCCGGATCGTGCCCGTGGTGAGGATCATGGCCAGGATCGCCAGCCCCATGGGAATCTCGTAGCTCACCATCTGGGCCGACGCCCGCAGGGCGCCGAAGAAGGCGTACTTGTTGTTGGACGCCCACCCGCCCAGCACGATGCCGTACACGCCCAGCGATGTCACGGCCACCAAGTAGACGATACCGATGTTGATGTCCGCGCCGGCGATCTGGATCGCCTCGCCGCCGATCTCGAGCGTCCCGCCCCACGGGATGATGGCGAAGCTGATCAGGGCCGGGAGCACGGTGAGGCCGGGGGCGAGCAGGAAGAGCACCCGGTCGGCGCGTCGGGGGATGTAGTCCTCCTTGACCAGCAGCTTGATGGTGTCGGCCACCGGCTGCAGGATCCCGCTCCAGCCGACGCGGTTGGGGCCGCAGCGATCCTGAATCCAGGCGCAGACCTTTCGCTCCAGGAGGATCAGGTACAACGCGCCCACCGCGATCACGTGGACCATGATGAGAATCACCACGAAGGACGCGATCAGCTGCGGCGTGATCCAGGATGGGAGCCAATCGGGCATGGGGGGAGAGTGTAGCAGAGGGGGGTAAGGGGTTCGGGGTTAGCCATGAGCCATCAGGGCAAGAGGCTCCCGACGCGCGATGCCGCGGTCGGACCGCCAGGTCGCCGACGGCGCACCGAGAACCACCCGCCGCGCTGAGCTCGTCACGACCCGGGCGTCACGCCGCTCAGCTGCGACTCCTTGATCCCTGACCCCTGGCCGCTGACCACCTGGTCCTTCTCGTAGTCCTGCACCGCCGCCACGGACCACGCGCCGGCCCGCAGGGCGGCGATGGCCTGCACGGCGGCCCGGGCCCCGGTCACGGTCGTGATCATCGGCACGCCCGCCCGCACGGCCGTGGCCCTGATCTTGCCCTCGTCGGTGTGGGCGCCCTTGCGGGTCGGCGTGTTGATGATCAGCTCGATCTCCCCGTTGGCGATCTTGTCCATGATGTTGGGACGGGCCCCCTCGGAGATCTTGCGGAGCACCTTCGTGTCCACGCTGTAGGACCGCAGCAGCTCGTGCGTGCCCTGACTGGTGTAGACCGTAAACCCCATCGACACGAGGCTGCGGACGATGTCCACGCAGGCCGGCTTGTCCGAGTCGCGCACCGACAGAAAGACGTTGCCCCCGACGGGCAGCGTCATGCCGGCCCCCATCTGCGCCTTGGCCAGCGCCACCGACAGGGAGCGGTCCATGCCCATGACCTCCCCGGTTGACCGCATCTCCGGGCCCAGGATCACGTCCACGCCGGGGAAGCGTCCGAAGGGGAAGACCGAGACCTTGACCGCGTAGAAGCCGGCGTCGGGAATCTCGCGGGCGTCGAGCTCCTCCAGGGAGGCGCCCATCATGACGGCGGCCGCGATCCTCGCCCATGGCCGTCCCTTGGCCTTTGAGACGAACGGCACGGTCCGCGACGCGCGCGGGTTCACCTCCAGCACGTACACCGTCTCGTCCTTTACCGCCATCTGGACGTTCATCAGGCCGCGGACGCCAAGCCGCTCGGCCAGGCACCGGGCATGCTCCTTGATTCGGGTCACGATCGACGGCGGCAGCGAGTAGGGCGGGATCGTGCACGTCGAGTCGCCGGAATGGACCCCCGCCTCCTCGATGTGCTCCATGACACCGCAGATGATGGCCTGCCCGCGTCTCGCGCCGCCCGACGGGTCGGCGCCGGGTGGTCGCGGCCCGTCGAAGTCAGCCACGACGTCCACGTCGACCTCGATGGCGTCCGAAAGGAACTTGTCGATGAGCACGGGGGCGTTGGCGAGCTCCGACACATCGACGGCGGTCTGCATGTAGTGGCGCAGCGACTGCTCGTCGAAGCACGTCTCCATGCCGCGCCCGCCCAGCACGTAGCTGGGCCGTACGAGCACCGGATAGCCGATGGTCCGGGCCGCCTCGACGGCTTCCTCGAGCGAATAGCTGATGCCGTTGGGCGGCTGGTTCAGCCCCGACTCGCCGAGCACCTGCTTGAAGCGGTCCCGGTCCTCCGCCAGGTCGATCGAGTCCAGCCCGGTGCCGATGAGCGGCACGCCGGCTGCGACCAGCCCGTGCGCGAGGTTGAGCGGGGTCTGGCCGCCCAGCTGAACGATGCAGCCGACCACGCCGCCGGAACGGTCCGGCACGTCGATGCCTCCGCCGTTGAGCCGCTCGATGATGTTGAGCGTGTCCTCCAGCGTGAGGGGCTCGAAGAACAGCAGGTCCGAGGTGTCATAGTCGGTGCTGACCGTCTCCGGGTTCGAGTTGATCATCACCGACTCGAAGCCCAGGTCGCGGCACGCGAAGGACGCCTGGCAGCAGCAATAGTCGAACTCGATGCCCTGGCCGATCCGATTGGGCCCGCCGCCGAGAATGATGATCTTGCGCCGATCGCTGATCCGTATCTCGTCCTCGACGCCCCCCATCGTGCCTTCGTGTCTCCGCGCCTCCGTGCCGTGCCCCGCCAACGGCACCTCATAGGTCGAGTAGTAATACGGCGTCGCCGCCTCGAACTCAGCCGCGCACGTGTCCACCAGCTTGTACACCGGCTCCAGACCGAGCCCCTTGCGGTGGCGGCGGACCTCCAGAATCGTCTCCGTCGTGATGTCGCCGAGGTACAGGTTCGCCAGCTGCGGATCGGAGTAGCCCAGTTGCTTGGCCTGCGCCAGGATCTCGCGGGGCACGGCGGCGAGCCGGTCGTATCCGCACAGGACGTCCTCGAACTCCACGAGCTGGTGGATCTGGTCGAGGAACCAGGGATCGATGCTCGTCAGCTCCGCGACCCGCTCGAGGGTCCATCCCTGCTTGAAGGCATAACGGATGTAGTAGAGCCTCCCCTGGCTGGGGACGCTGAGCTTGCGAACCAGCGTCTCCTCGGGCACCGGCCAGGCGATGCGTGAGCCGTCGGCGGCCACGGGCCCCGAACGGCGGGCCGCCAGCCACCAGTCGTTGCGGTCGAGCCCCAGCCCGAACCGCTTGACCTCCATTGAGCGGATCACCTTCTGCAGGCTCTCCTTGAACGTGCGGCCGATGGACATCGCCTCCCCCACCGATTTCATCTGGGTCGTCAGCGTCTCGTCGGCCTCGGGAAACTTCTCGAAGGTCCACCGCGGCATCTTGGTGACGACGTAGTCGATCGAGGGCTCGAAGCACGCGGAGGTGGTTCCCGTGATGTCGTTGCGGAGCTCATCCAGCGTATAACCCACCGCGAGCTTGGCCGCGACCCTGGCAATGGGGAAACCCGTCGCCTTCGACGCCAGGGCCGAGCTCCGCGACACGCGTGGATTCATCTCGATGACGACCATGTCACCGTTGCGAGGATTGATCGCGAACTGGACGTTCGAACCTCCCGTGTCCACCCCGATCTCCCTCATGATCGCGATGGATGCGTCGCGCATCCGCTGGTATTCCTTGTCGGGCAGGGTCATGATGGGAGCGACGGTGATCGAGTCGCCCGTGTGCACGCCCATGGGGTCGATGTTCTCGATGCCGCACACCACCACGCAGTTGTCGCGGTGGTCCCGGATGACCTCGAGCTCGAACTCCTTCCAGCCCAGCAGCGACTCGTCGATGAGGACCTGACCGATCATGGACGCATCGAGGCCGCCGCGCACGATCGCCTTGAACTCCTCGCGGTTGTAGGCGATGCCCCCACCCGTGCCGCCGAGCGTGAAGGCGGGTCGAATCACGGCCGGCAGCCCCACCTCGTCCAGAAACGCCAGGGCCTCGTCGATGGTCGAGACCTGGCGGGCCAGCGGCTGTCGCAGACCGATCGAGTCGATGATGCGCCGGAACTCCTCGCGGTCCTCGGCCCGGTTGATGACCTCCCGCCCGGCCCCGATCATCTCGACGCCGAACCGGTCCAGCGTCCCGTCGTCGTGCAGCCGGCAGGCCACGTTGAGCGCCGTCTGGCCCCCGAGCGTCGGCAGCAGGGCGTGGACGGGCGTCCCCGCCTCCGCCTCCCTGGCCAGGATCTTGGTGACCGCCTCGGCGGTGACCGGCTCGATGTAGGTCCGGTCTGAGAACGCCGGATCCGTCATGATCGTGGCGGGATTGGAGTTGATCAGGACGACGCGATAGCCCTCCTCACGGAGCGATTTGCACGCCTGGGTGCCGGAGTAATCGAACTCGCACGCCTGCCCGATGATGATCGGGCCGGAGCCGATGATCAGGATGGTGTTGATGTCGTCTCGGCGGGGCATGGCCCAACTCCGCCAACCATAGCCGCTGGATGACCGCGGCTCAATTCAACGCCCGTTGATGCCGACATCCGATTGGGCCTCCCCCCGCGGGTTTGACAATCCGCAGCGTCCCCCCCACGGTAGTCAGGCCCGCTGCCGGGACCCCGACACCGACCGGAACTCCGCCATGCCCGCCTGGCTGACCGTACTCCTTCTCGTCGCGGCCTGGACGGCCATCGTGCTGATCGTGCGCTGGATGGGCGCCCGCTGGCTCTCCGAGGGCCCCGCCGGGGACGCCGTCCACTTTCTTACGTGGCAGGCGTTGCGTGGCTACAGCCGGCTCATGCACCGGACGACCTACACGGGCCTCGAGCACGTGCCCCAGACCAACGCTCCCGGCGGCCTGGTCGTCGTGTCCAACCACACGGGTCCCGTCGACCCGCTGATCATCCAGGCCGCGTGCCCCTTCAAGATCCGCTGGATGATGGCGGCCGACTTCATGATCCCGCAGCTGGCCCCCTTCTGGCGGTGGCTGCGGCTCATCCCCGTGGACCGCAACGGGCGGGATTCCGGGCCCGCCCGCGCGGCGATCCGGCACGTGCGCGGCGGGGGTGTGATCGGCATCTTCCCGGAGGGGGCCATTGCGCCGCGGGGCGAGGTCAGGCCCTTTCACCAGGGAGCGGGGTTGATCATCGCCAGGACCAAGGCCCCGGTGCTGCTGGTGTGGGTTTCGGGCACGCCCGCCTCCCCGGAGATGTTCACCGCCCTGAGCACCCGAAGCCGGGCACGGGTGCATTTCGTGGACCACCTGGACTTTGGTGACCAGCGTGACGCGGCGGCGATCACCGCCGAGCTTCGACGTCGCATCATCGACGCGAGTCGGTGGCCGGCCAACGACGAGCCGCTGCCCCCGGGCATCCGCACCCCGGACCCGTTTGCGGTGTGAACAAGGGGTTCGGGATCAGGCTTGGAGGAGTCGGGACACACTTGGGACAGCCCAGCCGGGGCAGGACGCCGGCCGCAGACTCTTCCCGAACGGCCAACCCCTAACCCCGAACCCCTTGCTGTACCATTCCCCCATGATCAGCCGGATCGAGGGCGAGCTGGTCGCCGCGGGCGAGGGCCGCGTCGAGTTGAGATGCGGGGCGATCACTTATGCCCTGCTCGTCCCCGCCAGCGACGATGAGCATTTGGCCGGGCGTGTGGGTGAGCGTCTGTGCTTCCACGCCCTGCAGTACCTCGAAAGCCAGGGGCAGGGCGCCAGCTTCGTGCCGAGGCTCCTGGGGTTCGCGTCCGCCGACGCACGGGCGTTTTTTGAGCTGATGACCACGGTCAAAGGCCTCGGCTCGCGCAAGGCTCTGCGTGCCTTGCGGCTGCCCTACCAGGCCGTGGCCGCGGCCATCGCCCGCAAGGACATCGCGCTGCTCACCACCCTCCCCGAGATCGGCCGCCGCACGGCGGAGACGATCGTGGCCGAGCTGCACGGCAAGGTGGACCGCTTCACGGAGGCGGGGCCCGACGACGCTCTCGCCGTCGGAGACGTTCCGGAAGGCACCATCGTCCAGGACGCGCTGGCCGCCCTCACACAGCTCGGCGAGCCCAAGCTGCACGCCCGAAGGCTCATCGAGCGGGCGCTGGCCGACGATCCCACCCTCGATTCCGCGGACGCCCTGGTGTCCGCCGCGTACCGGGTCCGGGCGACGGTCGCGGGAGGTACGGAGTGATGTCGTGCGTTACGCGGTAATCATGGCCGGCGGCGCCGGTACCAGGCTGTGGCCGATGAGCCGCAAGCACCGCCCCAAGCAGCTGCTGCCGCTGGTCGACGGCCGGTCGCTGCTGGAGCTCGCCTGCCGGCGACTCGAGGGCGTCGTCCCGCCCGAGCAGCGGCTCATCTGCACGAGCGAAGCGCACCGGTCGGCGTTGCACGAGGCGCTGCCGGAGTTCGGTGACGACCAGATCCTCGGCGAGCCGGTCGGCCGCGACACGGTCAATGCCGTGGGCTTCACGGCCGCGGTGCTCGCCAAGCAGGATCCCGACGCGGTCTTCGCCGTGCTCACCGCCGATCACATCATCGAGCCGCAGGACGAGTTCCGGCGCAAGCTCGCGCTGGGCTTCGACGTCGTGGAGGACGAGCCCACGCGTTTTGCGACGTTCTCCATCATGCCCACCTATCCCGCCACCGCCTACGGCTACGTCGAACGCGGCGAGCCGGTGCCCGGTTTCCCGTCGGCGTATCTCGCCAAGCGTTTCGTGGAGAAGCCCGACTCGAAGACGGCTCGGGGCTACGTCGACGCGGGCACGTTCGGCTGGAACAGCGGCATGTTCGTCTTCTCGGCGGCCCATTTTCTCTCGGCGCTCAAACGGTTCAAGGCCAGGTCCTGGGACGGCGTCACCCGAATCGCCGAAGCCTGGGGCACGCGACGACAGAAGGCGGTTTTGGAGGAGGTCTACGCCGGGCTGCCCAAGATCAGCGTGGACTACGCGGTGATGGAGCCGGCCGCCGGCGATGAGGAAATCACGGTCTGCACGATCACCATGGGCATCTGGTGGATGGATGTCGGCAACTGGCCGAGCTACGGCGAGACGCTCAGCGAGGACCCGCACGGGAATCGCACCAACACGGCCATCACCCACCTCGGCTCCAGGGGCGTCGTTGCCGTCTCCGACGACCCGCAGCACACGATTGCCACCATCGGCTGCCAGGATCTGGTCATCGTTCACACGAGGGACGCGACGCTGGTCTGCCCGAGCTCCGAGGCCGAACGGGTCAAGGAGCTGGCGCAGATGGTGGATGAGGCGTTGCAGTAGCCGTTCGCTGTTTGGCGCTTGGCGAACATCACGCCGCGTCGTACCAGTTGCCTTCCTTGGCGCGGGCCTTTTTCACGCTCTCGGGCACTTCGGCGCCCCGTTGGCTGTTCGCCGCTGGCCGTTCGCTTTCTTTCTTTCCGCTCTCTTCGTTGCGCTGCTCGCTGCTTCCCGCGCACACCTCGAGCCTGATCCGCCCGTACGTGAGCATCTCACCGTCGGGCAGCGCGCGGGTCTCGCCTGTCTGGCCGTCCTCGAAGCGGACCAGGCCGTCACCGAGCGAGATCCGGGCCATGACGGGCACCGGGCTGTCTTCCTCGGCCAGCAGCACGTGGGCCTCCGCTGAGCTGCCCACCAGGATGGGGCTGGAGCCCAGCGTCAGGTTCGACCGCTCCTTGTCGCTCCAGTGCACGACGAGCCACGCCGAGCGGTACGCCGTCTCCACGAGCACCATCATCATGCCCGTGCACAACCCGAGAATGCCGGCCGCCAGCAGACGCCCCACCGTGTCCCCGACCACCGGCACCAGCGTGAGAAAGCAGAACGCGGCCAGGCCTCCGCCGGCGGCGCCGGCCGCGGTCGCCCGCTGACGCAACAGGTTGGGCACGAACGACCCCATGCCGTAGCCGAGGCCGCATCCGAGCAGCGTCCACGCCACCACCCGGCCGATGGCCTCCACCGCGGGCACCTGCGAGAGCAGATAAAAGACGCTCTGCCCCGCCGCGCCTGCCGCCAGGCCGGTGACCATGCCCCCCACCAGGATGATCGCCGCCTCCTTGGGCCCGAGCGGGCGCCGGCGCAAGTGGCGGTTCTGCCCCACCACAAGACCGATGGCCGCGCCGATGGCGATCAGCGCCGCCCAGGCGCCCGCCTGGACAACGCTCTGTCCGAAGCTGCCGGTGCCCGCACCCGTGCTCGCCAGCATCTGGCGATTGTTGATGACCTCCTCGGAATGCCGGAAGGCATCCTGGAGCTTGCGCGGGTCGGAGATGATGACGTTGTCGATCGAGCCGGCGGCCTCGGCCAGCAGCTCGGCGTCGGCGAGACCGGTGCCGATGGCCACGATCTCGATGCCGTCGCTGCGGACCCGTGCGGCTGCGCTCAACGCGGCGGCCTCCGGGGTCTCACCGGTGGACGAGCTCTCCGGCTTGCCGTCCGTGAACACCAGGATCCAGCGCTCCCCTGGCTCGTCGCGCAGCATCGCGCCTGCGACATCGAAGCCGCGACCGAGGTTGGTGCCCCCGTTGGCGGTGAGATTGCGAATGGAACGCTTGAGCGCGGCGGCGTCGTCGCCGAGCCCGGTGACGACGTGCGCGTCCGAGGCGAAGACGGCCAGACCCATGGGGTCGAGACCGAGGTGCTGCCGCGACACGAAGTCGCTGGCCGCGTCCTTGAGCGCCTCCAGCTGCGTCGTGATCCGAGCCCCGCGCTCCGAGGTGATCCGATCGGACATCGAGCCCGACGTGTCGAAGAGCAGGCAGATCCGCCGCGGCTCGGACCGCTGAGCCTCGCCCGCGGGAAAGAGCGTCTCGCCCAACATGGCGCCGACGATGGCGCCGATCGCCCCCAGCATCGCCATGACCGTGATCTTCTTGAAAAAGGTCATCTGCACGCGCCTCGCGCTGACACTCCCGGACCGACGGGTTATCGGCAGATAAATCGGGGACGGTGACCTCTTTCGAGACTCTGACCGACGTCTGCTGCCGGCACTCGCCGGGAGACCGGCGACCGTCCCGGATCGAGGCGGGTTACCGCGCCGCCCAGGGGAGGCGGAGCCTGGTCACCACGCCCAGCCGGTGGCAGAAGTGCTCGAGGACGAGCCCCAGGGCGCTCAAGCCCAGCATCGACATCATCATCGCGCACTGCAGGGGATCGTCGCCGGTCCAGTCCGACCAGCCGGTAGTGAGCAGCTCGGAGAAGATGTTGAGCAGCATGATGATCACGGTGAGCCCCATGAACAGGATGCTCACCGTCCGGTGCGTCACGCGGAGCACGAACAGCGTCAGGATGGACACAAGGCCCAGGACGGTCGCCAGGCCGAAGCCGGCCAGGAGAATCGCCGTGGCCTGGTCACCCGAGCCGTCGCGAATCTCCGACAGCTCCATGATCGCCACCGCGGTCACCGGCATGATCAGCAGCAGGTGCAGCAGCACGCGGGCGTACCCCAGCAGCCGGCGGCCGAGCGGCGGGCGGGGACCGGCCGGCGGTGCCGGCCTGGGCTTTGCCGGCGACGGTGCCGCCGGTTGTGCCTTCGCCACCACCTTCGGCTTCGCCTTTGCCTTCACGGGGGCCGGCGGCGGAGACGCCGGCGCCGCGGGGCGGGGCGGCGCGGCCGTGGCGCCGCCCACATGATCGCTCAACCATCCGCCGGGACCGGTCTTGGCGGGTGGTGGCTTGGCGGGCGCCGCCGCAGGCCTGGGTCTGGGTGGCGGCGGGGGGGCCGCGGGCTTGGGCGGCGCGACGGCGGCCGCCGGCGGGGCCGGCGACGGGGGCGGCGCGGAAGCGGCCGGGGGATCAGGGGCCTTCGCCTTTTTCGCCTTCCAGATCCGTCCCGAAGGCTTGCCCCCGGCATCGTCCTTGGCCCGCTTGGGCCTGAAGAACCGGCTGGGGCGACCGCGCTTGGGCTTGCCGCCGCAGGCCTTGATCAGCCCGTCGAGCTTGGCGCTGATCTCCTCGTCGCCCAGCGCCCGCAGATCCGAGAAGAGCTGTGAGTCGCCGGGCTCCAGGTAGTCCTGGCGACGAAACAGCAGGTTGTCACCGTTGTTGTACCTCTGCCAGAGCTCGGGGTCGTGGCCCAGGGCGCGAATCGCGATCTGGATGACTTCGCCCGCGAACCCGTCGATCTCCGCGTGGAAGTCCTTACCGGTGCGGAGCGGGCTTTGGTAGTCGGGATGACCGGTCTCGTGGCTCGTCTGCCCCTTGAGCTTGGGGACCCACATCCCGTCGTAGTCGATGAGCCGCAGGCTACCATCGTCGGTTACGAGCACGTTGCCGTGCTGCAGGTCACCGTGCGCCACCTTGACCGCCGGAAGGTCGTCGAGCAGCGTCAGCCAGTCCTGCTCGAGCGCGGCGAGCACGGTCTTGTTTGTCAGGTTCTTCTCGAGAAACTGGTTGAGGCCCAAACCCTCGACCCACTCCATCTTGACCAGCGGATAGTGGTTGCCGCGGACGCGGATTCCCTTTTGCTGGTACTCAAAGGTGATGAAGTACGGCAGGTCGCAGTCGTTCAGATGACTCGAGATCTTGGCGTATCGGCCGTGC
>JBFGEG010000084.1:0-16088 GCA_041580235.1 Phycisphaerales bacterium
ACGGCGCCGTCGTCGCCGGCGGTGACGAACCACGGGAACCGCTGGTGGGTCTCCCGCCAGTCGTGCTGCCAGCTGGCCAGGGTCTCCGGCTCCACCGCGAAGTTCGCGGCCGTGTTGGCGGCGGCCCAGTTGCTGATGGCCAGGATGGCGGGGAGGTCGTCAGAGGTTGCCAGTCGAATCTCGGTCATCCCGGCAGCTCCTGGCATTGGATCATGTCAGGTCCTCGAGTGACTTCAGCCCCAGCGGCTCGGCCACCGCGAACGGCTCGGCGGCCCGGCAGCGGATACGGCTGCCGAAGTAGCGGGCCCCGGCGTCGAGCCACTCGACGATCCAGCGGTTCTTGTCGGGGGTGACGAACTGCGTCTCGTAGGCGAGGATCGCCTCGCGCTTGCGGTCCTCGTAGCCGGTGACGTCCATGAGAAAATCGGGCTGGGGGATCGTCCGCAGGTGGGTGCAGTAGTAATAGATCAGCCATCGCGGGTAGATCGGCGCCCCCGGCAGATCGATCTTGGTGAGCTTGGCGTCGAACCGTGCGTCTTCGACGATCCGCGTGGTGGCGGTGTGGTCGGGATGGGCGTCGGGCAGCGCCGGCGTGAAGACGATCTCGGCCTGGTGCTCGCGGATCACGCCGGCCACGAGGTGGCGAGCTTCGATGGTGTGCTGCAGGACGCGGTTGGGCAGGTCCAGCAGCCGCCGCCGCACCCCCAGGATCTTCGCCGCGCGGTCCGCCTCCAGGGCCCGCGTCTCGGGGTCGCCGTGCGGCGTGGGCTCCCCGTTGGTCATGTCCAGCAGCAGGACGTCGTGGCCCTGGTCGGCGAGCTTGGCGATCGCGGCCCCCATGCCCAGCTCCTGGTCGTCAGGGTGGGGGCCGACAACAAGCATGTTCATGGCGGGATCTCTTTCAGCAGTTGATCGGCGAGGCGGTTGACGTGACCGTCGAGCCCGGCCGCGAGCTCGCTGCGCCCGGTCGCCCGGGCGTACTCCAGCTCCATGGTGTAGCGACAAAAGTCGGCGATGTCGCGGCGGCCGGCGAGCATCCACGCGCCCGGCGGCGGCGGGTGCACGCACTGGCCCATGATCGACACCGCCCCGGTCGGCATCGGTGCCAGCGGAGCCTCGAGCCTCGCAGCGAGCCGCGCCAGGAGCACGGCCGGCGGCGCCTGGAGACGGTCGAGCTGATCACGCAGACCCGGCTCGTCGTTCTCGAGGGCCGCGGTCGTCGCGAGCTTCAGCCGGTTCTTGAGGTCGGTCACGAGCCGCCCGATCGTGGCTTCTTCGAGCTCCCAGGCCGACCACCGGTTCACCACGGCGGCCTGGTCGCCCAGACGGAGCAGCTCGGCGGTCCCGTCCATGATCTGCAGCAGCTCGTGCAGCAGGACCACCCGCGGCCCCGCCTCGTCGCCGGCGCTCCACGCCTCGGCCCAGCGCCGCCGCTGTTGATCGATCTCGGCCGCGAGCCGTTCGTGCAGCCCGCCGGTCGCGACGATGGCCGCCCGATCGCTGCCCCGCAGCTCGGCCTCGAAGGGCATCGCCTCGAACGCCGCCAGCTGACGCTCGAGCTCGTCGAGCCGCTGCACCGCGTCATGGCGACGGCTGGGGTCGGCGAGCCGCGTCGTCAGGCTCCGCGTCCGGCCGCCGAACGGCCCGGCCGCGCGGGGGGCGATCCGTCGGACCGCGTCCACCCACGCCGGCAGCTTCTCGAGTCGCTGCAGGTCCTCCACGTATTGCCGCTGGTCGACGACGAGGCTCGCCAGGGCCGGATCGGACAACGCGCGACCCGTCAGCTGGGGCAGATGGTCGAGGATCTCCCGCTCGGTCCTCGCGTACGCGTCGTGGAGCTTGCGCCACACGACGCGAAGCTCGTGAGTGAGCGCGGGCCGGCCGAGCTCGCGATAGGCGATCATCCCGTCCAGGATCCCCAGCATGCGATCGATCTGCGGGTCGCGGTCCAGCCCTTCCGGCAGCGTGTCGGCGGCGGTGACGACGGCCGCGAACGCCCGTTGCACCGGCTCCAGGTCGAAGCGCGTCGCGTCGGCGCGGCCGCGACCCGGGGCGGGCGCGAGGTCCGTCTCATAGAGCTTTGAGATGCGGTCGACGATCCGCCTTGAATCGGCGAGGCGGTGCAGGCGACGCTCGCCGTCGGCGCGTGTCATCCGGTCGGCAAACAGCGTCACCGCCGCATCAATCCGATTGCGGCAGACCGCGCGCTGGTCATCGGTGATCCACGCCGTGACGCGGACGACCTCGGCAAGTTCGAGCACCTCGATGAGCAGCCGGCCGTAGGACTCCACTTGCGGGCGGAACGTCTCGAAGGCCGCGCCCCGCTCGAGGAATGCGGCGGTGCGTGTGAGCGTCTGTCGTGTCGGCTCGTCCAGCCCCGCCGCTTCGATTCGCTGCGCCAGCAGGGCGATCATCGGCTCGAGGGGCCGGCCGCCGGCAGCGCTCGGGTCGCCGCCCGAGATCCACTGGTTCACCGTCGTCTGGTCACCCAGCCGCTCGACGGCGTCGGCCAGCGGCCGCATCAGCGACGCCACCGCTGTGTCGAGCGCCGGCGGCGCGGCGGGAAAGGCCGGAGACTCGGCCAGCCGGGCCGCGGTCAGCTCGTTGAACCGCCGTACGGCGTCGACCGCGGGCTCGAGATCGGTCGGCAGCGGCCTCGACACGAGCCGGGCGAGGATCTCGTCGATCGCCTCCCGCCCGCGAAAGAGCCTCACGCCGGCCAGAACGGCCGAGCTTCCCGCGCTGCCTTGCCGGTCCCCGACGTCCAGCAGCTCGGCCGCGATGCGACGCATGTTGACCGACGCCAGCGTGACCTGACCGAGGATCGACTCGAGATCCTCGACCCGGGCCTCCAGGGCAGCCGCCTCCGGCAGCAGCACCCGGATCCGGTCGGCGGCGGCGGTGTCGAGCCCCAGGGCCGGCGGAGCGTCGGGGGCCGGCGGGTCCAGATCGAGGACCTGCGCCTCAGCGTGAGTCATCACCAGCGTCAGGATGAGGACGCTCGAGCACCGACGCATACACCGACTCCAGCTTCTCGACCATCGTCCGGGCATCGAAGCGGTCACGGCACCGCTCGCGGCCGGCACGTCCCATGGCCCCGCGTTCGGACGGATGATCCATCATCCACTGCACCGCGTCGCGAAGGGCGGCCAGGTCACCTGGTCGAACGAGAAGCCCGCTCTCACCGTCCGCGCACGCCTCGGCCGCGCCATCGACATCATAGACGACGACGGGCACGCCGCTGAGAAGCGCCTGCGGGACGGCGCGGGGAAGACCCTCGCGGTAGCTGGGGTGCGCCAGTGCATCCATCGCCAGCAGGTACCTTGGGATGTCGTCCGGTGGGACGAGCCCCGTGAGGATGACGCGGTCGGCCAGCGACATGTCCTTGACGCGTTTGAGCAGACGGTCCCGCCACCAGCCGTCGCCGACCCACAGCAGCTTGAGCTCGACGCGGGCGCGCATGAGGGGGGCCAGGGCGTCCAGAAGGTCATCGTGGCCCTTGAGCTCCGCGAGACGCGAGATCGTGCCCAGCACGAAGTCGCCGCCCGCAAGACCCAGCCCCGCCCGGACCTCGTCGCGATCGAAGCGCGGCTCGAGAAAGGCGGCGGTCTCCATACCGGAGTGGACGGTGACGTACTGGTCGGGCCGGCCGATCCCCGCCGCCAGGGCCTGCTCGCGCATGGCGTCGGCGACGCAGACGAGCCGGTGGCACCGCCGGGCCGCGACGCGCTCGGCGACGATGTAGACCATGTTCTTGAGCTTCGACTGGTAGGGATGAAAAGCAAGCCCGTGAATCGTGTGCGCGACGCACGGGACCCTCTCTTTCCACGCCGCCAGCCGACCCAGCACCCCCGCCTTGGACGAGTGCGTGTGCACCACGTCGGGCTTCCGCTCGCGGATGATCGAGCGCAGGTCGAAGTAGCACCGCAGGTCCCGGATCGGCGCAAGCTGACGCACGAGGCGGGGCGTCTCGATCGTCTCGATGCCCCCGTGCGCCGTGACCCGCTCCAGCAGCGATCCCTCGGGACCGTAGATCGGTCCATACACGAGAGAGACGTCGTGTCCTGCGTCAGCCTGGCCCTCCGCCGACAGCACGGTGTTCTCCTGCGACCCGCCCAGGATCAGCCGTGTTGAAATGTGCATGATTCGCATGGAGGGGTCAGTACTTGATCCACATGAGGCACAATCCCTCCGGGGGAAGAGTCGGCCCGGCCGCAGTGCGGTCCGTTGCGGCAATGACGTCGCCCATCGATTCCGGGTCGAGCTTGCCGCGGCCGACCTCGACGAGGGTGCCGGCGATGATGCGGACCATGTTGTACAGGAACCCGTCGCCGGCAACGTCGATCCGCAGGCGGCGGCGTCCGGAGCCCGCGGTCACCCGGCAGTCGTGGATCGTCCGGACCGTGCTCTCGCGATCGTGGTTCTTGCGGGTGAAGCTCGCGAAGTCATGGCCGCCGATGAGCCGGCGGGCCGCCTCGTTCATCCGGGTGGCGTCGAGCTCGTAGGGCGTCCAGAAGGTGACGAACCGCCCGAAGAGGGGCCGCGGCGCGCCATCGGGCTTGGCGCGGCCGTAGGCGATGCGGTACCGGTAGCCCTTGGCGACCGCCTCGCTGATGGGGCTGAACGTATCGCTCACGACACCGGCCCCGCGGACCTGGGCGTCGTCGGGCAGACGCGAGTTGATCGCCGCGCACAGCTTCGCGGGCTCCAGCTCCTTGGCACAGCTGAACGCGGCGACCTGGCCCAGGGCGTGCACGCCGGAATCGGTGCGTGACGCGCCCACCACGTTGACCGGCTCGCGGACCACGGCGCACACGGCCTCCTCCAGGACCCCCTGGACCGTCCGCAGGTCATCCGGCTCGCCGTCGGCGCCGGTCACGCACTGCTTCTGCCAGCCGTGGAAGTTGGTCCCGTCGTAGGCGACGGTCAGTCGATATCGGGGCATCCCGCAGATGGTACGCCCAACGAGAATCCCGGTTCGTCCGGCACGCTGATCGTGGGTCACCGGCACCCGACGACGACGAGCTCCGGCCAGCGAGCGTCTAACCGGCAAACAGGTCGCCGGTGGCGAACATCCCCTGCGTGTGGAAGTGCGCCAGCGCTTCGTCCACGGTCGAGAAGACTTCGGTGGCGGTCTCCGTGATGAACGGTGAGGGCGGCTTGGCCGGCTTCCAGACGACGTAGACCTCCTTGGTGTGCTCGAAGGCGTGCTGTAATTCGCGCTCGACGCCGCTGGAGAGGCCGGGCATCCCGCCGGGAAGCTCCGGCACGTACGAGCAGATCATGTCGGACTGGTCGATGAGCTTGAAGTCACGCATGTAGATCTGCCCGTCGATGTCGCCGGCGATGTCGAGGATCTCCCGGACGGACACCCGAAGCGGCTCTTGGGTGCCGCGACCGCCGCCGAAGGCGTGCGGTTCCGCCTCGACCCAGTCGTGGCCGCCCTTGGCGGCGGCGATGGCTCGATCGAGCAACAGCTTCTCGTCGACGTCGCCGGGGTCGAACGTGATGAAGTGCTTGGCGAGCTCGCCGCGAAAGGACTCGATCTCGGCCAGGATATCGGGCATGTCCACGACATGACTCATGGGAAAGCTCGGGTACACCTTTCGCACGCCCGGGCTCGTGACCAGTCTTCGGCACGCCTCGACCGTGTCGGCGTGCCGTCCACGGCTCATGATGTAGAACTTCGAGTCGCCGCCCATGGCCTGGGCAAGCAGTTCCGTGGCCAGGATCTCCTCCTCACGCCACACCATGCAGTCCTTGAGCGTGGCGTCGATGTCGTGCTCGGCGTGCAGCCGGTGATGGACGACCTCGATGTTGTCCACGAGGCAGATGAACATGTCGAACTGGAGCTTGCGGACCTGGTCGAAGTCGAAGCCGCTGAACAGACCGTGACGCCAGCGGAAGGTGGCGTGGGAGTTGACCATCACGTCGGGGTGCTCATGCGGCGGGCTCGTGGCGGCGATGATGTCCTTGAAGACGGCTCGCCGCAGGGCGGTGAGCCGGCTCAGCGGCAGGTCGAGGATCCGTCCGGGCCGGATGTCGGGGGCCTCGGCGTACATCAGGTCACCCACGTGGAACAGCGCGAGTCGGCCCCCGTGGTGCGCCGTGAGCTCGGCCACCGCCTCGAGGTAGGGCTTCTTGTTCATGCCGACCTGGCCGGTGACGAGGGCTCGCATGGCCGAAGATCATAAAAGGGCCGGGAGGTGTTTTCGCGGCATCCACCCTTTTTGCGGGTGTTGGGGCTCAGCGACGGCCGCCGACACGGGCGGGCCGGGTTCCCCGGAAACGCCGCAGCCATGCCGCCTTTGCCCTCGGGTTCCGCCTGCGGTGCGTGCGGCGATACTGGCGCCACCACACCATGGCCAGGAGGAGAGCCAGGATGAAGATCATCGCGCCGATGAGCGTCTGGACCATGTCGGCCGAGCGCTGGGTCCCGAAGCCGACGGCGATGCCGTACCCCAGCCCGATCTGCAGCGGCACCGTGAACAGGCAGCCGGCGGCCGTGGCCGTCGCGAACTTCCAGAAGGGCATGTGCAGGACACCGGAGGACGTGATGGCGGGGGTGCGGCTGCCCGGTATGAACCGCGCCATGAAAACCACCCACGCGCCGCGCTGCTCGATCTGGTGCTTGATCTCCAGGAGCTTGCGCGGATGAACGAATCGCTTGAACCAGCGTTTGTGCAGCAGCGGCGTGCCGTAGGTCCAGCAGATGCCGAACCACATGCAATCCGAGCACACGACGCCCAGATAGGCGCACACCGCCAGCAGCCAGGGATTCAGCGTGCCGGCGCCGGCCAGGATCCCGGCGGGGATGATGACGAGGTCCTCGCCCAGCGGAACGCCGATGCCCGTGAGCATGAGCAGCAAGAAGACGGCGAAGGGCCCGTAGCTGCCCAGGAGATTGGCGTAGAAATCTTCCATGAGAGTTCAACGGGCTCCGGCATCGGCGTTCTGGAGTGTAGTGTGGGCGGAGAGACTCTGAACGGATTTCGGCGTGATGGGCGGATCCCTGAAAGAAGTTCTTTGTGCGCCGGACAGTTTCAAGGGGACGTTGTCCGCCCCGGACGTGGCCGCGGCCATGGCGGCGGGGGCGGCAGAAGCGGTCCCGGCCGTGACCTGCGACCTCTGCCCCATCGCCGACGGGGGCGAGGGCAGCCTGCGGGTCATGACGGCGGCCCTCGGCGGGGCGATCCGGGAGACCACGGTTACGGGGCCCCTGGGCGAGCCGGTCCGGGCTCGGTTCGGAGTCGCCGGCACCACCGGCGTCGTTGAACTGGCCGAAGCGTCGGGGCTGGGGCTCGTGCCGCCGGACCGGCGTGATCCGACCCGCACGACGACCTTCGGGACCGGCGAGCTCGTGACCGAGGCCGCGGCGGCGGGCTGCGAGACGGTGATCGTCTGCATCGGCGGCAGCGCCACCGTCGACGGAGGCACGGGCGCCGCGCAGGCCCTGGGCGCGCGGTTCATCGACCGGTCCGGCGCGATCATCACGCGGCCGCTGACGGGCGGCGCGCTCGACGACATCGCCGCTTCCGAGGCGGTACCGGGCCTGCCGCGGATCCGCGTCGCGTGCGATGTGACCAACCCGTTGTGCGGGCCCAAGGGGGCGGCGGTCGTGTACGGGCCGCAGAAGGGCGCGACGCCGGCGCAGGTCCGCCAGCTCGACGCCGCGCTGCGTCGTCTGGCGTCGCTGACCGACGCGGATCCCGACCGGCCGGGCTCGGGCGCGGCCGGCGGGGCCGGTTTCGGCCTGGCGGCCTGGTGCGGGGCGACGCTCGAGCCGGGGATCGACCTGATCCTCGAGGTGGTCGGATTCCGCGCGCGGTGCCGCCGCGCCGATCTCGTTCTCACGGGCGAGGGATGTCTCGACGACCAGTCACGGCAGGGCAAGGCGTGCGTGGGCGTGGCCAGGGTCGCGGCGGAGCTCAACGTGCCCGTGGTGGCCATCGCCGGCCGGGTCGCCCTCGGCAACGACTTCGGCGACCTGTTCCGCGACGTGATCAGCCTCGCCGATCGCTACGGCCTGGAGCGAGCCCTGGCCGAGCCGGCCCGGCTCATCGCCGAGGTCACGGCGGAGGTGGTGGGGGTTAGGGGTTAGGACGGCGCGGCGGGTGTCTTGTCGTACTGCCGCCGGCGTCGTGCCGGCGCGGCGGGTGTCTTCTCGTACTGCCGCCGGCGTCGTGCCGGTCCAACCGCGGCATCCATGCCGCGGACTGGTCTTGTCAAATCCGAGGCATCCTGCCTCGGATTTGAGCCCTCGCTTCGCTCGGGATACCCCGGCGTCCCTGGAACCGGGGGCTGCGCGGCGGGTGTCTTGGTGTACTGCCGTCGGCGTCGTGCGCTCGCTTCGCTCGGGATGACCCGGCGTCCCTGGAACCGGGGGCTGCGCGGCGGGTGTCTTGGTGTACTGCCGCCGGCGTCGTGCGCTCGCTTCGCTCGGGATGACCCGGCGTCCCTGGAACCGGGTTCTACGCGGCGGTGCTCTTTTCCTGACCCCTCATCGCGCCCGCTCACAGAACAATCGACTCGCCCGGCTCGATCGACTTCGGCAGCGTCATGCCGGCCAGGTCGTCTGCTTCCAGTGCCGTCAACGGGCTGAGCTCGATTCTTGCGGTCACGTGGCCCTCGGCGTCCCGCGGCACCGTCACGCCGTGCGCCTCCAGCCACGACCCGCTGCGGTCGGACTGAAGCTGGTGTGACGTGGCCGGAGAGTCCACGCCGTCGGCGTTCTTGATGGGGGCGAACTCCTCGACGCGGGACGTCTCGTAGACGATCGAGGACCGGGCCAGGGGAAGGGCGTCGAAGACGAACGACTCCAGCTTGATGGCGTTGGGCTTGTCGGGCACCACGCGCTGCCCGGTGGCGATGTCGACGTGGGGCACGATCTTGCGGGCCGCATGAAGCGGCAATGCGAAGCTCTCATCGCCCGACGTCAGCCTCCGGACAAACTCCACGCTGATGATGTGAACCGCGATCGAGCCGGCGCGAAACCGCAGGTTGCCCTCCTGATCGCGCTGCTCGCAGAGCGGGCTTTGATTGAGCTGCGTGTACTCGATGACGGTGGTCGAGCCGTCGACGCGGCAGAACACGCCGACCTTCTCATCGGGGCGCGTCTTGAGAACCATCTTGCTGGAGATCTCGGCGGAGCTGTCGGAGGCGGCCGCGTGCAGCCCCACAAACAGCGGATCCAGCACCTTGACCAGGGGGTTGTCCACCTGGAAGTAGCTGATGTACTCGATGCCCCGGGCCTCCATGTCGTCGATGGCGCCGCTGGCGGCCAGGGCCCGGATGGACCCCCCATGACCGTCGGGGTTCATGGCGACCGAGCCCTTGTCGGCCAGCAGCAGCCGGCCCGTTCCCGCCTCCAGCGACGGCAGCAGCCCCTGCGGGAACATGAAGATGTCACGGCGGCTGAGTCCGAAGCAGTTGTTGTCCTGCATGAACGCCCGCGTGGCGTCGTCGTTGAGAAGGCTGGTCATGATGTAGAAGGGGATCGTCACGCGGTGGCGATTGGAGTTGGCGACGATCTGCTCGGCGAGCACCCGAAACAGCGGCTTGCCCGTGACCACCGTGCCCGGGAACGTCCCTTTGGGCCCGCTCCACTTCCCCAGCCGGCTGGCCTGGCCCCCCGCCACGCAGAACGCCGCCACCTTGCCCTGGCGGATGAGCTCGGTGCCCACGCTGCGGTAGTGGCCGGCGTCGTAGACGCCCTCGGCCCGGTTCGGGTAGTACGGCGCCGGCTCGAGGTTGGCCGGCAGCTGCTGCTCACGCTCGTCCCCGTCAAAGCATTCGATCAGCGTGTCGACGGCGTCGAAGTCGATGGCTTCCAGCTGATCGAGAAGAGCCTCCCGGCGGGACTCGTCGAGCTCGCCGTGAAAGGCGAGCAGGTGCCCCTGGCCGTGAGCCTCCAGCGTCGCACGGATGGACGACAGTCGGTCGGACATCGGTCTGAAGATAGGCGAAAAGAGAGCCCGCGGCTCTTTTTCTCACGCCGGGGGCGCCGGCTTGGACCAGCCCTCGGGCAGGTGCCGCACGATGAGGCCGCTCTCGACGTAGATGACCTGCTCGCAGACGTTGGTGCAGTGATCGGCGATCCGCTCCAGGTTCTTGGTCACGGAGAGCAGCCTGAACGCGAACTGGGCGCCGAAGTCGCCCGCCGCGACCTTCTCCTCGGCGTCGAGAATGATCTCTCGCTTGAACCGGTCCACGGTGTCGTCAAAGGCCAGGACCTGCTGGGCCAATTCCGTGTCCAGCTTGTCCAGCGCCCGGTTGGCGTCGCGGATCATCCCGATGACGCTGTTGGCCATCACGCGGAACGTCGGCGGGATCGGCTGCGACAGCTCGCCGACCGCCTTGACCGTCTCGGCAATGTTCACCGCGCAGTCGGCGCACCGTTCGAGCTCGTTGTTGATCTTGACGATGGTGAGCACCGAGCGGATCTCGTGCTCATCGGTCTCGCCCATGGCCAGCAGCGGCACGGCCGCCCGCTCGATCTCCACGTTCACCTTGTCGATCATCGCGTCGGCTTCGATGACGGCGTCGGCCTTGGCCTGATCGACGTCGAAGAAGGACTCGACGGCCAGCAGCGTCATCTCGTTGACCCGCTGGCCCTGGGTGACCAGGTCGCTCTTGAGGCAGGCGAGCTTCTTGGCGAACGTCGTCACGGGTCTGATTATAACGGGGTATGCTTAGGTCGATGATCGAGCTGGGCGTCAACATCGACCATGTGGCCACGATCCGGCAGGCCCGTCGGACGTATGAGCCCGATCCGGTGTGGGCGGCCGCGGAAGCTCACCTCGGCGGTGCCGATGCCATCACGATTCACCTGCGCGAGGATCGCCGTCATATCCAGGATCACGACCTCGACCGCCTCGTGCAGACCGTCACCATCAAGCTCAACCTGGAGATGGCCGCGACCGACGAGATGATCTCCATCGCCGCCGGGGCTCACCCCCAGATGGTGACGCTCGTGCCGGAGGGCCGCCGTGAGATCACCACCGAGGGCGGCCTGGACGTTGCGGGGCAGCGCGGCCGTCTGGTCGATGTCGTGCAGCGGCTCCACGAGGCAGGCTCGCGGGTCAGTGCGTTCATCGACGCCGAGCCGTCCCAGGTCGAGGCCGCGGCGGGCTGCCGCTTTGACGCCTGCGAGGTCCATACCGGGCCGTACGCCGGTGTCTTTCACGCCCACGGGCGGTCCGCCGACGGTCCCCAGGCACGGGCCGAGCTCGAAAAGGTCGCGGTGGCCGGGCGTCTGATCCGCCAGGCGAACATGCAGTTCAACGCCGGCCACGCGTTGAACTATGCCAACGTGCAGCCGATCGCGTCGCTCGACGGTCTGCGCGAGCTTCACATCGGTCATGCCATCGTCAGCCGCGCCGTGCTGACGGGCCTCCGCGAGGCCGTCGGCGAGATGAAACGGCTCATGCGGGAGGCCGCAGTTCAAGGAGACACGTCATGACGACCTTCAAGGGGGCCTACACCGCGCTGGTGACGCCGTTCACGGCGGACGGCTCGTCCGTGGACGTGGAACGGCTCACCGAGAACATCCGCCACCAGGCGGCGGGGGGTGTCACCGGGGTGGTCCCGTGCGGGACCACGGGTGAAGCGCCGACCCTCACCGATCAGGAGCATCGCGTCGTCGTCGAAAAGGCGGTCGAGCTGGCCGGGACCGAGGGGCTGCAGGTCATCGCGGGAGCCGGGTCCAACAACACCGAGCACGCCGTGCACCTGCACCGGTTCGCCCACGCAGCGGGCGCCGACGCGGCCCTGCACGTGTCTCCGTACTACAGCAAGCCGTCGCAGGAGGGCCTGTATCGGCACTTCTCCGCGATCGCCGACTCGTGCGGCCTGCCCGTCATTCTGTACAACATCCCCGGCCGCACCGCCGTCGCGATCGATGCCGACACGATCGAGCGGCTGGCGACGCATCCGAACATCCAGGCGATCAAGGAGGCGTCGGGGTCCCTGGACCTCGCCAGCGAGGTCATCGCCCGCACCGACCTCGCCGTGCTCAGCGGCGACGACACGCTGACGCTGCCCATCGCCTCGGTGGGAGGCCAGGGCGTGATCTCGGTGGTCGCGAATCTCGTCCCCGACAAGGTGACCGAGCTGTGCCGCACGTTTCTCGGCGGCGACTGGATCTCGGCCCGCACACTGCACGGCGAGCTGTTCGGCCTCTGCCGCGGTCTGCTGAGCCTCGCCTCGAACCCGATTCCCATCAAGACGGCGATGCAGATCCTGGGCCGGGACACCGGCGCGCTGCGTCTGCCCCTGTGCCCACCCGACGAAGCGACCCGCCAGGCCATCGCCCGGCTCCTGGCCGCCGCCGGCGTCACCACCCACGAGCTCCTCACCCCGAATGGCTGATGGCTAACGGCTCTCTTCCCCACAGGATCGCCGTCCTCTGCTACGTCTACGACGAGGACGGGCACGTGCTGCTTCTGCACCGCAAGCAGGAGCCGAACCGGGGGATGTACTCGCCGATCGGCGGCAAGCTGCACCTCACGTCAGGCGAGGGCCCGCACGAGTGCGCGATGCGCGAGATTCACGAGGAGACCGGGGTCCGGCTCGAGGACGACGACGTCAGGCTCGCGGGCATCGTTACGGAGCGGGCCTACCAGGGCGAGGCGCACTGGCTGATCTTCCTGTTCGAGGTGACCCGGCCCGTGCCGCGTCAGGCACTGAAGTGGACGGAGTTCAGCGAGGGGACGCTGGAGTGGCGGCGGGCCGACGAGGTCCCGGACCTGCCGATCCCCGTCACCGACCGCGAGGTCATGTGGCCGCTGGTGCAGTCGCACCGGGGCGGCTTCTTCACGGTCCACATCGACTGGTCGGAGGCGGGTATCCGCTGGACGCTGCACGAGTCGGTGAAAGGGCGGGAGACAGCCGTCAGGAGTCAGGGCTCAGGGGACTGACCCCCCGGCCCCGACGGCAGCTTCCGTCGGGTGCGAGGTCACTGCGCACTGGCAGCCGGCCCGCATCGGGCCGGCAATCGAGACCTCGCTTCGCTCGGGACACCCCGGCGTCCCCGGACCCGGGGCCGCGCGGCGACGGCCTCTTCCCTCATGGCGAACCAGTGCCTCCCGGGATGACCCAGGTGCAGCTCTTTCGGTATGCTGTCGGGTGCCATGCCGGACAGGAAGTCGCCACCCGGGGTTGATGCCATGACGGCCCTCGAGCAGTTCCAGGATTACCTCGCGCCTCGGCTCGACGTCTACGAGCAGGCGGTCTACCTCTACATCCTGCGGCACAGCCGCTTCGTGGGGAAGCCGCGGGTGACCGTCGAGCTGAAGTCGGCCCGTCTCAAGATCGCCAAGGGGCTGGGCAAGCGCGGCAGCCGCATCGCGCAGCGCACCTGCCTTGAGAAGCTCAGGTCGCTTGACGCCAAGGGCTGTATCAGGCTGACCGGCGCCGATGAAGAGGCGCCGGACGTACGTGTGTTCCTGCCCTCGGAGATGCCGGGGCTCATGAAGGGCCCCAAGCGAAAGCCGGCGAGCGACCTGGACGCGATGGACTTCATCAACGTCCCGGAGAACCGCCGCCTGATCATCGAGCGCGAGGAGAGCCGGTGCTTCTATTGTCTGCGGAAGCTCGGTGACTCAAGCCTCGCCGTCGATCGCGTTGCGTCGTATCCGCCCGGTGACGACGGTTATCGCAACGTGGTCGCCTCGTGCCGCCGCTGCAACACGCGCAAGGGCGAGTCCAGCGCCGAGGACCTGTTGCGTGTTCTCTTCCGGGAGGGCTTCGTGACCTCCGATCACCTGTCCGATCGGCTCGCGGCGATCAAGAAGCTCCGTGAGGGCAAGCTCAAGCCGCGGCTCACGTGAGCCCCGCGGCCACCGCCACCTCGTCGATCAGCTCCCAGGCGCGCTCGCGGGTGGCGGCCTCGGCGATCAGCCGGATGATGGGCTCGGTGTTGCTCGGCCGCAGGTGTACCCAGCCGTCGTCGACGTCCACACGCACCCCGTCGGCCGTGTTGACGTCCTCGTCGGCGAAGCGGCGGCTCACCTTCTCCACCGCGGTCGCGACAGTGTCGCGGTTGCCGGTGAGCTCGAAGCGGTGCTTGATCATGACGTACTGCGGCAGCTCCGAGACGAGGGCACTGAGCGGCCGGCCGGCCTCGGCCACCAGCCCGTGCACCAGCGCCATGGCGGCCAGGCTGTCACGAATCCAGCACACCCGCGGCAGGATGACGCCGCCGTTGCCTTCGCCGCCGATGGGGGCCCCCGTCCGCTTCATCTCGACCGCCACGTTGACCTCGCCCACCGGCGTGCGGTGGACGCTCGCCCCCGGATAGCCACGGACGAGATCGTCGACCATGCGGCTCGTGGACAGGTTGACCACGATCGGGGCCGGTCCGTGGAGGTCCATCCAGCGGCGGGCCGCGAGGACCAGGGTGTACTCCTCACCGATGAACCGGCCCTGCTCGTCGATGATGGCCAGCCGGTCGGCGTCGGGGTCGAGGCCGAACCCCAGGTCCGCGGCCTCGGCCGCCGTGGCCCGCGCCAGCGACTCGAGGTTCTCGGCGAGCGGCTCCAGCTCATGCGCGAAGCGGCCGTCGGGCTCGCCGTTGATCGTGATGACATCGCAGCCCAGCTGCCCCAGCAGCTCCCGGCCCGCGACGCAGCCCGCGCCGTGATTGGGGTCGAAGGCCACCCGCAGTCCGCCCGACGTGGGCTTGACGGCGGAGAGGACCCGGGCCACGTGGATGGCCGCACCACGATCATCGCGGTCGCCCGGCGGAATCGCTTCGGGGGCCGCCCAGCGGAAGTCGCGGGTCCGGAACCGCCGGATGACGTCCACGATCCCGGCCGCGGGCAGGGCCATGCCCTCGCCGCTGATGCACTTGAGACCGTTCCACCGGGCCGGGTTGTGAGAGGCCGTGACCATCATGCCCCCGGCCGCACCCAGCTCGGTGACCATGACCGCGACGGTCGGCGTGGGCACGACCCCGACATCGACGACCCGCGCCCCCGTGGCGGCCAGCCCCGCGGCCGCCGCCTCGTGGAGCATCTCGCTGGACCCCCGCGTGTCGCGTCCGAGACAGATCACGGGCGATCCGGCCGCGCCGCCGACGTGGCACGCGAAGCCCGCCGCGTAGTCGGTGGCGACCTCGGGCGTCATGGAGGCCCCGACGATCCCCCGCGCGCCGGAGACCGAGAGCATGAGCGGTGCGTCTGAGGGGTTGGCCATCGGTGACAGCTTATACTCCCGTCACGGTGTTCGAGTTGACCGTTCAACGCGGCTTTCGCGCGGCCCACGCGATCACGATGCAGGGGCAGCGCGAGGAGACCCACGCCCACGTCTGGCGTGTGAGAGTGTCGGTGAGGGGGGGCCGGCTCGATTCCGACGGGCTGCTGTGCGACTTTCACGAGCTGGAGGCGAGGCTCGACGCGGTGCTGGCCGGGCTTCGCGACCGCGATCTCAACGAGACCCCGCCCTTCGACCGGGTCAATCCCACGGCAGAGAACGTCGCGCGGCACGTCGCCGAGACGCTGGCGGCGACGCTGCCGGACGGGATCGCCGTGAGCCGGGTCGGCGTCACCGAGGCGCCGGGCTGCACGGCCACGTATTGGCCCGGCGAGCAGCCCTAGTCATCGAACGCCGTGATCCGCGGCATCGCCGAGGCCACGAGACGCAGCTGCTGCGCGTTGTCGCCGTCGAGGGTGACCGACATGTTGTCGTCGGGGACGATCGTGATGTCGATCGTGGCCCGGTAGAGCCGGCGACCCAGCTCGTACTCGAGCGTGAACGGCATGATCTGGTCGCCGCCGCCGTCATACTGAGGGATCACGCCCTCCATCATGAGCTGCGGCGTGCCGTTGTTGATCACGGCGTACAGGGCGTTGGGCTGGGGGTGCGTCGCGTCGGCCGTCTCGAACCACTCCAGCCGCACGAGCTGCCCCCCCGCCGTGAGAAACTCGATCTCCGTGCTGACCACGACCGAGTCCTGCGGGTTGATGGGAAACGGCCCGAAATCCTGGCCCGTCCGGATCAGCGTCAGCATGCGGTTGAGGGCCAGCCGGCCGATCGTCTGTGTGGACGCCACCTCGGTCGTGGCCTGTTAGGCCATGTACGAGGCGTCC
>JBFGEG010000085.1:0-16076 GCA_041580235.1 Phycisphaerales bacterium
AGCCGGATCCGCGAGACGATGCGGGATCGCAGCTGAAAGACCTTCATGGTCCGGGGGTTGGCGTACATGTCGATGTAGCGCCGCCGGTACCGAAGCTCGGCGTCGGTCAGACCGTGGTACTTCTCCGGTGGCGGCGCCAGGGACTTGCTGTGCACCTCGAAGTGGTCGGCCCAGATGCAGATCTCCTGCTTCTTGGTCATTCCGACCGGGCCCTCGGCCACCACGATGTCGCCGTAGTCGAGCTTCCGGGCGATCGCGAACGCCGTCGGGTCGAGGTCCGCCTTGGAGACGGAGATCTGCAGGTCCTCACCCGACTCATCGCGCAGGACCAGGAACACGAGCTTGCCCATCTCACGATGCTGGATGCAGCGGCCGGCGACCTTGGCTCGCGGCCGGGGGTCGGTGACGGCCGCCGACGGGTCGTTCGCCGCCGCCTCGCGGCTGGCGGCGTACGTCTCGTGGGACGCGAGGTCAAAGCGGGACCGGGCCTCGGACAGCGTGACGAGATGATCGACACGACGCCCGTAGGGCTCGATGCCGTACTCTTCTCGCCACCGGCGCAGCTTGTCCCGCCGGGCCTGCTCCAGGGCGTCCACGTCCGCGGGACCCGGCGATGTTCGGGCGGCATCCGTCATCGGACTACGATGGTAGCCTTCTTATCCGAAGCTGCCGTGAAAGGAGCGCTTCATGTCCATGCTCGCCGACAAGGTGGTCATCGTCACGGGGGCCAGCAGCGGTATTGGTGAGGCGACCGCCCTCGATCTCGCACGGCGAAACGCCAACGTGGTCCTGGCCGCGCGTCGGACCGATCGTATCGAGGCCCTGGCCGGGAAGATCGTCAAGAGGCAGGGGCACGCCCTGCCCGTCACCTGCGACGTCGCGGACCGCGGCCAGGTCGAGCGGATGATCGGCACCACGCTGGACACCTTCGGCCGCATCGACGTCCTGGTCAACAACGCGGGCACGATGCCGCTGTCACCCATGGCGAAATGCCGCTTCGAGGACTGGGACCGGACCATCGACGTCAACCTGAAGGGAGCGCTCTACGCGATCGGTGGCGTGCTGCCGTCCATGCTCGAGGCCGGCAGCGGCCACATCGTCAATGTCGGCTCGGTGGCAGGTCGCCACGTCTTCGCCAGCGCGGCCGTCTACTGCGGATCCAAGTTCGCCTTGCACGCGATCTCCGACGCCCTCCGCATGGAGCTCGCCGAGCGGGCCGCCACCGATGGGAACACCATCCGGGTGACGATCATCGCCCCCGGCGTCGTCGAAACGGAGCTGCGGGACTCCATCGCCGACGAGGAGACCCGCCGCGCCGTCGAGCCTTACTACAAGTCGATCCGCGAGGAGCTGCACAGCCAGGACATCGCGGCCGCGATACTCACCGCGCTGGAGGCGCCGCTGCATGTGGGAATCAACGAGATTCTCATGCGGCCGGCGTCGCAGGTGAGGTGAGATGAGAGAGCCACCAGCCATGAGCCATTCGAGAGCGCACAACCCGGTTCCAGGGACGCCGGGTGATCCCGAGCGCCAGCGAGGGCTCAATGGCCAGGCAGGATGCCTGGCACTTCTTGACGAAACTACTCCGCGGCATGGATGCCGCGGTTGGACCGGCACGACGCCGAGAGCAGTACACGAGAACACCCGTCGCCCAGCGAGCACACACGAGTAGCAGGACAGAGCCCGGATGCCCAAGAAGATCGAACGAATCGGAGTCCTGACCGGCGGGGGCGACTGTCCCGGTCTCAACGCGGTCATTCGGGCGATCACCAAGACTGCGATCTACAAGTACGGGTTGCGTGTCTTCGGCATCGAGGACGGTTTCCTCGGTCTCCTGGAGGGCCGGATCGCCGAGCTGACCAGCCTGCACGTGTCGGGGATCCTGACCCGAGGCGGGACCATCCTCGGCACCGACAACCGCACCAACCCCGCCCGTTACTTCACCGGGCTGGACGAGAAGGGCAACCCGTGCTTCGCCGACGTCACGGACCGTTGCCTGGCCACCATCGAGCAGTACAAGCTGGACGCGATCCTGGTCATCGGCGGCGACGGCACCATGGCCTGCGCCGCGCCGTTCATCGGCGCCGGCGTCCGCTGCGTCGGGATCCCCAAGACGATCGACAACGACGTCGAGGGCACGGACATCACCTTCGGCTTCCTCACCGCGGTGGAGACGGCCACGGAAGCGCTGGATCGCCTGCACTCGACGGCGATGAGCCACCACCGCGTCATGGTGTGCGAGGTGATGGGACGCAACGCCGGCTGGATCGCCCTGCACAGCGGGCTCGCCTCAGGCGCCGACGTGATCCTGATCCCGGAGATCCCCTACCGCATGGATCGAATCTGCGAGTTCGTCAAGAGCCGCATGTACCGGCGGCGCGGCTTTTCCATCGTCTCCTGCGCCGAAGGGGCGAGACCTGTCGACGGCGACCAGGTCGTCGCCGACGTCGATCCCACCCGGGCCGACCCCGTGCGGCTGGGCGGCGTGGGCGTGAAGCTCGCCGGCACCATCGCCCAGCAGACCGGTATCGAAGCCCGGACCACCGTCCTGGGGTACGTGCAGCGAAGCGGCACGCCGTCGGCCGCGGACCGGGTCCTGGCGACGCAGTTCGGCTACCACGCGCTGGAGCTGGTGATGGATGGAGCCGGCGGACGCATGGTGGTCATGCGCGGCGGCCAGCTGGGCGACATCGACCTCGCCAGTGTGGCCGGCCGGCAGCGTCTCGTGCCGTCCGACGACCTGCTCATCGAGGCGGCCCGGGCGGTGAAGACGTGCATGGGGGATTGATTGGGATGGGGATTCAACGGATGCCGGGAATCGACGCCCACTACAGCACCGGCTACGAAGAAGCGCGATTGTCTGAGGGGGAGGGCAAGCTCGAATGGCTCCGCACCATGGAGATTTTCGACCGTCATGCGCCTCCTCCGCCGGCCTGCGTTCTGGATGTTGGAGGCGGTGCGGGAGCTTATGCACTGCCCTTGGCGCGTCGGGGGTATGTCACTCATCTCATCGACCCCGTCTTGCTGCACGTGGAGCAGGCGCAGCGGGCGGCAAGAGGACAGCCCGCCCATCCGTTGGCGAGCGCACGTGTTGGGGATGCACGACACCTGCCGTTCGCCGATGACTCGGCCGATGTGGTGCTGCTACTCGGGCCCCTCTATCACTTGACCGGGCAAAGTGATCGCCTTTCGGCCCTGCGTGAGGCCCTGCGAGCGCTGCGCAGCGGTGGCGTGCTGTTCGCAGCGGGTATCTCGCGATTCGCGTCGACATGCGACGGGCTGCGGCAGGGATACCTGCGTGAGCCCGATTTCGAGGCAATCGTCAAGCGTGACCTTCTCGAGGGGCAACATCGCAATGAAACGGAACGACCCGAGTGGTTCACGACGGCGTACTTCCACCGCCCCGCCGAGCTCGCAGAGGAAGTGAAGGGTTCGGGTTTTGTCCTGGCTGATCTGCTTGCGGTGGAGGGACCGGCGTGGCTTCTGGCGGAGCTGGGCAACTGGCTGGCAACAGACGAGGACGTGGAGGTGTTGCTTCGTGCGATTCGGCGGATCGAAGCCGAGCCCAGCCTGCTCGGCGCGAGCGCGCACCTTGTGGCCGTGGCGCGAAAGCCATAGCGGCGGAGACCCCGAGCCTTCTCAGGGAAAAAGAGATCGTGTCATCGGTGGCGGTTTTTCTGGATCGGGACAATACGTTGATTGCCAATGACGGCGATCTGGGGGATCCCGCGCAGGTGCGGCTGCTGGAGGGCGTGGCCGACGGGCTTCGGCGGTTGCGGGAGGCGGGGCACCGTCTCGTGGTCGTGAGCAACCAGGGCGGTGTGGCCCGCGGCCGTTTCACCGAGGCGGACGCGGAGGCCGTCAACCGGCGTCTCGCCGAGCTCGCCGACGAAGCCGCGGGGCGCGAGGATCTCCTGGAGCGGTTCTACATCTGCCCCTACCACCCGCAGGGGACCGTCGACGCCTACCGGTGTGAGCATCCCTGGCGCAAGCCGCAGCCGGGCATGCTGCTGCAGGCCGCCCGCGACCTCGACCTCGACCTCCAGCGCAGCTGGCTCATCGGCGACCAGCCCCGCGACATCGCCGCCGGCCGCGCCGCGGGCTGCCGGACGGTGCTGATCTCGCCGCAGCAGCACCCCGATGAAGGGGACGCGACGGCGGTGGTGAGGACGTTCGGCGAGGCGGTGGCGGTGGTGTTGGGGGATTAGCCATTGGCCACAGGCAAGGAATATAGGAGAGTAGCATATCGTGAGAGTCGTAAATATAGGAGAGTAGCATATGCAGCCTCTCCCCTGATGGTGAACGGCCCATGACTCCCGGTCTTCTTCATTCCTGATGACTCATGACGAATGGCTAGCTCCATGGTCATTCCCCCCCACATCGAGCGGCTCGTGATCGTCTGCCCCACCTGGGTGGGCGACACCGTGATGGCGACACCGCTGCTGCGGGCGTTGCGGCAGGTGCGGCCGCAGGCCCGCATCACCGCGGTCTGCCGGCCGGGGTTGGACGAGCTTCTGGACGGTCTGCCCTGGCTGAACGAGACGATCGCCGTCGGGATGCGTGGCGTGTCGGGGGTGCTGAGAGTGGCCCGTCGCCTCCGGCGGCTGCGGCCGCAGGCGGTGCTGCTTCTTCCCAACACGTTCCGGGCCGCCCTCGTCGCGCGGCTGGGGGGGGTTCCCGTGCGGATCGGATACCGGCGCTACGGACGCGGTCCCCTGCTCACGCACGGGCTCGCGCCGCCCCCGTCGGGCCAGCCCGTGGCGGCTCCGGCCTACTACCTGCGGCTCGGCGCGTTTGCCGTGGGCCCCGATCTCGGCTCGACCGACCCGCGGCTGGAGCTGGTCGTCACCGACGCGCAGCGTGATCAGGCCCGGCGTCTCCTGCAACGCGTGCCGCGGCCGTTTGCCGTGCTGTGCCCGGGGGCCAACCGGCCGGCCAAGCGATGGCCGGCGGCGCGGTTCGCGTCCGTCGCCGACGCGCTCGCCGCCCGCCACGGCCTGGCCGTGGTGGTCACCGGCGCGCCGGCGGAGAGCGAGGTCGCGCGGGCCGTCGCGAACGCCGCAACCGCCACCATTCACGATCTCGTCGCGTCGGGGGTGGAACCGGGGCTCGGTGGGCTCAAGGGCGTCGTTGCCGAAGCGGCCCTGATGATCACCAACGACACCGGACCGCGTCACATCGCCGCCGCCCTGGGCACGCCGGTGGTCAGCCTCTTCGGGCCCACCGATCCCCGGTGGACGACCATCGACTGCCCGCACGAGCGGATCGTGGTGGCCAACCCGTTCCTGCCGGAGCCGCTGGTGGCCGACCGGCATCCGGGCGACTGCGTCATCGACCGGATCAGCGTGGGCGACGTGCTCGCCCACGCCCGGGCGCTTCTCACGTCGTCTGCGGGGCCGCCGCGTCCGGCGCCGGCGCGTACCCGTAGCGCTGCAGACCCGCCTGCTCCAGACGCATGACCTGGGCCCGAAGCGCCTCGTCCCAGACGATGGGGCGGCTCGGCTTCGCGCTGACGAGCGTCCGCGGATGGCGGCGGAGCCGATCCTCGTCGAATCTCACGTCGAGGGCCTCGAGCACGGTCACGAGATCGTCGACGAGGCTCTCCTGCCGGCCGACGAAGTCCGTGGGCGGCGCCGTGTAGCGGGCGAACAACGCGCTGGCGTAGCCGGGGCACCGGTCGACGATGTTGCGCATGAAGTCGTTGAACTCATCGGCGCCGAGGTCGAACAGCTCGGCGTTGGGATGCCACGGATCCTGCCCCAGCCCCCCGAAGTGCCGCCAGCCCAGGCTCGACATGAACTTGAAGTATGACTCGTACCAGTCCAGCGGGTGCCGAACGAAGCAGAAGCTGTAGGCCTCCCGGACGTGCCTCTGCAGGGACGGCCCGTAGCGCAGCACACGCTTGAGATACTGTCCCGGGTAATACCGCCGATAGTTCAGCACCCGGTCCACGTCGGCGTGCTTGTGCGAGATGCGGAACCGCACGAGGTCGCACTCCTGCAGGGCCGACAGCACCCAGCTCCCGCCCGTCTTGGGAATGTGCAGAAAGACCGCGCCGCATTTGAGCAGGACCGCCATCAGCCGGCATTCCCCTGGGTCACGGGTACATCGTACGTCCCGCGGATGTGGGAGCGGAGACGCCTGATGACCGAGCGGCGAACCGCCGCCGGCTGGGGGGCGAGCCCGGCCCGGATGACCCGCCGCCACAGCGGCCGGGGCAGCGTGATCCCCGCCGCGGCCGCCTCGCACATGAGCCGGTCGAACATGTACACGAACGCGCGGACCCGACCCACCGTGCGCCGGACGCCGACGGGATCGATGATCCAGATGCCCGCGTCGTCGCGGCCGCCATCCTCGTCCACGATCACGTTGCGGAGCTTGAGGTCGCGGTGGAGCAGCCTCGCCGAGCCGATCGCATTCACGAACGCGCCCAGACGTGCCGCGCAGTGGAGCTGGCGGGCGGTGGCGGTCGTTCCCGGCCCAAGCAGCTCCAGCGCTGTTCGGCCCTCGACGTGATCGAGCTCGAGCTCGATGACGGGCACGCGGCCGCGTCGGGCGAAACGCCACGAGCCGACCACGGCCGGCGTCGAGACGCCGACCGCGGCCAGCCGCCTCGCGCCGCGGATCTGCCGCTGCGGCTGAGCCATCCCCAGCGCGAGCTTGGCGATGAGCCCCGGCGACAGCGGCCAGGTCTTGAGCGTGCGTGGTGTCTGCTGCGGCCGTTGGATGAGCCAGACGCTCTGGCGGCCCGCATCCTTGAGACACGAGATGGCATGAGCCGGCGGCGTGGCCACGGCGTCAGCATAGCAGCGTTTGAACTTCCGACCCCCCCGCGTACCATGGCCCGCGGCAGGCTCTCGGACGAGCGCGCAGGCGCGAGCGCGGGCGCCGACGAGCACGGAGCGTCATGAGCGATCCGCAGGAAACGCCCGATCTTTGCGTGGCCATCGTCGCGTGCAATGCCGAGCGCACCATCGAGCGCACGCTTCGCTCCGTCGAGCCGATCGCCCGCCGGGTGGTCGTCTACGACTCCGGCTCGACCGATCGCACCCCCGACCTGTGCCGGACGCACGGGGCGGAGGTCGTCGAGCGTCGGTGGGAGGGCTACGCGATCCAGAAGCAGCTGGCCATGGAGCACTGCGACGCGGCCTGGGTGCTCAGCATGGACAGCGACGAATCGCTCGACGAGCAGCTCATCGACGCCGTGCGCCGAGTCGTCTGCGCCGACGACCCGGAGGTCGCCGGCTACGCCATGAACCGGCGTGTCTGGTTCGACGGTCGCGAGCTGCGTCACGTGTGGCAGCCGGAGTGGAGAACGCGGCTGGTGCGGCCGGCGACCGCCCGCTGGACCGGTTACGAGCCGCACCCCTACCTGGAGGTTGACGGCGTCGTCCGCCGCCTGCCGGGCACGATGCGGCACGACGCCTTCGCCAGCATCTCGGACATGCTCAGCCGTCACGTGGGTCACGGGCTGACGACGGCGCAGAGCTATTACGAGATGGGCCGGCGGGGCTCGACCCTCAAGCTCGCCGTTTCGCCTCTGGCCGCCGTGCTCAAGCAGCTCGTCATCAAGCGCGCCTTTCTCGACGGCTGGATGGGGTGGGCGGGCGCGCTGGCCACCGGCGTGTACGTCGCCACCAAGCAGATGCGTCTCCTCGAGCTTCACGCGGCCGCGGAACGGGGACCCTGACACGGTGCCCTGGATCGCCAAGGTCACACCCGTGCCCGCCGCGTGGCCGCCGCCACGGGACCCGCGGGCCGTCGCCGCGACGCTGGCGTACGCCCGGCGTCGCGATCCCATCGGGGACCGGATCCAGACGGCCCTGACCCTGGCCTACGTGGTCCTGCTTCCCCTGGGCACGTCTCCCAAGGACGTCGCGTGGGCGGCGCTGGCCGCCTGCGCCGTGGCACGGCTGCCCTTCATATGGCGGTGCTACACGCCGCTGCTGCGCGACCCGCTGCTGTGGCTGGTGGCGGCGTGGGTGGCGTGGCGGTCGCTGACCCTGATGTGGAGCCCGGACCGCGCGGCGGGGCTCGACGAGATGGGCGCCTTCCGGGTGCTGCTGCTGCCGCTGATGGCGTGGCCGGTCCTCGATCGGGCCCGATGGCTCATCGTGGCACTGCTGGTTGGCGTCTTCGGCCTGAACCTCGTTCAGCTCGCCCAGCACCTGCACTGGTTCGGTCTGCACCCCTGCATGAACGGGCGGCTGGGTGGGTTCCTGCACCCGATCTTCGCGGCCGGATTCATCGTCGCGGCGATGTGCTGGCACCTCTCGGCGCTGCTGCGTCTTGGCGGGCCGTCCCTGCGGCTGGGGCTGACGCTGGTCGGCCTCGCCGCGGCCGCGGTGGGGCTGATCTTCACCGGCAGCCGCAGCCAGTGGATCGCGGCGGCCGTCGCCGTGCCGCTGACGATCGTCGCGACCGCCATCCGGTGGCCGCCGGCCCGGCGGGCGGCGGTCGTCGTGACCGCCGCCGGAGCTCTGGGCGCCGGGGCGACGTGGCTGGTGGCCGGCGACTTCGTGACGATGCGTATCGACCAGGCCCTGGCCGACCTCGAAGCGGCTCGCGGCCCCGATCCCGACTACCTGACCGACACCGGCCGCCGCCTCGCCCGCTGGTCGCAGGCGTGGCAGATCCTCGAGGATCACCCGTTGGTCGGGACCGGGGCCGGCGGCTACGGTCCGGCCCTTCGGGCCCGCGGCCGCGGCGAGCTTGCCAGCAGCGACCAGGACGCCCACTCGCTGTACCTCCACGAAGCGGCCACCACCGGCGGCCTGGGTCTCCTGCTGGGGCTGGTCGTCCTCGCCGGCTGCGCCAGGAGGGCCTTCCGCGGACCGCCGGGCGACCTGTATGCCTGCGGCACGCGCTTCGTCCTGATCAGCTGGCTGATCGGCGCGATGTTCGATTGTCATCAGCTCAGCGGTACCATGTTCGGCTTGTTTGCGGTGCTGCTGGCTCTGACGATGCCGTGCCGGCAGCCGTGGAGTGACGTCGGCGATGCAACGCGCGACCCCGGTCCTCAATAAGACGCTCGAGTTCAGCGACCTGGTTGAGCCCGAGATCAAGTCCACGGTCTCGTCGATCAATCACTGGCTGTGGCGGTGGACGCTGACCGGGGGCAAGGTCGCGGTCAACGGCTCCGTGAAGCGCCGGGCGTACATTCGCCGGCACAAGATGTGGGAGTATGCGCGCGGCCTGGCCCTGACCGGGGCCTCCGCCCCCGCCCGGGACTCTTCAGGGCGTCACCTCACGGTGCTCGATGTGGGCGGGGCGATGACCGCAACCATCTTTTATCTGGCCGGGCTGGGGGATCGCGTGCTCTCGCTGGACATCGACGCGATGCTCGCGGAGCAGACCAACCGCATCGCGCGGGCGCGGCGGCTGCCCGCCGAGGCACGGACGACCAACCTGGCCGCGGAGGACCCCAGCCCCGGCGACCTCGGCGTCAAGGACGGGTTCGACCGTGTCTACTGCTTCTGCGTGATCGAGCACGTGCTGCCGCCGGGCCAGGCGCTGCTCGCCCGCCGGATGGGGCAGCTGGTGCGTCCCGGCGGCCTGATGTGCCTGACCTTCGACTACGGCGACGACGCGCCGACGGAGGCGCCGATCCGCCGCGTGGAGGACGTGGAGACGCTGTGCGACCACGTGGGCCTGCCGCTGCGGGGCAACCCCTCGTTCGCCGACAACGGACAGCGTTTCCCGCTGAACCGCCGTCATCCCGGTCAGCGATACACCTTCGGATCACTGTTCTTTCACCGCCCGGAGTAGCACCGTGGTCGTCGCGCCGCCTGCCGGCATGAAGAGGCACTGGGACCGCATGGCCCGCCGCGATCCCATGTACTTCGTGGTGACCCGTCCGGGGCAGACGCCCGCCGAGTTCTTCGCCTCCGGCCGGCGGTTCGCGCGGCTTGTCGGGGACTGGGTCGGTCCGGGCGCCGGCCGCCGGCGCATGCTCGATCTGGGATGCGGGCTGGGGCGCACGGCGGTCGCCTTCGCCGAGCACTACGAGCACGTGGACGCCGTGGACATCTCCCCGGAGATGATCGAGCGGGCCCGGGCCCTCGACCCGCCCGCCAACGTGCGGTTCACCGCCGGCAACGGCGCCGACCTCAAGCCGCTGGGCGACGCGCGGTATGACCTGGCCGTCTGCATCCTCGTCTTCCAGCACATCCCCGATGACGCGGTCGTGGGGTCGTACCTTGCCGAGATCGCGCGGGTGCTGGTCGCCGACGGGCGCGTCGTGGTCCAGTTCGACTCGCGCCCGGCCGGACTCATGTCCTGCCTCTACGAGCGACTGCCGACGGTGCTGCCCCGCGGCACGCACGGCCGCTACATCCGCCGGTATCGGCGCACCGCGGCCCGGATTCACCGGCTCATCGAGAACGCCGGCCTCACGATCCTCGACGAGCGGCAGCCGGGGACCGCCAACCACCTGCTGCTGCTGGGAAAGGGGCACCGGTCATGACCGCATTGTGGGCGCTGGCGATCGTGGGGGCGTATCTCATCGGGTCGATCCCCTTCGGCGTGCTCATCGCGCGCTCGAGGGGGGTCAACATCCGCCTGCACGGCTCTCGGAACATCGGCGCGACCAACGTGGCGCGGGTGCTGGGCCGGCGGCTGGGCATGGTGACCTTCGGCCTGGACATGGCCAAGGGCGCGGTTCCCGTGCTCGTCACGGGGGCCGTCGCCGGCGTGCTCGGCGCGCGACCGGCGAACCCCAACCCCGGCGTTCATGTGCTCACCACCGCCCAGCTGTGGCTGTGGCTCGCCGTGGCGTGCGCGGCGGTCCTGGGGCACATGTACTCGCCGTTTCTCGGGTTCCGCGGGGGTAAGGGCGTGGCGACGGGCTTCGGCGCGCTGGTGGCCATGTGGGAGGTGCTGACCATCCCCGCCCTCGTCGCCATCGTCGTGTGGTACGGCACACTGCGTATGACGCGATACATCTCGGTGGCGAGCATGGCGGCCGCGCTGAGCCTGCCGGTGTGTTACGTGCTCTCGGTGCTGCCCCGCGACGCGCTGGAGCAGCCCGCCTCGCACTCGCTGAATCAGATCGCCGCGGCGAGCCCCGCCCTCATCGTCACGGTGGCGATGGCGGTGCTGGTCCTGTACACCCACCGCGCCAACATCGGCCGCCTCCGCCGCGGTGAGGAGCCGAAGGTCAAGGGCAAGACACGACGCGGCGACGTGCTGGGGAAAAGTGATTAGCCACGAGCCATTAGCCATTAGGCAAGAAGCGCCCGCCGCGCAACCCCCGGTTGCAGGGACGCCGGGGAATCCCGAGCGAAGCGAGGGCTCAAATCCGAGGCAGGATGCCTCGGATTTGACAAGACCAGCCCGCGGCATGGATGCCGCGGTTGGACCGGCACGACGCCGACGGCAGTACAACAGAACACACGCCGTTCGCTCTGGCTACTCCACCACCACCGGCAGGAGCACGATCTCGTCCTCGGCGAGCTCGGCGGCGGCGCGTCGGGCCAGGGGGTAGTCGCTGAGCCATCGATCGACGCCGGAGTCGAACCCGCCGGGGTCGCCGCGTGTCACCTGCAGCGACGTGGCGTAGCCCTCATCAAGCTGGAGCCGCGCGAGGACCTCGTTGAGGCGATCGGCGGGAATCGAGATCGTCCAGGCCGCGCCGCTCTCGGAGAACTCGATCTGCCGCTCGTAGGTGGGGGCGAGGGTCCTGGGTCCCAGCAGCTGACCGCTGACCGCCTGGTCGGACTCCACCATGTGGCGGGCGATTCGCTCAGCCACCTTGCGGCGGCGGGCCTGTCGCTCGCGGCCGGGACGCTCCCCGCCCGTCGCTCCGATGCTCGCCAGGTCGTTGAAGGCCTGCTCGAGCTCACGGTCCACGGGGCGATTCGCGAGCCGCTCCCGTTCCAGGAGACGCTCGGCCTCCTCGTAGCTGAAGTTCCGCACCAGCGCGGCCCGAGTTTCGAGGTCGCTCAGCACGCGGCGCAGCGACTGCTGCACCTTCGACTCGTCGTCCGACCGCACGACGAGAACGAACTCCGCGGACTGCAGCGCCGGTGTCTCGCCGCGCGGCCGCGGCCCCGGAGGGTGGCGTCGTCCGGTCGCGGCGATCGTCTCGGCGGGGCCGGGCATCGGGGCGTGATGGTGCACGATCCCGCCCGGCGGCGGCGAGTCGTCCTGCGCCGTCGGGTTGGCGTCGATCGACGCCGGCCCCTCGACGGCGTCGCCGATCGGGGTGACGGCGTCGGCCAGCCGCACGGGATCCGCACCCTGCCGGCTGGTCACCAGCACGAACGTGCCCCACACGCCGGCGAGCAGCCCCAGGGCCAGACCCGCCGCGACGAAGGCCTTCCAGGGGCGCCGCTTGCGGTACCGGCGACGCCAGTCCGTGGACTGGGGCATGAGCATCGGACGAGCCAGAAGCGGCTCGAGCTCCGACAGGAGATCCGCGGGCACGGGAGGCGGCGCGGTCGATTGCAGCAGGTCACGATCGCTGCGCAGCCGCTCGACCAGCGCGAGCACCTTCGGATCATCGGCGAGTCGGCGCCGGATCTCGGCGGCCCGCTCGGGCTCCAGCTCATCCTCGATGAGGGCGAGCAGGTCGGCTTCGTCAAATCCCTCGAACATCGGCGGTCTCGTTCTCCCGCACCTGCGACGGCACGTTATCCGTCATCGGCAGGGGTTCGATCCAGCTCCATCTCCACGGCGGCCCGCAGGGCGAGGCGGGCGCGGAACAGTCGTGACTTCACCGTGCCTACCGGCACCTCCAGGATCTCGGCGATGCGATCATACGCCAGGTCCTGCAGGTCCCTCAGCACCAGCACGGCCCGCATTTCGGGATCGAGGCCGTGCAGGGCCGTTCCCAGCACGGCTCGCATCTCGTCCTGTTGGACGCGACCTTCCGGGGAAGGTTCCCCCGAAGTTCCCCCCCTGGACCGCCAGGGACCCCCGGTCGCGGACTCCGCCCAGCCCGCCTCCAGGCTGCCGTGGCGGCGGAGCCGCTGCTTGCGAAGGTGGCTCAGGCAGGTGTTCATGGTGACCCGGATGACCCAGGTGCTGAACTTCGACCGGCCGTCGTAACCCTCCAGCCCCTGCATGACCTTGAGCATCGCGTCCTGGGTCAGGTCCCGCGCGTCGTGCTCGTCGCGGACCATGCGGAAGCACACGCTGTACAGACGCCGCTGATAGGCACGCAGCAGGCGACCCAGGGCGCCGGGGTCGCCCCCGCGATGCGCGTCGATCAGCTGCAACTCCTCCAGCGGCGTCAGCCGGGTCGCGTCGGCGGCGACCGCGCGGCCCGCCGGGCGCTCGAGGTTGTGCTCTCCGTGTCTCGTCATCCAGCTGCCCCGAGAGCCCCCGGACGGGTCCCACCATAGCCGCCCCCGCCGAGTTGCCCGAGACGTGACGCCGCCCGGCAACCGGACCGACGGGGCACGGAACGACGACCCCGGAAGGTGTACGATCAGGGTGTCGGCCAGTTCCCGCCTCCGCCAGCGGCGTCGGTGGTCGGGGAGGGCCCCTGCGGGTCGATGTGAACCTCGAAATGAGCCTCAACGAGAGCTACCGCTCACCGCTGGAAACCCGATACGCGTCAGCGCCTCTGCGCGAGATCTGGTCGCCGCAGCGGAAGTTCGCGACGTGGCGGCGGCTGTGGCTGGCGCTGGCGGAGGCCCAGCGGGAGCTGGGGCTCGACATCTCCGAGGAGCAGCTCGAGCAGCTCCGCGGGCATCTCGACGACATCGACTTCGACGCGGCGGCCCGGTACGAGGCCGAGCTGCACCATGACGTGATGGCGCATATCCACGTGTTCGGCGACGCGGCGCCGGCGGCGCGAGCGATCATCCACCTGGGCGCGACCAGTCAGTTCGTCAACTGCAACACCGAGCTCATCCTCATCCGCGAGAGCCTGGAGCTGCTCGCCGGCAACCTGGCGACGGTGATCGACGAGCTGGGCGCCTTCGCCGTCCGCTACCGCGACCTGCCGGCGCTTGGATTCACGCACTTTCAGCCGGCGCAGCCGACGACCGTGGGCAAGCGGGCGACGCTCTGGGGCTACGACTTCGCGCTGGCCCTGGAGGACGTGCAGCACCGCCTCGACACGCTGCGCTTCCGCGGCGTCAAGGGGGCGACGGGGACGCAAGCATCGTTCCTGAAGCTCTTCGACGGCGACGTGGAAAAGGTGGAGCGGCTCGACCGCCTCGTGACGGAGAAGATGGGCTGGCCTGCAGACCGGCGTTACACGGTGACGGGCCAGACCTATCCGCGGCTCGTGGACGCGCAGGTGCTGTCGGCTCTGGCGGTGACGGCGGCGGCGGTCCACAAATGCTGCAACGACATCCGGCTTCTGGCCGGCCGCCGCGAGATCGAGGAGCCGATGGGCGGCCGGCAGGTGGGGTCTTCGGCCATGCCCTACAAACGCAATCCCATGCTGTGCGAGCGGGCGAGCGGGCTGGCGCGATTCGTCATGGCGTTGGCGCCCAGCGCGTTGAGCACCGCCGCCGCGCAGTGGCTGGAGCGGACCCTCGATGACTCGTCGAACCGGCGGCTGACGCTGCCGGAGTCATTCCTGGCCCTGGACGGGGCCCTCACCGCCATGATCCGTGTGGCGCGGGGGCTGGTCGTCAACGAGCAGACGATCCGGGCCAATCTCATGGCCGAGCTGCCGTTTCTCGTGACCGAGGACATCCTGATGGCGGCCGTCGCCAACGGCGCGGACCGCCAGGAGGTCCATGAGGCGATCCGCCGCCACAGCCGCGCCGCCGCCGAGCAGATCAAGACCGGCGGCGTCAACGACCTGCTGGACCGGCTGCGGGCGGAGCCCCTCCTGACCGGCGTTGATTTCGAGTCGGTCCTCGATCCCCATGCCTACACCGGCCTCGCCGCGCGGCAGGTCGATCGCTTCGTGGCGGAGATCGTGGGGCCCCTCCGGCGGCGGTACGGTCGGGGCGGCGGGCCCGTCGCGGGGGCCTCGGCCAGGGATGAAACCGCCCTGACACGCTCCTAGAAGCACGTACACAATCCGAACATCCAGGGGTCGAACGGCCCTGGCGCTGTTGTTGGGCCCCCTGCGAAACCGATAGAATGCCCGGCGCGGGCGTGACGGCCCGCCGTGAGACCCCAAGACACCCTTCCCACCAGCAGTGAGGCCCATCATGGAAGCGTACGAACGTCTCGTGAAGCTCGTCGAAGACATTGCTGAGGAGGTCAGAAAGGCCGAGGGAGGCAACAAGGCAGCCGGTACGCGGGTCCGCAAGGCGATGCAGGACGTCAAGAAGGCCGCTCAGGACGTCCGCGTCAGCATTCTGGAGGCCAGGACGGACTAGTAATCGCTGAGGGCAGCACAAGGGGCCGGGCGCCGCGTCGCCGCTACCGCCAAACGGATCGCCGCCGAGGGGGGCACACCCCGAATTAACCGCGGGCGGCCCCCTCCCGCGGAGGGACTTCTCTGTGGCCGCACTCCCCCTTTTTGACGTTTCCACAATCGATCTGACCCAGGTGGCGGTCACGCGGCAGCGCGTGGGTGAGATCAACCCTCAATGCGGCGACATGCGTCAGCTCGACTACGTGATCTGGATGAGCGAGGACGCCAGGACCGGGGTCGGGGTCAAGCACGTCCGCGACGACGAGTTCTGGGTGTCAGGCCATATTCCCGGCCGGCCCCTTCTGCCGGGCATCCTGATGATCGAGGCCGCCGCCCAGCTGTGCAGCGTCCTGCAGCACCACGCACACAAGATCGGTGAGAAGGACTTCCTGGGCTTCACGCGATGCGACGACGTCGTCTTCCGCAGCCAGGTCGTGCCGGGCGACACGATGTACCTGCTGGCGATGGAGACGTCCCGCAGCCGGCGACGTTTCGTGTCGTGCGCGCAGGCCATGGTGGAGGGCCAGATCGTGTTCGAGGCAAGGATTACAGGGATGCGAATCTAGGGGTCAGGCGTGGCCACCAGCCATTCGCCATTCGCCATTACACCCGCCGCGCGAAACCCGGTTCCAGGGACGCCGGGTGATCCCGAGCGAAGCGAGGGTTCAAATCCGAGGCAGGATGCCTCGGATTTGACAAGACCAGTCCGCGGCATGGATGCCGCGGTTGGACCGGCACGACGCCG
>JBFGEG010000086.1:0-15623 GCA_041580235.1 Phycisphaerales bacterium
CATCGCACATTGGGGAACCGGCGCCCAAGAAAACCCGCAAGAGACCCTCGTCCGGGGTGGATCTGGATGAGTGGCCGCATCGTCCTGCCCGTTCGGCCGGGTCGAAGGCTGCTCCGCTCTGACGCCAAGGCCGCTAGCCACCCAGGGCCTGCTCGAAGTCTGCGACCAGCTCGTCGGCGTCCTCGATCCCCACGGACAGACGCACGAGGCCGTCGGTGACGCCGAGCCGCTGCCGCTCGTCGCGCGGCACGTCGGCATACGCCGTGATCGCGGGCCGGACGATCAGCGACTCGACGCCGCCGAGGCTCACGGCCACGATGGGGATCGTCACGCGCTTGAGCAGCCGGTCGGCGGCCTCGAGCCCTCCGACCAGCTCGAAGCTCAGCATGCCCCCGAAGCCGTCGAACAGCTCGCGGGCCCGGGCGTGGTCGGGGCTCGATGCCAGGCCGGCGTAATTGCCGGCGCTCACCGCGGGGGGGCCCTCCAGGAAGTCCGCGATCGCCAGCGCGCTGGCGTTCTGCCGCGCAACGCGAAGGGCCACGGTCTTGAGGCCGCGGTGCAGCAGGAAGCAGGCGTGCGGATCGAGCGAACCGCCGAGGTGGTTGAGCAGCCGGCGGATCTCGTCCACGAGTTCGGCCCGGCCGACGACGCCGCCGGCCGCCACGTCGTTGTGCCCGTTGAGGTACTTGGTGGCACTGTGAAACGCCAGGTCGAAGCCGATGTTCACCGGCCGGAAGTTCACGGGGCTGGCGAACGTGTTGTCCACCATCGACACGAGCCCGTGAGTGCGGGCGAAGTCGACGACGCCTCTCAAGTCCGGCACACGCATGAGGGGGTTGGTGATCGATTCCATGTAGATCGCCCGGGTCTCCGGCCGCCGCGCCGCCTTCCAGGCGGCGGGGTCGTTCCCGTCGACGAACGTGCAGGACATGCCGAACCGGGGCAGGTCATGGTCGAGAAAGCCGCGGGTCCCGCCGTAGGGGCAATCGACGGCCAGGACATGATCGCCCGACCGCAGCACCGCCAGCAGACCGGTCGCGATCGCCGCCATTCCGCTGGCGGTGACCAGCGCCGCCTCCGCGTGCTCCAGCGCCGCGAGCTTGCGGTGGAGCACCTCGTGGTTGGGCGTGTTGCTGAGCCGCACGTAGCGGATCCCGTGGTAGTCGGTCTCCCCCTCGTAGAGGAACGTCGAGGACTGGAAGATCGGCATCGTGACCGCGCCGCCGATGTGCGGCTCTCCGGCGTGGACGGCGCCGGTGTCGATCGTGGTGTACGTGGTCATCGGTGGACTCCTTGGGGTCTCCAATTCAATGATTCGCAGTCGCGGCCGAATGTCTCAAGCTGATACAGTATGACCGAGGAGGAAACCGAAATGCAGACTTCGACCGGGGCAGCATGGCTGGGCGCGGCGATCTCGATCACGGTCATCGGCGCTTCCGCGGGGCCGCTGTCCGCGTCCGACGCCGGAGCGAGGGTCGAGCGCATCCTCAGCGAGGTGCCGCTGATCGACGGCCACAACGACATGCCGTGGCAGTACCGCAAACGCGTCAACCTGCAGCTCGACGCGATGGACTTCACCGGCGACCTCTCGGTCCTCGATCCGCCCATGCACACCGACCTCGCCCGACTGCGGGAAGGCGGCGTCGGCGCCCAGTTCTGGTCGGTCTTCATCCCCATCGAGACCCCCGGCGGCGCGCCGGGAGACGCCCGGACGGTCATCGAGCAGATGGACTTCGTCAAGCGGCTCGTGGCCCGTCATGGCGAGTACCTGGAGATGGCGTACACCGCCGACGACATCGAGCGCATCCACGCGGCCGGCCGCATCGCGTCGCTCATGGGCATGGAGGGCGGGCACTCCATCGAGGACTCCCTGGCCGTTCTGCGGGCCACCTATGACCTCGGCGCCCGCTACATGACGCTCGCTCACGGCAAGAACACGCACTGGTGCGACTCCGCCACCGACGAGCCGCAGCACGACGGACTCACGGCGTTCGGCGAGGAGGTGGTGCGGGAGATGAACCGCCTCGGCATGCTGGTGGACCTTTCCCACGTCTCACCCGCCACCATGCACGACACGCTGGACGTGACGGTGGCTCCGGTGATCTTCTCCCACTCGTCGGCTTTTGCCGTGTGCGGCCACGTGCGCAACGTGCCCGACGACGTGCTCCTTCGCGTCAGGGACAACGGGGGGGTCGTGATGGTGGTCTTTCTCGGCTTTTACGTCTCGGAGGATCTGCGTCTGTGGGGAGAGCGCCGCGACGCCGAACGCGCGCGTCTCGCCGAGCTGCACGGCGCCGAAAGCGAGGCGTTCACGAACGCATACGAGGGGTGGACTCAGGACAACCCCAGGCCCGAGGCCACGATCGGTCAGGTGGCCGATCACATCGACTACATCCGCGATCTCATCGGCATCGACCACATCGGTCTTGGCGGTGACTACGACGGCACGACATCGCTTCCGGTCGGCCTGGAGGACGTCTCGACGTATCCCAACCTGCTCGTGGAGCTGCTGAACCGCGGCTACACCGACGACGAGGTGGGCAAGATCGTGGGGCTCAACGTCCTGCGTGCGATGCGTGCAGTGGAGCGGACCGCGGCGCGGCTGCAGCGCACCACGCCCCCGTCGGGGATCATGATGTCACCCGTCGAGGTTCCGTGAGCTCAGGTCGGGATCCCAGGGGCGGCTCTCTCGATCCGGCCGGCGGCCACGGTGGATCGCCTCGGCGCCGAATCGCTCGTGGATGGAGTCGGTCACGACATCGATCGCCCGGCGACGCTCGTCGCCGTGCTGCCCGAAGAGGCTGAGCTGCGCCGCGCCGGTCGTGAGCCTGCCCGCCCCGAACCCGATGAGACGAACGGGCCGGAACGACCAGCGCCGAAAGAGGGTCCGCGCGGCCTGCCAGAGGTTGTCGGTGCCGTCGGTGGGCTCATCGAACGTGCTCGAGCGGGTGATGGTCTGGAAGTCGCCGTAGCGGATCTTGACGGTCACGGTGGCCGCCCGATAGCCGTGACGCCGCAGCCGGCGCCCGACCTGCTCGACCTGGCCCAGCAGCACGTCGCTCACCTGTTCGGGGTCCTCGAGATCACGGCCGAAGGTCTGCTCCTGGCTGATGCTCCTGGCTCGGGTGTCGGGGACGACTTCGCGGTGATCCTCGCCGCGAGCCAGCGCCACCAGGCGGCCGGCGTGCGCGCCGACGGTCGAGGCGAGCACGGACGCCGGATAGCGTCGCAAATCGCCGAAGGTCGAGATGCCCAGGTCGCTGAGCTTTGCCTCCGTGGCCGGACCGACGCCCCACATGCGCCCGATGGGAAGCGGGTCAAGCGTCGCCTCGACCGCGTCCGCCTCAATGACGGTCAGGCCGTCAGGCTTGTCCATGTCCGACGCCAGCTTGGCCAGAAACTTGTTCGGCGCCACGCCGACCGAGGCCGTCAGGCCCAGCTCGTCACGGACCCGTTGCTTGATCGCCGCCGCGATCCGTCGCGGTGGTCCGTGCAACCGACGCGAGCCCGCGACGTCGAGGAACGCCTCGTCGATGCTCAACGGCTGCACCAGCGGCGTAAATGACTCGAAGACCTCGAAGACCTGCTCGGAGATGTCCCGGTACCGTCGTCCACGCGGCGGCACGACGACCGCGTGGGGGCAGGCCCGCTTCGCCACCGCCATCGGCTGGGCGGAGTGGCAGCCGAAGGCCCGGGCCTCGTACGACGCGGCGGCGACCACGCCCCGCAACCCGTCGCCCCCGACCAGCACCGGCCTGCCCCGCAGCCGGGGATCGTCGCGCTGCTCGACCGAGGCGAAAAACGCATCCATGTCGACGTGCAGGATGACGCGATCGGCGTCCACGGAGCCACCAGTGTACCTGTCGGGCGGATGCGCCGGACCGGATCACACCGTACCGGGCGTCGGAAGCCGGCTGGGGCACCGGATCTGCAGGGCCTCGTCGAGGCTGAGGCGTCCGTCGGCGATGCGGTCCAGCCAGGTCGCGATCTGGGGGAAGGTCCAGCCGAGCCTGTCGTTGAGCAGGACGACCCGCCTCAGGAAGCGTCGCTCCCTGGTCATGGAGAACAGCACCGGTCTGGTGTTGGACAGCTCCTCCAGAGCCCCGATGGCGCACACGAGCACCGACCCGTCCGGCGCCAGCCCACACAACGCGCCGCGGATCTGCCGGGCCTCGTTGCGTCGCAACCAGTTCGCCCAACGGTGAAGATCACCGGCGGCGACCGCCTCGGAACCCCCGATCCTCTCGAAGCTTCTCGAACCCCCGTGCTTCCCCGAATCAACTTTTTGGTTGGGGATGCTCCTGTCGTGTCGTCGTGTCCAGCCGAGTTCCTTCTCGCGCCGAAAGGCCATCGTTGATCTCCAACGAAAGCGACGCATACGCGGAGCTTCGTCAACCGAGCCTGCACAGAATTCGGACATCCACCCCCGTGGGCTTCAATAAGCCCCGCCCGGCTCGATCAACGACAATCCGTTGCCCAATCTAGATCGCAGGAAAACGGATTCAACACCTTTGTGGCGAAAATGCAATACTTTCCATAACGTACGCCTCGAGTTCGACTTGGGCCGTCTCTTGACAAACTCGGGTAAAAACCCCGGCGGTGTTCGGCGCCCTGGCCAAACTGCGCAGATGCGGCAAAGGAGATCCTGATGCGAATCGCGTGGGCGTGGGTGATTCTCGTCAGCGGATGCGCGGGTTCGCCCGCGATCGAAGAATGGAGCGTGCTCGATTTGACCTACGCCTTCAATGAAGACACCGTGTACTGGCCAACCGCGCAGAGGTTCTCCCTGACCCAGGTTGCCCACGGTCTCAACGACGCCGGCGAGTGGTACGCCTCCAACGACTACTGCGCCTCCGAGCACGGTGGGACCCATCTTGACGCGCCGATCCACTTTGCCTCCGGCGGGAACACGACTGCCGACATTCCGCTGGCGCAGCTCATGGGTCCGGCCCGCGTGATCGACATTCGTGACCGCTGCGCGGCCGACCCCGACTACACGCTCACACCGCGGGACATCGAGGTGCACGAGCGCCGGCACGGCACGATCGAGCCCGGGACCGTGGTGCTCGTCCGGACGGGTTGGGGCCGCTTCTACCCCGACCTTCGGCGGTACCTGGGCAGCGACGTTCGTGGGACGGCCGGGGATTTGAGCTTTCCGGGGATCGGGGCCGAGGCCGCCCGGGTCCTGGTCGAGCGGCAGGTGGACCTGGTGGGCCTGGACACGGCGAGCCTCGACCACGGACCCTCCACCCGCTTCGAGGCTCATCGCGTGCTCGCCGAGGCCGACATCCCCGGTCTCGAGAACGTCGCGAACCTGGACCGGGTCCCGCCGACGGGAGCGACGGTGTTGGCCCTCCCCATGAAGATCGAGGGCGGCACCGGCGGCCCCTGCCGCATCATCGCCATCCTCCCCGACTGAGGCCCCGTCTTGGAACGCTCCGTCTCGCCTGATGCAACGCCCGCAGCTCCCGCGAGACCCGTGCTCGTCTACGACGCCGACTGCGGCTTCTGCCGCCGCCGCGTCGCCCGCTGGCAGGATCTGACGGGCGACCGTGTCGAGTACGTGGCAAGCCGCGACGCGGCCGCGCGCTTTCCGGGGGTGGGGCCGCAGACCTTTGACACTGCGGTCTGGCTCGTCGGTCCCGACGGGACGATCACCACCGGCGCCGAGGCGGTCTTCGGCGCGCTGGCCACGGCGCCGGGTCACGGCTGGAAGCGGTGGGCATACCGCAACGTCGGAGGCTTCGCAGCGACGTCGGAGTGGATCTACCGCTTTGTCGCCGGTCATCGCCCGGCGTTCTCCGCCCTGACTCGCGTGCTCTGTGGGCTCGATCCGGCGCCTGATTCATGGCTCATCGCCCGGTGGCTGTTCCTGCGTCTCCTGGGCGTGACGTTTCTCATCGCGTTCGTGTCACTGTGGACGCAGGTCCGCGGACTGATCGGCAGCGACGGGATTCTCCCGGTCGCCGAGCATCTGGAGTGGGTGACCACGAATCTCGGTGCTTCGAGCCGCTGGAAGGTGCCCACGCTCTGCTGGATCGATCCGGGCGACGGTTATCTGGTCGCGCAGTGCGCTGCCGGTGTCGTCCTGTCGCTGCTGCTGGTGGCCGGCGTCGCTCCCGTTCCCGTGCTGCTTCTGCTGTGGCTGACGTATCTGTCGCTCTGCGCCGCCGGACAGGCGTTTCTGTCCTTTCAGTGGGACACCTTGCTGCTGGAGACCGGTTTCGTGGCGATGTTCCTGGCCCCGGCCGACTGGCGGCCGCGGCTCACCGGCCAGCGCCGGCCGCCCGCCGTGGGCCTGTGGCTGGAGCGGTGGCTGCTGTTCAAGCTCATGTTCCTGTCGGGCGTGACGAAGCTGCTGTCGGGCGACCCCACCTGGCGCGGGCTGACCGCGCTGGACGTGCACTACGAGACGCAGCCTCTGCCGTCGTGGATCGGCTACTACGCCCACCAGCTTCCCGAGTGGTTCCAGAGGCTCTCGGTCGTGAACATGTACGTGATCGAGATCGGCCTGCCGTTTCTCATCTTCGGCCCGCGTCGTCTGCGTCACGTGGCCGCGGCGGGTCTGATCGGGCTGCAGATCCTGATCGCGGCCACCGGCAGCTACTGCTTTTTCAACCTGCTGGCCGCGATCCTCTGCCTGCTGCTGCTCGACGACCGGCTCCTGCGCCGCGGTCTGCCCCGGCGCTTCGCGGATCGGTTCACCGAGGATCGGTCGCGGCCGCCGAGGCCTCGCGGGTGGCGGTACGCAACGCTCACCGCGGCCGTCGTGATCTTCACCGCCAGCGGGCTGGCCTTCCTGAGGGAGATGGTGCGAACGCAGCAGCGGCCGATGCTGCCCGACGCCGTCGTCGCCGTCCTCGACACGGCCAACCGGCACCTGCTGCTTGGCGGCGGCAACCAGCTGCTGCGGTGGATCGAGCCGTTTCGGACCATCAACGGCTACGGGCTGTTCCGGGTCATGACGACCGAGCGGCCGGAGATCGTGATCGAGGCAAGCGACGACGGCGTAACGTGGCGGGAGTACGCCTTCCGCTGGAAGCCCGGCGACGTCACCCGGCGGCCGCGGTTCGCGGCACCGCACCAGCCCCGCCTCGACTGGCAGATGTGGTTCGCCGCCCTCAACCCGACCGGCAACGCCTACTGGCTGCTGAGTCTGCGCGACCACCTGCTTCAGGGAACGCCCGAGGTCCTGGCCCTGCTGGGCGAGAACCCCTTCGAGGACCAGCCGCCGCGGTTGATCCGGCTGATGCTCTACCGCTACGAGTTCACCGACCCGGCCACCAAGCGTCGTACCGGGGCGTGGTGGCAGCGCGAGCTCATCGGCACGCTCACCCGGCCCGAGTCGCGGCAGCCGGGCGAGTGAGCGGTCACGCGCCAGACGTGACGGGGGCCTCCCGCTCGAGCCGATCCAGGAGCTGCGCCGGCAGGTGACGCCACGGCGGACGGAACGCGTACAGCCCCGCCAGCCGCAGTCGGGCCGCGTCACCGTACGGCCGCAGGCGCACCCGAACCGCCGGGTCGGGCTGATACCCCTCGAGGAGGGCGTCCGCGGCCGCGGCGGCCAGATCAAAGGAGCACAAGCCCTGTATCGCCCGAAGCTCGAAGTGAACCAGTGTGTTGGCAATGTCAAGAGCCGGCTCGCCGACCGTCACCGTGTCGAAGTCGAGCAGGCCCACGCCGGACCGGTCATCGACGAAGATCTGCTTGTCGTACAGGTCGCGGTGAATCAGCGCGAGGCTGCACGAGCCCGCGACCAGCCCGGAAAAGACATGTTCCGATGCGCCTCGCAGACGCCGGTGCATCTCCGGCTCCAGGGAGGCGAGCCGGTCGAGCTGGTGGCGGAGCATCTCGACCTCGGCCTCGGCGTCGTGAACGGCTCCGCGATCGGTCGGCGCCCCGTGCAGCCCGCGGAGCGCGTGCCCCGCGGCCCGTGCTCCCGCGACGAGGCGGTCACCTGAGCTCAACAGCTCGTACAGCGAGGTCCCCGCCAGAGCCGAGCAGATGACGACACCTTGGCGGTGGTCCGACTCCAGGATGTCCGGGACGGCGAAGCCGCGCTGCGGCAGCGCCTCGATCGCCCGCGCCCGCGTGAGCACATCTGAGAGCCGGGAGGGTCGAAAGACCTTGCCGTAGTGCTCGCCGTCCGGACCGACTTGTTCAACCACCGCTCGACGCTCGGGACGGTGCGCCAGCAAGGTCGTCCCGGCTCGCGACAGAAGCGGTGCGAGGCCGCGAAGCCGGCGATCGGTTCCCCACGGCTGAAGCATGACGTTCTTTGTGCCGAGCACGACGGGAGGCATGCCCGGACAGCGGCGCGCCGTCTCGCTGGCCACCCGTCCCAGCGTGTCCGCGTCGGCGAACCACTGCCCCGGAACGATCATGCCGTCGCCGCTGACATACTCCAGCAGCAGATGGCTTCCGGACCGGGGCCAGGCCCGGCGCAGAACCAGACAGCCCTCCGGAAGCCGCAACCGGCGGTGGGTGTCGCCGGCGACGTCGAGTCGGGCGAGGCGGTCAATCAACGGCCACCTCCGTGGCGGCGCCGGCGAGCTGCTCCGCCGCCTCGATCATCGCCACCGTGCGGGCGGGCCAGTCGGGATCGCGACGGCGAAACGGCTCGATCGCGTGCTGAAGAAGCGCGGCGGCGGTGAACCGTTCGAGCTTGCGGGTCACGTCCTTGCGTGATTCGGTGCGGTACGCGTCGAGGAATGCCTCCAGGCAGGCGTCGGCCCGGTCCGCGGCGAACATGCCTCGGATGACATCCTGGATGAGCCCCGCCCGCAACCGCGCCAGGTCGATCCGCGGATCGCCGTATCCCGCCCGATCGAAGTCGATGATCCCCACCCGGTCGTCCTGGAGAACCACCTGGTCAACCGCCAGGTCACCGTGAATGGCCCGCCCCTCGCGCCAGTGCCGGGTGGTGAGCTTCTCGGCGAGACGCCGAGCCAGCTGTCCGGCTCGACCCGCCATGTCGGGCAGGACCTCGGCCACGGCGTCGGCGGCCTCAACCAGGATCTGCGCGTAACGGTCGGACGACCAGACCGTCTGCAGCTTCTTCGGCTTCTGTGCGTGCAGGTGCGCGACGGCCGCCCCGACCGCGCCGAACGAAGCCGCGAAGGTTTCCGAGTGGATGGCATCGGGCAGCAGCACGCCTTCCAGCCATTCCACCGCGGTCACGTGGTACCGGCGGGAGCGGCCCAGCCGCCGCGGCACCCGCAGCGCCGGAGAGCTCGCGAACGTGTCCACGTTGTCCTTCCGCAACAGGTAGTCCTGCCTCGTGCAGAACTTGAGCACGGCCCCGCCACCGCCGGCCCGACGCAAGTGAGCGACGTAGCGGCGCTCCGGCTTGTAACGTAGGGCTTCCAGCGGCGCGTCACGGAGATCATCTTCATCGGGCAGGACGTGCTCGATCAGCTGGCGCCGCGACCGGGGATCCCCCAGCTCCCGCAGCGACGGCAGCTCGTGGTCATTCGGAAACGGATAGATGACGATCGACTGCTCCGGAATGACGGTCACGCCGGCCCCCAGCGGCGAGGAGACGCTCTCCCGTTGCGCCGCCTTGTCGAGCTTCGATACGGTGCCGGAGGTGTGAGCCCGTGCATAGACCTCCACCGCGCCCGTTGCGCACTCGACCGAATACCCCACGAGGCAGCTCGTTCCCCGTTTGTAGCGGACGTACCGCGGCTCGACTGCGGTCAGCGCCGCTTCGGGATAAACGCGTGCCAGGAGCTCCGCCGTGCGACCCGAGTCCAGCAGCACGGCCAGGCCGGGGACGTCGGGGTCCCGCCGCACCAGGCTGGCATCAGCTGGACACTGCATGGGCGGTCCCCACCTCTCCGGTCCGCTCGCCCTGCAGCGAGAACATCGCCGCGTAGGGCCCCTCACCGCGGATGAGCTGGGCGTGCGTCCCGCACTCGACCATGCGGCCGTGGTCGAGGTAGATCACGGTGTTGTCGTCCTGAACCGTCGAGAGATCGTGGGCGATGACGAACGTGATTCGATCGCGGCTCAGATCACCGAGGGCCAGGCGGATGGACCGGTTGTTCTGGTTGTCGAGACTGGACGTCGGCTCATCGAGGATCAGGATCTGGGCCTGGCGGATCGCCGCCCGGGCGATGGCAACCCGTTGACGCTGGCCCTCCGACAGCGTCTGGCCCCGTTCCCCGACCACCGTGTCGTATCCGTTCGGCAAAGCGTTGATAAACTTGTGGGCTCGCGCGAGCTTGGCCGCGGCCACCACCTGCTCGTCGGTAGCGCCAGGGGCGCCGTAGGCGATGTTGTCACGAAGGCTGACGGCAAAGAGGATGTTCTCCTGCGGAACGACCGCGATGCGGCGCCGCAGGGTCTCGAAGGTGAACTCGCGAATATCGCGGCCGTTGACCGCGATGCGACCGGATTCCGGATCGTAGAGCCGCAACAGAAGATTGACGACCGTGGTTTTGCCTGCGCCGGACGGACCGGCCAGGACCACGACCTCCCCCTTCTTCGCGGTGAAGCCGAGCTGCGTGATCACCGGCACGCCGGGCTCGTAGGCGAAGCTCACGTCATCGAACCGCACCTCCTCGATCGCAGGCGGCGCCGCTTCGGCGCCGGGTCGATTGCTGATCATCGGTGTCGTGTCGAGCACCTCGATGATGCGCTCGGCGGACGCCGCCGCCTTGGCGATCCGGCCCGAGTACTTGGCCATGTTCTTCATGGGCCGGTACGCCGTCCGGAGATACGCCAGAAAGACGATGAGCTCCCCAGCCGTCAGCGACCCCGCCACGACAAGCCGCGCACCGAACCACAAGACCAGCGCGCTGGCGAGCGCGATGAGGATCTCGGTCGTTCCCACGAGCCGCGCCGAGAGCCGCTTTGCCTTGACGCCCTCCCGGAGGTCGGACTTGTTCCGGGCCGAGAACGCCTTCTGGTGGACGTCCTCGAGCGACAGGGCCTGGACGATCTTGATCGATCCGATCGCCTCGGCGGCGGTGGCTCCCATCTCACCCTTGCGCTGCCGCTGCACGCGGGCCACCTGCCGGATACGGCGGCCGATACGGCGGGTGGACAGCGCGAACAGCGGCATGATCGCCAGCCCGATCAGTGCCAGCCGCCAGTTCATCCAGAGCATGATCCCGATCATCCCCGTGAGGGTGATCAGGTGCGCGACCATCGGCATGGCCGCGGTGATGGCGACCTCCTTGAGCAGGCCGATGTCGCCGACCACGCGTGTCAGGAGATCCCCGGTTCGCTTCTTGCTGTGATACGAGAGTGAGAGCCGCTGAATGTGCGAGAAGAGCTCACCCCGGCACTGCGTGAGCACGCGGCTTCCCGCCAGCGCGAAGCCGACGCGCCGGATGTAGGTGCCCGCCGCCCGAAAGATGGCGATGACGACCACGGCGACGGCCGCCAGCGCCAGGATCGCCGTGGGGCTCAAGGCGGCGGGCGCACTGCCCGGTGACGACGGCGTCATGAGCACGTGATCGAAGACGAACTTCAACGGCCAGGGCTCGAGCAGACGCAGGGCGACTTCGCCGAGCAGGGCCGACCCGGAACCGACGATGAGCCATCGTTGCTTGCGGATCAGCGGCCAGAAGCGGACCAGCATGTGGCGCAGGGTCGGCACCGACGTCTTGACGGACTTGCGCCGTCCCATCAGCGCGTTACCCCGTCGGGCCGGAGCACGGCATGGCGATCGGAGTGCCGCTCTGCGAGCTCGAAGATCCGACGGATCACCGAGTGCCAGGTGTGGTCGCGGGCGGCCACGCGGCGCGCCTCGTCACCGAGCCGACGCCGCAGCGCGGGGTCGGCACGAAGCCGGATCAGGGCCGCCGTCAGGGCTGCGGTATCGCCCGGAGGATAGAGCACGCCGGTCGTCCCGTGAACGATCAGCTGCCGGATCTGGCCGATTGAAGCGGCAACGATGGAGAGCCCTGCGGCCATGTATTCAAAGAGCTTGAGCGGCGAGAAGTAGAAGTCCTCGAGGGGCGGGTAGGGGGCGACGGCGACGTCAAGGGAGGCGAGCATCGGTGGAATCTCCGACGGAGCGACGGCCCCCGGAAAATCCACCGCGTTCTCGATTCCGCACGCCACCGTCTGCTCCATAAGTCTAGGCCGCTGAGGACCATCGCCCACGATGAGCAGACGCGTGTGCGGATCAAGGTCGTGCATCTGCGCGAACGCCTCGACCAGGTCCTCCACGCCGTGCCATGGCTTGAGCGTGCCGACGAAACCCACGGTCATCGGCGCGGTGCCGCGAGTGGGGGAGGGGACGGCCGTGGTTGGCGGGCGCAGGAAGCGGGACGGATCGACACCGTTGGGCACGACGTGCACGCGACCGCGGGCGGCAGGCTGCCGTTCGAGGTATTCGGCCACGCCATCGGAGACTCCGAGCAGCGCCGAAGCGGCCCCGAAGGCGCGCTGCACTGCCCGGCGCGCATCGCCCTCACGGACCAGCCCGCGGTACCGCCGCTGCTCCTCGAGCAGAGGCGCGTTGACCTCCAGCAGGCCCGGCACGCCCGAGTCCCGCGCGTACTCCATGCCCGCGTAGCTCCACAGCGAATGACGCTCATAGACGAAGTCAAAAGGGCCGGCCTCCCCCAGGGCGGCTCGAAGGTGATCGTTGGCCTCCAGGGAACACCGCTCCCTTTCCTCCAGTCCCTGGCTGTGCTTCTTGGGCAGCCGATGGACGTCGACGGATCCGAATCCGGCCGGAGCCGTCCCGCCCACGCGCGCGGCGAAGAGGTCAACGGCCGCGCCCTCGGCCACGAGATTGCGGACCACTTCCTGAACGTGAATGGAGCTGCCCTTGCACCCGAAGACCGGTACGCCCCGGTCGGCGCAAACATAGGCGACCCGCATTATCCGACCTCCACCGCCCGGCGAGGCGTGAGTTCCGCAGACGCCGGACTAAAGAGCTCGCGTAGGGCAACGGTGTTGCGGTGGATGTCGAAGTCGGATTCGATGCGTCGCCGCGCGCTGGCGGCCAGCGCCAGGCCCAGGCCACGATCGTCGAGAAGCCGCTGCAGGGCGTCGGCGAGGGATCTCGGATCGCGCTCCGCGGCGAGCAGGCCCGTGTCCCCGTCCCGGACGAGCTCGGGTATCCCGGTGACCGGTGTCGAAATGCACGGGGTCCCGACCGCCATCGCCTCCAGGAGCACCGTGGGCAGGCCGTCGCGGTTGCCGTTGGGCGACACCACGCACGGGGCGGCAAGGACGGCGGCCTGACCCATACGCCGGTTGACCTCCTCACGGGGTGTCGGGCCGAGCATCCGGACGCACGCGGAGAGGTTGAGTTCGGTGATGAGCTCGGCGAGATCCTTGCGCAGAACGCCGCCGCCGATGATCTCGCATTCGAACTCGCGGTTCCGATCCCTGAGAATCGAACATGCCCGAATGAGATCGGCAAACCCCTTTTTCTCGACGAGACGGCCCACTCCGAGGATCAACGGCGGCCGGCCATCGGGCGGCGTGTACGAGAAGTCCTGCAGGTCGAGCCCGTTGTAGATTCGTCGGACACCGTCCGCCACCGGTCCGAAACGGTTGCGCAAATAGTCGCGGTTGAAATCGCTGACCGTGACCACGCTCGATGCGTCGCGAAGCTTCCGCGTCATGTCGTCGTCCTGGACGCTCTCGTGGTAGATGTCCTTGGCGTGCGCCGTGAACGAGTAGGGGACGCCCGTGAGACGAGATGCCAGCCGCGTCACCGTGGTGGCGATCGTGGCAAAGTGGGCGTGCATGTGCGTCACGCCGAGCTCGCGCACGGCCCGCGCGAGGTGGATCGCCTGGTTGACGCTGCCTGCCAGCTCCTTGCGGCCGTCCTCCCAGATCCGTTGCGCAATGAGGCTTTCGCGGCCCGCCTCCGACACCGTGGTCCAGAAGTCCTCTGCCTTGACCGTGTGGCCGGGGATGTAGGTGACGTCGGCCTGAACCCGTCCCAGGTCGCGGTGGAACTTGCCGTCGACCGGCGACCGAAGCGAGAAGATCTCGAGCTCGCGGCCGGCTGCCTCGTGGGCAAGTATCTCGTTGAGAATGAAAGTCTCCGCGAGCCGCGGATACATCTTGACGACGTATCCGACGCGCTGTCGGTCAGGACGCGACATGAACGGTCTCCTGCGCCAGCGGGTTCGCCGCGAGATGCTCCCGCATGAGCTGCGGCAGACGCTGCATGCCGTTGAAGTCGATCACCGCCCGGGCCGCCGGTGGGGGCGCGGCGGCAGTGGCCGCCCACGAGGACAACGCGCCGGACGTGAGCGACTCGGGCCGCAGCACGTCGATCAAGCCGAGCGCGGCGAGGCGGGTGGCGCGGATGAGCTGCTCCACCCGCGGTTGCGTGCGCGGCACGATCAGGGCCGGCTTCTCGTAGGCCATGATCTCGCAGACCGTGTTGTATCCGCCCATCGCGATGACTCGATCCGCCCGCGCCAGGAGCGGACAGGGGTCCGTGACGAACTCGAGAATACGCAGGGACGGGCAGGATGCCGCGAGACCGCGGAGCCGGACCTGGCTCTCCTCCGGCATGAGCGGGCCGGTGACGAGCACCCTCGGCCCCGGCATCCGAGCCGTCAGGAAGGCTTCGGCCAGCGGCATGCCGTCCCGGCCGCCGCCGACGAGGCACGCGGTCAGTGGGCCGTCTCCGGCCGGCAGATCCCGCATGTACTCCGGCAGATCGTCGTTGAGCGGCTGCGGGAGGTCGAGCGGATTAAGATACCCGGTGTAGTTCGCCATCGCCGCGATGTCCGCGGGGAGGTCGTACTCGTTGACCGTGTCGTAGACCTCCCGGTCCCCGTAGATCCATAGGTGGTGGTAGTGGCGGCGAATCGCGCCCTCGTAGTCCCCGTCATCCCACTCACGTCGCACGGCGTCGGGTTCGTCAAGCACCTCTCGCAGCCCCAGCACGATGCGAGCCCGCCCGCGGGCCGTGAGCATGTCGAGGCTCGGCGTCAGCTCGTCGAAGACACCGCGAGGGACCTTGTCCACGATGAGCAGATCCGGGTCGAACGACCTCAGGACCGCCGTCATCGCCTTGCTCCGGACCGCGATGAGGTCGGCCATGGGGACGTCGAGCGATCGCGGGAAATAGAGCCCGTCCACGCCCTTGCCCAGCGACGGCAGCGTCAGGCAATCGACGCCGGGCGGGAGGGCGAAGGCCGACGCCTCTCGCAGGCCGGACAGCAGAAGAATCGTGGGGGTGGCGCCACCGTCACACAGCGCCCCGCTGATCAGCAGGTTGCGGCGGATATGACCCAGGCCCTGCGTGTCGTGGGAGTACAGGGCAATGCGGGGTCCGCGGCGGCCGTTGCCGGCGACGCTGCTTTCGGGGCCCGGCTTCCCGTCGGGGCCGAGGATGTCGATTCCCAGTGACGCCATTCCCGCTCCAGACCTCATTCGGAAGAGACTCCGGAGGGGCAGAGACCGTCGGCGGGGGCGTTGATACCCTCCGAACGGAAAAACACCGACATTGACCAAAGCCCGACCCCTGCCGTACGGGCGATCAGGGCCCCTCCACGGCCTGCTCGAACTGTCGCCGAGACATGCCATCGGGGGTGCAGGGGTCCAGCACCGACCGTCGCGACGTCGCCAGCTCCGCCGCGGACAATCCGGACACGTGGATCCAGGCCAGAACTTCCCGCAGAGCCTCG
>JBFGEG010000087.1:0-15615 GCA_041580235.1 Phycisphaerales bacterium
CGAACGCGGTCACCGATCCCCCATTGGAAGCGGTGAGCGATCCCGCGCCCCCGTTGCCGACGATCATCTCGCCCGTGCTGCTCCACGTGGAGCCGTTGCCGTCGACGGTCACCGTGCCGTCTGAACCCGGCACCTCACCCAGGCTGCCGTTGACGCCGGACACCGACGCCCCGGTATTGATGGTGAGCGTGCCGGAGCCGAGCCGGCCGACCCGGGTTTCGCCGGACCCCGTCCAGCTCGTCAGGGCGCCCCCGACGGTGACCGTCCCGTTCGAGAGAAGCTCGTCGCCGATGTTGACATTCACCGCGGTGAACGTGCTGCCGTCGGTGATCGACAGAGCGCCAGTGCCGGAGTTGCCCACCGTCACGGCGCCGATCGCCGTCCAGCTCGACGCAGCCCCCGAGAGGGTGGCCGTGCCGCTGGCCTCCTCGTTATCGCCGATCTGGACCGCCGCCTGGCTCGTCAGCGCCCCGCCGTTGACCACCGCCAGCGTTCCTGTTCCGCCATTGCCGACGCCGATGCCGCCGGTGCTGGTCCACGTCGCCCCTGGTCCGTCCACCGTGGCCGACCCCATGGAGTCGGTGTCATCGGCGATGTTAACGATCGGGGTGTCGGCTGATCCGCCGTTGGTGACCAGCAGCGATCCGGTCCCTGCGTCTCCGATGAGAACGACCTGCGCGCTCGAGAACGTCGCTCCGTTGGAGACTATGAGCGTGCCGACGGCTCCGAGGTCCTTGCCGATACGCGCGCCCTCCGGGATCTTCTGCTGACTGGGGGCGACGGCGAGAGTTCCGTTGAGAAGCGTCAGCGTTGCAGCGTCGGTGAGTGTCTCGCCGACGATGAGCGCATTGACGTCATACTGCGCGGCAGCCAGGTCGAAGGTGACCACCCCCTCCGAGACATTGAGCAGCTCGTTGGCGACCGGCAGCGAAAAGGTGACGGTGTACATGTCCGTCAGGTCGAAGATCGCGGTATCGACCGGGCCCGGCACGCCGGCGGGCAGCCAGTTTGCGGCGGTTTGAAAGGAGCCGCCGAGATCGGCCAGCCACTCCCTGACCGTGGGGATTCCGGCCGAGGCTCCGGCCGAGACCATGATGTAGGCTCCTAGCAGCGCCGTTGCGAGGTGCAGTTTTCTGCTCATCCGACTTTCTCCGCATCTCATGGACACACCAACAGCTCTGCCGACGGTTGCACGCGTGGACCGACGGTCTGCTGCCGCCTAGCTAGAGGCCGTGCCCGGATCGCGCAATACGTCTTTCCGGGCAACGGTTCAAAAAAAGGCCGACGGGATGCTGGACATCCCGGCCGCAGCGTGAGATCCTCCACTGGACAGCGAGATGAGTCCGGGAGATCGCGGAGGAGCCAGAATGAAGGCCGTCGAACGACTCTGGATCATTGCCGGGTGCGCAGCCGCCGCCGGCGCGCCGGTCGTCGCTGATGATCACGAGCCGGATCCGCCTATTCCGGGTCAGGCCGTCGTCTGCGTCGTCGAGGGTGTCGATGTCGACACGTTCATTGCTGAGTGCGAGGCCGACCATGCGGCGATCGGGCTCGAACTGACGGTCCTGGATGTGATCGAACCCTGCGGAACGTACCTGCTGGGCTTCGATCCCTCCGGCCTCTCGCAACTCGATCTCGACGAGCTAGAGCTCGATCTAGGCGGAGGTTATCTCGAGTCGCTGCAGTGGGGCGGCTTCGCCTACGAGGCGTCCGCGCCGGAGGGCAGCACGGGCAGTCTCTGGTTCTATGTGCCCAGCGGCGAACTCTTCTTCGAGACGCAGTTCGCTGCCGGCCTGTTCGACCTCGGCGTCACTCACCAGGCATCGACGGGTCGCGGAACGGTCGTAGCCGTACTCGACACAGGAATCGACGCCGCTCACCCGGCTCTGGCGGGAAAAGTTCTCGCCGGCGGCTTCAACTTCGTCGACGACAACCCTGACACGAGCGACGTCGGCGACGGGCTGGACACCGACGGCGACGGGGCCACGGACGAGCTCGTCGGCCACGGAACATACGTGGCGAGCCTGATCACGCTGATCGCGCCGGACGCGAAGATCCTTCCCGTCCGCGTTCTCAACGGCGACGGCGTGGGCAGCACCTGGATGATCGCCGAGGGGATCTACCATGCGATCGAGCACGGCGCCGAGGTGATCAACCTCAGCCTCGGCTCCACCAGCGACTCCGGCGTCGTCAGCGAGGCCATCGATGCGGCAGCGGCCCTGGGCATCGTGACCGTCAGCGCAGCCGGGAACTCGAACCGGTCGGACCCCGAGGAGTTCCCGGCGATGGACACCGCGGCGCTCGGCGTGGCCGCCACCGACGACCTTGACGTCAAGGCCGGGTTCAGCAACTACAACGAGAACCTGGCGATCACGGCACCCGGAGCAAGCGCCCGCGTAGACGGCAATCCGGAGCAGTACGACCTGGCCCGCTCGATCATCGGCGCCCTGCCCGGAGGAGACTACGCCGCCTGGGAGGGCACGAGCTTCGCTACCGCGTTCGCCTCGGGCGCGGCGGCGCTGATTCGCGCCCAGCATCCGGAGTGGACCTACGAGCAGGAGACGACCGACGAAGTGCTCAGCGCGCTCACCGACAGTGCGGTCAACATCGATGCGACGAATCCGACCTTCATCGGGGAGCTGGGCGAGGGGCGCCTCGATCTCGCCGCGGCCGTCGCGCTGGGACCGGTCATGCCGGCTCTCGGCGATCTCGACAACGACGGCCAGGTCGGCATCGCCGACTTTTTGATCTTGATTGGCTATTGGGGGGCGACACACACCTCGGCTGACCTCGACGGCGACGGCACGGTCGGAATCGGCGATTTCCTTATTCTTCTCGGCAATTGGGGATAGAGCGATCGCGCCGGCCGCAGACGGTCTCGTGGTCGACCGGTCTCTTGACAGCCCGGTGAACCCTCTGCCATAATCGCGCCGACCCCACAAGGAAGGGGTAGGAGGAGAAACAGCCAAGCAAGAAGGTCGTGTCGTCGCGCGCTTTCGCCTGCGCCGGGGAGGTCATTTCATGAGCGTTGACGAAAGCTGATCTCGGTCGCGACCCGCAGCGTCGCGCGGCACACCACGGTGGGGGACGGTCAGTCCTCGCAATCAATCGGGACGGATCGTGCGGGTTCGACCGCACGCCCGTTGGTCGAGTCCGTGGTGAAACGGCCTTCGATCCCTCGGAGGGGAAAGGAAGGACGATGGCAGGGCAGGCGTCCCTCGCAACACCGGTGCGACAGACGGGTTTCCGCTCGCGTCTCACCGACGAAAAGAAGATGCGCTCGATCCTGCAGCGCGAGCTGGCTCCCCTTTCGGACACGCCGATCCGCATCACGGCCTGCCGGATCCAGCCCACGGTGCTGCCGACCTCTCCCCGGCGGCGGACCAGGCTCGTGTACCGCCTCACGGTCCGGGGACCCGCGGGCCGGGTCTGGGAGCACACGCTGGTCGCCACGTTTCCCGTACCGCCGGACTTTCTGAGCCCCGAGCTGATGTACCGGTGCCGCGCCGCGGCCAAGCACCCGATGGCCGAGCCATTCAACCAGCTGGCCTTCTATCTCGACGACCTGGAGATGGCCGCGGTCCTGCTGCCGATCGACCCCGCACTCCCCGGCCTCGCCGCGATCACCGGACGCGAGGGCGCCGGTCTGCTGTCACGGCACCTCGTGGAATGCCGCAAGGGTGCGAAGATCGCCGAGGTGCGTCGCGAGTTCTGCCGGTATCGCCCCTGGCGGAGCTGCGTGCTGCGGCTCGCGACCAGCCTGGCGGGATCCAACGGCAGGCCAAACGGCCGCATCGTCTATGTCAAGATCTTCGCCGATGACCGGGGCGAGATGCACGACCACAACCTGCGTGCCGTGTGGCCGGTGGCCAGCCGCGCCAAGCAGCTGAAGACCCCTGAGCCTCTGGGGTACGACGAGGAGCACCGCCTGCTGTTCATGTCCGAAGCACGCGGCGGGGACGAGCTGGCCCGGTGGATCCGGCAGCTGGAGCGCGACGAGCCGCTTCCCGCCGGCGCGGATCCCGCGCGGTTCATGCAGATCGCCGCCGAGGCTCTCGTTGAGCTGCAGGACTCGGGCCTGGACCCCGCACAGGAGCGCACCTTCCGGGGAGAGCTCGCCCACCTGCACCGCAATGTCGAGCGGCTGCGTGTCAGGCTGCCAAGGCTTGCGGGGGAGATCGACCGCGTGCTGGAGCGCCTCGCGGCGGAGTCGCTCGATGAGAGCAATCTCGCTCCTGCCCACGGCGGCTTCTGCCACGGCCAGATGATCGCCAACGGTGACTCGCTGACCATCGTCGGCTGGGAGAACCTGTGCCTGGCGCCGCGAGCCCTGGATGCCGCCACCTTCCTGGCGCGTCTCCGCCGGGCGCCGCTGCGGCGACCCGGGCGGGCGCGTGCGGTCGAGGAGCTGGCTGATATGTTTCGCGCGGCGTTCCTGCGACGCGGCTCCATTGAAGTCCGGGAGCTTGCCGTCTTCGAGGCGATGGCGTTGACGGCGGCCGCCCTCCGCGCCGCGACGCGTCCAGGGCGTCGGCCGCTGCCGCGTCGCGCCCGGCGATTCCTGGCGGCGGCGGAGCAGGCGCTGGACGGGACGTGAGCCGACGGGTGCCGCGGGCGGCTTGACCGCCCGTGCGTTGCGTGCCGGTTACCATGGGGGTCACCGCCGCCCGGCGGTCAATCCCCGTGGAGGACCTCCGATGAAGTCACTGCTTGCCGTCCCCGCCCTGTGCCTCGCCGTCTCGTCGGCTCTCGTCACGCACGCGGGCCCGCCCGCGGCCCCCAAACGGCCCGTCACCGATACGTACTGGGGGGTGGACGTCGCCGACGACTATCAATACATGGAAGACGTCGCCGACGCCGAGGTCCGCGCGTGGGCCGACGCGCAGAACGCCTTTACCCGCCGGTGGCTCGATTCGCGGCCGGAGCGAAGCGCGATCCTCGATCGGGTCATCGAGCTGACCCACAACGCGTCACCGAGCTACTTTGCGCTGACGCACCGCGGCGGCCGGATCTTCTCCATGAAGTTCCAGCCTCCCAAGGAGCAGGCCTTTCTCGTCGTCTTCCCCTCCGGCGACAGCTTGACGGGCGAGCGTGTGCTCGTGGACCCGACCGTCATCGACCCCGACGCGAAGACCACCATCGACTTCTTCGTCCCGTCGCTCGACGGGTCGCTGGTGGCGGTCTCCCTGTCTCGGGACGGCACCGAGGACGGCACGCTGCACATCTTCGAGACGGCCACGGGCCGTGAGCTCGGTGACCGGATCCCGCGGGTCAACGGTGGCACGGCCGGCGGCGACGTGGCCTGGACCGGTGACAACGGGGGTCTCTATTACACGCGGTACCCCTACCCCGGCGAACGGCCCGACAAGGACCTGCCGTTCTATCAGCAGATCTACTTCCACCAGTTGGGCACGCCGATCTCGAACGACACCTACGTGCTGGGTCGGCAGTTCCCCCGGATCGCCGAGATCGAGTTTGAGAGCAGCGCCGACGGCCGCCACGTGCTGGCCGAGGTCAGCGACGGCGACGGGGGCGAGTACGCCTACTGGCTCAAGGGCCCGAAGTTCGACTGGATTCGGATCGCCGACTTCAAGGACCACGTCATTCACGCCACGATCGGCGAGGACGACGCGATGTACATGCTGTCGCGGAGCAATGCTCCGCACAAGAAGATCCTGCGGCTGTCGCTTGACACCCCGAACCTGGCCCGGGCCACGGTGGCCGTGCCCGAGACGGAGGCGGTCATCCGGTCGTACCTGCCCGCCGCGAGCCGTCTCTACGTCGTGGAGATGCTGGGCGGGCCGACTCAGCTTCGCGTCTACGACGGGGCGGACGGGTCCTCGAAAGTCATCGACACCGGAGAGGTCGCCACCATCTCGGGTCTGGTGCATCTGGAGGCCGACGAGATACTGCTGCGGCTCCAGAGCTACCTGACGCCGCCGGCGTTCTACCGGTACACGCCGGTCCCCGGCCGGCTCGAGCCGACGCCGCTCGTGCACACGTCCCTGGCGGACTTCAGCGACTGCGAGGTGCGGCGGGAGTTCGCGATCGCCGAGGACGGCGCCCGGATCCCCATCACGATCGTCATGAGAAAGGGCACGACGCTCGACGGCACCTCGCCGCTTCTGCTGTACGGGTACGGCAGCTACGGCTTCACGATCGGTCCGCGCTTCAGCGCCCACCGGCGAATCTGGCTGGAGCAGGGGGGAATCTACGCCGTGGCGAATATCCGCGGCGGTGGGGCGTACGGCGACACCTGGCACCGCGTCGCCAACCTGGAAAATAAGAAAGTCACCATCGACGACTTCGCAGCGTGTGCCCGTTATCTGGCGAAGACGCGGTACACCTCGGCGGATCGCCTGGCGATCCAGGGCGGCAGCGCCGGCGGCCTCATGGTCTTCGGCGTCATGGTCCATCACCCCGATGTGTGCGCAGCGGTGCTGGCTCATGTCGGGATCAGTGACGTGCTGCGGACCGAGCTGTCACCCAACGGGGAGTTCAACATCACGGAGTTCGGCACCGTCAAGAACCGCGGGCAGTTTGCCGGCATGTACGCGTACTCGCCGTACCACGCCGTCACCGACGGCACCGTCTATCCGTCGGTCATGGCCACCACCGGCATCAACGATCCGCGGGTGGAGCCGTGGCAGTCCTTCAAGATGGCGGCCCGCCTCCAGGCGTCAGGGACACCCAACCCGGTGCTGCTGCGCGTCAGCTACACGACCGGCCACGGCTCCGGCACGGGCCTTTCCGAGCGGGACCAGCAGCTCGCGGATTCCTACACGTTTCTTTTCGCCGCGCTCGGTTTGCCGTACGAGGCCGTCCGGTAGGACACAAGACAGCGGGGCAGGGGTCACGTCGCCGCGGCGCAGCTCACGCCGCGCAATCCGCCCTCTGCTCCTCCTCCTGCTCATCCGTCAGCTCGTCCAGCAGCTCCCGGTAGGCGTCGGCCGGGTCGGCCAGCTTGGCGTCCTCGGCGAGCTGGGTCTGCTGCGTATCCAGGAAGCGTTGCCGCAGGTACTTTCGACTGTAGGGAGTCATGACCGGCTCCTTCCGTGGACGGATGCGTCGCGTGCTACCTTGTAATCGGAAACCCCCCGGCCCGATTTCACGGCTGAGCACGGCCGGGCCCCCTCCCGCGGCCCCCTTGAGAGGCTGCCCGCAGCGTTACTAAGATGTTCGGATTCATCGCCGGGCCGGAAGGCTGCAGGCCCATGCGCATCTCAGTCCCATGCTGAATCCTGCGAACCGCCCGGGACCCGTGTAGTAGATTCGAGGAGACCCATGACCACGACCCAGCTCGACGTCAAGCACATCGGCGAACAGGTCCAGGCCGCCAGCCGTCCCTTCCGCGAGCTGGCCGAGGAGATGCACCGCGTCATCGTCGGCCAGGACGACTTGCTGCACGGCATGCTCATCGGGCTGCTCGCCAACGGCCACCTCCTCATCGAAGGCGTGCCCGGCCTGGCCAAGACCACGGCCGTCTCGTGCCTGGCCGCGGGCATCCAGACGGGGTTCCAGCGGATCCAGTTCACGCCGGACCTGCTGCCGGCAGACCTCATCGGCACGCTCATCTACCAGCCCAACGAGGGCCGCTTTGCCGTCAAGAAGGGCCCGATCTTCTCCAACATCATTCTTGCCGACGAGATCAACCGGGCTCCGGCCAAGGTCCAGAGCGCCCTGCTGGAGGCGATGCAGGAGCGCCGCGTCACCATCGGCACCGAGACGTTCAGCCTCGACGAGCCGTTCCTCGTCCTGGCGACCCAGAACCCGATCGAGCAGGAGGGCACCTATCCGCTGCCCGAGGCCCAGGTCGACCGCTTCATGCTCAAGCTCGTCGTGAACTACCCCGACCGGGGCCAGGAGCGGGAGATCCTCGACCGGATGTCGACCACCAGCCCCGCCCACACGATCGACGCGGTCATGGCCCCCCAGGCCATCGCCGATGCCCGCAAGGTCGTCGACGAGATCTACATCGACGACAAGATCAAGGACTACATCGTCGACATCGTCTTCGCCACCCGGCGCCCCGGCGACTACAGCCTGGAGCTCGGCGACCTGATCCAGTACGGTGCCTCGCCGCGGGCCACGATCAACCTCACGCTCACGGCCAGGGCCAACGCGTTTCTCGACGGCCGCGGCTACGTGGTGCCCCAGGACGTCAAGGACGTCGCGATGAACGTCCTGCGTCACCGTGTCATCGTGACCTACGAGGCCGAGGCCGAGGACAAGACCTCCGAGGACGTCATCCGAACCGTCCTCGACCACGTTCCCGTGCCCTGATGATCCCCAAGGAACTCCTGAAGAAGATCCGGCGGATCGAGATCCGCACGTCTCACCTGGTCAACGACGCCATCGCGGGCCAGTACCACTCCGCCTTCAAGGGTCGAGGCATGGAGTTCGAGGAGGTCCGTCCCTACCAGGTCGGCGACGACATCCGGGCCATCGACTGGAACGTTACGGCCCGATACGGGGAGCCCTACGTCAAGATCTTCCGCGAGGAACGTGAGCTGACCGTGCTGCTGGTGGTGGACCTCAGCCGCTCGCAGGAGTTCGGCTCCCGCGAGCAGTTCAAACGGGAGCTCGTGGCGGAGCTGGGCGCCACGCTCGCCTTCTCGGCCATCAAGAACAACGACAAAGTGGGCCTCGTCTGTTTCACGGACCAGGTCGAGAAGTTCGTCCCGCCCCGCAAGGGGTCGGGCCATGTGCTGCGTGTGATCCGCGAGCTGCTGGCGTTCACCCCGACCGGCCGCGGCACGAACATCGCCGCCGCCCTGGACCACGTCAACCGCATCATGCGGCGGCGGGCGGTCCTGTTTCTCGTCAGCGACTTCCAGGATGAAGGCTACGAGCGCGCCATCAGGATCGCCAGACGCCGTCACGACGTCATCCTCGTCAAGGTCTCGGACCGGCGGGAGCGGACGCTGCCCAGGGCCGGGCTCATCGAGCTTCTGGACAACGAGACAGGCCGGCGTCTCGTCGTGGACACGGCGAGCACCCGCTGGCGGAGCACCTACGAGCGGCTCGTTCAGCAGACACAGGAGACGCACGAGCGTACGCTCCGCCAGATCCGGCTCGACTGCATCCAGGTTCATACGGGCGAGTCCTTCGTGGAGCCGCTGATCCGGTTCTTTCGCACCCGGGAGGCACGGCTGTGAGAGCGGCACCTCCGGCCACGATCCTGGGCGCCCTGCTGCTGGGCTTGTGCGGCTGTGGGGCAACGGACGCCCCGGAGCAGACGGACGCGTCCACCGTGACATCAACCACGCAGCGTGGTCCCGTCTCGCTGACGGTGACCGCGCAGCCTCAGCCCGTCGGCGTCGGTCAACGTCTGACGCTCTCGGTCGATGTCTCGGCCGCCGACGGCGTGCGGGTCCGGATGCCCGTGCTTCCCGACGAGCTCGGCGTCTTTCAGGTGCGCCGGCGGCACACGCCTCCGGACGTGCCCGAAGAGGAGCGTCGCCGGTTCCGTCATGACTACGAGCTGGACACCTTCGCTTCCGGTGACCAGCAGCTCCCCGCCCTGACGGTGGAGTACGTCGATGCCCGTGGCGAGGGCGAGACCATCGAGGGCACGCTGACCAGCGACCCGTTGACGGTCACCGTGGGAACGGTGCTCGCCGCCGACGAGGTCGAGACCGACTACCGCGACATCCGGCCCGCGGTGAAGAGCCCGGTGCCCGGCGGGCTCTCGCGGGCATGGCTGCCCGTCGCGGCGCTGCTGGTGGCGGCGGCGGTGATCGCCGTCGTGCTGCGGCGCCGCCGGCGGCGGGAGGAGGCCGGACCGCCGGCCATCCCGCCTCACGAATGGGCCCTGGACCAGCTCGACCGGCTTGAGTCCGAGCGGCTCGTCGAGCAGGAGGCGTTTCACTCCTTTTACTTCCGTCTCAGCGACATCGTCCGCCAGTACATCGAGCGACGGTTCGGTCTCATGGCCCCAGAGCGTACGACCGAGGAGTTCCTCCGCGAGACGGGCGCGGGCACGGTGCTCAGCGACGACCACAAGGAGCTGCTGGCGGGGTTCCTGCGCGCCGCCGATCTGGTCAAGTTCGCTCGGCACGTGCCGCCGGCGTCGGACGCCAACGGCGCTTTGGCCGCGGCCCGCCGGTTCATCCGCGAGACGCAATTCGCGACTCCCGTCCTGGAGGCCGCCGCATGAGCTTCCAATCGCCATCGGCGTGGTTCCTCGTGCTGCTGGGATTGCTGCCGCTGCTGTGGTGGAGCCGTCGGGGCGGCCGGGGTCGCGGCGCGGTGGCGTTCTCCTCCGTGGGACTCGCAGGCCTCGCCGGTGCGACCTGGGCCGTGAGACTGCGCTGGCTCGTGACCGCCTTGCACGACGCCGCCATCGTCGTGCTGATCATCTGCCTGGCCCGGCCGCAGCGGGCCGACGAGCACACACGCGTGTTCACCGAGGGCATCGCCATTCAGATGGTCATCGATCGATCCGGCAGCATGCTCGCGATGGACTTCACGATCGACGGCCGCGATGTCACGCGACTGGAGGCGGTCAAGAACGTCGTGGAGGATTTCGTCGATGGCGGCGACTCGCTGCCGGGCCGGCCCGACGACCTCATCGGGCTCATTACGTTTGCCACCTGGGCCGACAGCATGTCACCGCTCACCCTCGACCACCGCCACCTGATCGAGGCCGTCCGCCGCACGGAGGTGTCGGCGGTCGAGGAGGATCGGGCCACGGCCATCGGCGACGCGATCGCCCTCGGCGTCGAGCGGATGGCGGGCCTGGACACCGAGCTCGGCGGCGACCGACGAATCAAGAGCAAGATCATGGTGCTGCTCACGGACGGCGAGAGCAACGCCGGCGACATCGATCCCGTCACCGCCGCCAAGATGGCGGAGGCCTTCGACATCCGCATCTACACGATCGGGGCGGGTACGGACCGCGCGTGGGCGCCGGTACCGACGACCGATCCCTTCAGCGGCCGCCGGGTGATGCGCCGCGTTCCCGTCAGCATCGACGAGGCGACGTTGCAAGAGATCGCCGAGCTCACCGGCGGCCAGTACTTCCGGGCCACGGACGGCGACTCGCTGCAGGAGGTGTACGCCCGGATCGACGAGCTCGAGCGCACCGAGATCGAGCAGCGCCGCTATACCGACTATGAGGAGATGGCCGTCGAGTCCGTGAAGCTGGGATGGGTGACGCTCCCGCCGCTGCTCTCGATCGCGCTGGTGGCTCTCGGGCTTCACGTCGTCCTCGCCAACACGAGGTTTCGCACGCTGCCGTGATGGACGTGAGGTTCTACCATCTCGACGCGCTTCACTGGCTGTGGGTCGTGCTCGCGCTGGCGGCGATCATCGTGGCGGGGTTTGCCCTCAAGCGGCGCGATCTGTCCCGGTTCGCCGACACGGCGCTGCTGGATCGGCTGCTGGCATCGGCAAGCTTCGGCCGCCAGTATGTGCGGGCGGGGCTGCTGGTGACGGCGCTGGTGCTGCTGGTGGCCGCCCTGATCGATCCGCGTTGGGGTCTGAGCTACCGGCAGCTGCGGCAGCGCGGCGTGGATGTCGTCGTGGTGCTGGACGTGTCGCGGTCGATGCTCGCCCGGGATGCGGCGCCCGACCGCCTGACCCGGGCCAAGCAGTACATCAGCGACCTCGTGGAGCAGATGGCCGGCGATCGCGTGGCCCTGGTGACCTTCGCGGGCACGGCGGCTCTCAAGTGCCCGCTCACCGTCGACTACGGCATGCTGCGGTTGGTCCTGTCGTCGGCCGGCCCCGACACCGCGCCCCGCGGCGGGTCGCTCCTGGGCGATGCCCTGCGTATCGCTGCCGACGCGTTTACCGACAGGATCCCCGACCACAAGGCGATCGTCGTCTTCACCGACGGCGAGGATCAGGGCAGTTATCCGATGGAGGCGGCGCGGGCACTGCACGAGGAGCTGGCGGTCCCGATTCACACCGTGGGCATCGGCGACGCCGGCGAAGGGGCCAGGATCCCCGTCGAGGAGAACGGTCAGACCCTCTGGCTCACCCACGACGGCCAGGAGGTGTGGTCGAAGATGGACCCGTCGCTGCTCCGCGAGATGGCCCTGGCCACCAGCGGCGCGTTTGTTCCGGTCGGCACGGGCACCGTGGACATGGGTCGCGTCTACGCCGAACGGATCGAGCCGGTGGCCAAGCGCGAGTTGGAGGCCGCGACCGTCCGGCGGCACGATCCGCAGTTTCAGTGGTTCGTCGGGCTGGCGCTGGCGATGCTCCTGACCCGATCATTCATCGGTGACCGCCGGGCCGCCCCGGCCCGCGGCGGTCTGCGGGAGGTCATGACATGAGCGCTCGGCTCGTTGTGGTCACCATCCTGATCGCCGCCGGAATCTGTCTCGGCCAGGGGGAGCCGGGCGCCGACGAGCTGCTCAGAGACGCCGACCGGGCCCTGGCCGCCGAGCGGTTCGAGGAGGCTCTCGCCCTCTACGACCGGGCGCAGACGCTGCGACCCGACGCGGCGGAGATCCCCTACAACATGGGGGTCGCGGCGTACCGCCAGGGCGATCTGACGCGGGCCGCGGAGCTCTTCGACCAGGCCCGCACTCTCGCCGCCGACCCCGCCCTGCGGGCGCGGTCGGCATACAACCTCGGAACCGCGGCGTACCGAAAGTCGCTGGAGCAGCCCGGCAATCCGGGGGAGGCAGCCGGCAGCCTCAACGACGCGACACGCGAGCTCGAGTCGGCACTGCAGCACTTTCGCGAGGCGATCGACGCCGACCCCGGCAACCTCGACGCCCGCGCCAACGGCGAGCTCGCCTACCGTTGGCTCCAGCAGCTCGAGCAGATGCAGCAGCAACAGCAGAACCAACAACAGCAGGACCAACAACAGCAGGATGAGCAGCAACAGCAGCAGCAGGACCAGCAGCAGCAGCAGGATGAGCAGCAGCAGGACCAGCAGCAGCAGCAGGACCAACAACAGCAGCAGGACCAACAACAGCAGCAGCAGGACCAACAACAGCAGGACCAGCAGCAGCAGCAATCCGAGGAGGGTCAGCAGCAGTCCGCCGAGGCCGAGAACGACCAGCGTCAGGCCGGCGAGGACGGGGCCCGCAGACCCATGACCCGCGAGGAGGCCGAGCGTCTCCTGCAGGGCGTGCGCGACAAGGAACGACGCCGTGTCGAGGATGAGGCACGTCGTGAGGCCGCCCGCCGGCCGCCCGTGGACAAGGACTGGTAGTCGATGACGATGTCGAGAACACACACGTGTCGGGGTGCCGCGGTCAGCTTGGCGACCGTGATTCTGGCGATGCTTGTCGCGGTCATCACGCCACGTGCCGATGGGGCCGACGTCTCGATGAGCGTCTCGGACCGGCGGGTGTACGTCGGCGTCCCGTTCACCGTCAGCATCGTGATCGGCAACTACCGGCGTTACGACGCTCCCGCCATGAAGCCGATTGACGGTCTCACGCTGCTGTCGGGGCCGTCGGAGAGCACCAGCTCCTTCACGCAGATCATCAACGGCCAGATCACGCAGCGACAGACGGTGACGCTCAGCTACCAGTTCGTGGCCGGCAGCCCCGGTGTCTTCACGATTCCGTCGGTGACCGTGTCGGCCGACGGCGAGGAGCACCAGACGCCACCCGTCCGGATCACCGCCGTCAAGTCGGAGATCGGCGGGCTGCTCGACGTGGAGGTCCTTGCCGCAGACACGACCTACTACCTGGGCCAGACCCTGCAGCTCAAGCTGGAGATCTGGCTGCGCCCCTACCGCGATGCCCGCACGGGTCGGATGCTCGATCGGCGCGCCATGGCCAACATGCTCAACCTGCGGGGCAGCACTCTGGGCGTCTTCGCCCAGGGGCTTAACGACATGACCGCCCGTCACGACGAGCGGGCCAACGACGAGGGTGAGCCCGTGGCCTACTACGTCTACGAGGTGTCGGCAACGCTGACGCCGCAGCAGAGCGGCTTCCTGACCTTCGACGAGGTGAGGGTCCGGGTCGACTACCCCACGGGATCGCAGCGCCGCCGGTCGTTTTTTGACGACGGCTACAGCTCGCGGCCACTGGTGGCCACCGCCCGGTCTCCGCTGATCGAGATCGTGCCGCCGCCGGACGAGGGACGTCCGCCGACCTTTGCCGGCGCGGTGGGGCGTTTCGATTTCACGGTCACTGCCAAGCCGACGTCCGTGGCCGTGGGCGACCCGATCACGCTGACCTTGACCATCGACGACGAGTCGCAGCCGCCGACGGACCTCGCCGTGCTCAGCCCGCCGCCACTGGAGGAGGTGCCGGCGCTGGTCGCCGACTTCAGGATCGCCGGCGACCCGCCGGCGGGCAGGGTCCCCGCGCCGCGACGCAAGACGTTCACCCAGACGATCCGGGCCACGACGGCCGACGTGACCCGCATACCGGCCATTCCATTCGCGTACTTCAACCCGGATCTCGAACAGTACGCGACCGTCGTCAGCGATCCGATCACGATTGACGTCCGCCCCGCGACGCAGCTGGCTGATTCGGAGATCGTCGGCGGGGAGATCTCGCGCAACGGAGCGGCCACCGAGCTGACCGAGGTGGCGGGAGGGATCCTCGCCAATTACACCGGCGACGACCTGCTGCTCGCCTCGCATGTGTTCGCGTTCTCCTGGCCCCAGGTCGCGGCGGTGGCCGTGCCGCCCGTGACCTTTGGACTCTTCGCGCTCGGTCACCGGCGGGTGCGGCGCCGGCGCGACGACGGGAGCCACGTCCGCCGCCGTCGCGCCGGGCGCCGCGCGCTTAAGCGTCTCGTCGAGGCGCAACGGGCCGAGCCGGCCCGTCAGGCCCAGGTCACCGTGTCGGCGCTGAGCGACTATGTCGCGGACCACTGCAACCTGCCGGCCGGCGCGTTGACCGGCACCGAGGTCATCGAGCGGCTGCGCAGCCGCGGCGTGGACCCGACCCTTGTCGAGGAGACCGCATCGCTGCTGGCGGTCTGCGAGCAGCTGCGCTACGCCGGCGGCGGCGAGGCCGAATCGGACTCGATCGCGCAGCGGGCCGCCCGCTGCATCGAGCGGCTTGAGCGGGAGCGGATCGCATGAGACGTTGGCGGCATCTTCTGGCCCTGCTGGCCGCCGGCGTCGCCGTGATCCTGGGGCCCGAGACGCGGGGCGAGCTGACGGACTCTCAGCGTCGCCAGATTCTCGCCGAGGCCGGTGCCGCATACGACGAGGGCGTCTCGGCCCTTCGCCGCGACCCGGTTCTGTCGTCGCAGGCGCTGGGGACCGCGGTGCAGCGGTACCGCCAGCTCGTCGATGACGGCATCGTCAACGGGCGGCTTCACTACAACCTGGCCAACGCGTACCTGCAGAGCGGCGAGATCGGCCGCGCGATCCTGCACTATCGGGCCGCCGAGAAGCTCATGCCGGGCGACCCGCGGCTGCGTCACAATCTCGAGTACGCGCGAACGCTGCGGCGGAGCCGTATTCAGCCCAGCGGCGAGCGCGCGTTGGGTCGGGCTCTGCTCGGCTGGCACCACAACACGTCGACGAGAGCGCGGTTCCGCGTGTTTCTCGGCGCGTACCTGTCGTTCTGGGTCACTCTGGGCGTGCAGCTGGTGGCCCCACACGCCGCGTGGCGGTGGCTGGCGGTGGCGACCGCGGCCCTGTGGCTTGCGTGCGGTGCCTCGGTGGTAAGCCAGCTC
>JBFGEG010000088.1:0-15553 GCA_041580235.1 Phycisphaerales bacterium
GGCGGCCGCCGAGGACCTGCTCACGACGGGCTGGTTCGACAACAACCCGTACCTTGACGGTGTCGAGGTTCTGGAGGGCGAGTATCTCGCCGGCACCGCCCTGTCGCTGCAGGCGGTGGACGGCAACAACTTCATCATCGGGTCCACGCGATCCACGCCCAGCGGCCCCGGCGTCGTGAACCGGGGCAACATCGCGTCGGGCAAGGTGACCGACCTGCTCATTCACGCCCACAGCGACTCGCCGGCCAACTCCACGATGGACGTGCTGGTGGCCTCGTCCGTCACGGGCGGCGACGGAATCCTGCTCGTCTATATGTATGACTGGAACTTCCAGCTGTGGCTGGTGGCCGGCGTGACGTTCCTGTTCGGCGACGACGTCGTCGGCCCCGTCATTGCCTTCCCGGTCGCCAACGCCGATCGCTTCGTGAAACCCAACACCAACGAGGTCGATCTGCGGCTGTGGACGATCTCCATGGGCATCAGCCCGGACTACCAGGTGTTCCACGACTACGTGTCGCTGAACATCACCGGCAACCCGTTCATCCCCGGCGGATCGGGCGGGCCGTAGGGCCGCGGGTGTTGGTCAGTCTGCTGTCGGCGTCCTGCCGGCCCAACCGCGGCATCCATGCCGCGTACTAGTTATGTCAATTGCTCGGCGTCCTGCCTCGCAATTGAGCCCTCGCTTCGCTCGGGATTCCCCGGCATCCCTGGAACCGGGGTTGCGCGACGGATCCTCACGTACGGCGGCGCAAGGTCATGCGGACGCAGTTGCCGGGCGGATCGAACTCGACATGGGTCATGTAGACCCGCATGAGCATGATGCCGCGGCCCGAGGGGATGTCCACGTTCTCCGGCCGGGTCGGATCAGGGACCGACGCGGGATCGAAGCCGCGGCCTTCGTCCTCCACGGCGATGACGACCGTGGACGCGCTGGCGGTATACTCGATGGTGACCTTCTTGGCGGGATCGTTGTTGTTGCCGTGGTGGATCGCGTTGGAGAGCGCTTCCTCGACCGCCGTGCGCACGGCAAAGCACGACGCGTGGTCATAACCGCACTGATTGAGCGCCGCCAGCAGTCGGCCCTGCGCCTCGTCGATCTCCTCGCGTCGCATGCCGAGGATGAACCGGCCCCGCAGGGCCCTGTGATCGGTGGCACCGTCGGTCATGGCGGAGCCTACGAAAAGCTGGCCATCGCCTGATCAGCGCTGTCGAAGATCTGAAAGAGCTTGTTGAGCTTCGTGATGACGAAGACTTCGTAGATCTGGGGATCGATCTCCGCCAGACGCAGCTGGCCGTCCTTGACCTTGATGCGGTTGTTGATCGTGATCAGCGTCCCCAGGGCCGCCGATGAGAGGTGATCCACGTTCTGGAAGCTGATCAGGACCTTGGGCTCGTCCTGGGCATCCACGATCCGACCGATCTCATCCCCGATCTGCTGGATGTTCGCCTCGTCGAGGATGTTGCGTTCCACGAACTCGATTCGCTTGACGCCGTCCTGGTCCTGCACCCGGATATGCGACGCGGTGGATGCCATCGGAAACCCCTTTCTCGCAACAGTCTAGCAAGAACAGAGGCGGGGACCAGCCGGGCCGCCGCGCGCGATTCCGGGGACGTCGGGTGTTCCCAGCGAAGCGAGGTTCATCTACTGCAGATACGACGCCGCCCCGCCCAGCGTATCCGAGAGACCCGGGAACAGCAGATCCTCGTTCTCCTGCTGGATGATGATCTCCGGGCGGATGAGGATCAGCATCGTCTCCTCCTCCTTGGAGGTCAGCCGGTTCGTGAAGAATCGGTTGATGAACGGGATCTTGGAGAGCACGGGCACACCCGTCTCGACCTCGATCTCATTGACGATGCGCTGGCCTCCGAGCAGGACCGTGCCCTTGTCGGGCACCGACACCGTCGTCGAGACCAGTGACACCGCAACCTCCGGGAGCTCCTGGGTCGCGGTGAACGTGCCGCCGCCCGGAATGACGCCGGTGCCGCCCACCGCACCCTGAACCTCGATCTCACGGATGGCGACGATCTTGGATTCGCTGACCACGACCGTCATCGTCACGTAACGCCGGTCCGCGGAGATGACGCCCTCGACGTCGAGCACGACGCCCTCGGAGACGACGCCGGGAATCGGCTGGAACGCACCGGCGGCATCGCCGGTGATGGGCACCAGCGCCGAGATGAAGGCGACCTGGACGGCCACCGCCACCCACGCCCGCTGGCCGTTGAAGAAGGTCAGCCTCGGCGCGGTCAGGATGACCGACCGCCGGTCGGCCTGGGTGGCCTCGATGAGCAGATCGACCTGGATGTCGTCGAGGAACTGGAGTCCGACGGTGATGGCCGGGTTGGCCATCATCACGGCCTCGCCGAATCCCGTGAGATCGGCGATGTTGTTGAGCAGCCCCAGAGAGTCCTGCACGAGGCCGATGGGGGCCCAGCCGTCCGTGGCCCGGATGGGAGCGAAGGCTCCGTTGGTTGTGTAGTTGAGGTCCTCGATGTCCGGGAAGCCGCCCTCGAAGCTGCCGTCGCCGGTGCCGAAGATGCTGCCCCAGGGAACACGATCCGTGAGCAGGTCGCCGGTGATCGGGTCGAAGATCTGCCCGAAGCGGAACGGGTCGATGAGCCGGCCGCTGTTGGGATCGAACAGGTCGCTCAGATGCGCCAGCGGATCCTGGGTGAGCTGCGAATTCCGGACCGCGCTGTTGGTGTTGAAGTAGAGGTCGAGATCGACGCCGACCTGCTCGAACCAGCCGGTCGTGACCTTCAGGAACCGCGACTCGACGTTGATCTGCAGGGCGCGGATCTCGCGGAGCTGGCTCAGCAGCCCCTCGATCGTCCGGTGGTTGCTGAGGGTGTTGGTGATGATCAGGTTGCCGTTGAGCTCCTGGAGGGTGCCCGTGTCGCCGCCGAGCTCGCGCCAGCCCTCGGGATCCACGTTCTCCTGGATGATGCCGACGATCTGCTCGACGAGCTCCTCGCGGGAGAGCCGCGGGGGCTCGTCACCGGGATCGCCAAAGATGGTGCCGCCGCCGCCACCGCCACCGCCGCGGCCGCCGCCGCCGATGCCGCCGCCACCGAAGCCGCCGCCGCCGCCACCGCCGCCGCCGCCACCGGCCGCCGCCGCCCCCTGGCTGAGTGCGCTGGAGAGGTCGAGCTCGGGGGCGTTGCCGAAGTACGGCACCTCGAACAGCAGGTCGCGGATGTCATACACGATGGTGACCGTGTTCTTGCGCAGCGTCTCCTCGCTGGAGATGGTCACGATGCCGTCCTGGATCGCCCACTGCGGCCGGTCGATGTCGTCGCCGACCTGGTCGAGGACGCGGTCGAGAACCGCGGCCACGGAGACGTCGTTGAGCTGGAGGTCCACCGGATCGTCCCGGTCCACACCGATGAAGTCCAGGGCCCGCCAGTCCACGTAGATGTTCTGCCCGGTCACCTGGCCCAGGAAGTTCGCCACCTGCTCCAGGGAGTTGCCCCGGAAGTCCACGGGGATGGTGGTCGTATTGAGAACCCTCGACACGTAGCGGTTCGCGGCGGACTCCTGGAATCCGGCCTCGTGGGTCCGGCGGAGGCTGAGCTGGGCCCAGTCCGCCGGGTACTCCATGAGCCCCGACAGCGACCGGGGGCCGGGGCCGGAAATGTTGGGCTGGGGCGGGATCATCGCCTCCTGGTTGTCCAGGGCGAGCCGGCCGATGCCGAACTCCTTTCGACGCATGACGTCGCTGTACTCGCGATACAGCATCGTGGTCCGGATGACGTCGCGCAGGGTCAGGGCCGCGGGGTTGTGCTCGTCGATGAAGAGGATCTCGTCGATGACCTGCAGGGCCTCGTCGTACTTGAGCTCCATCTGAAGCTGGCGGACGCGCCGGAGGTTCTCCTCGATGAGCCGCTGCCGCTGCTGGAGCTCGCGGGAGCGTGTCTCCTGGCGCAGCCGATCGGTCTCGCGCTTGATACGCTCCTCCTCGATGAGCCGGGCTTCCTCCCGCGCCTTGTCGATGCTGGCGAGCATGCTCTCCGCTTGCTGGTTGAGATCGTTGAACTCGCGCTGGCTGAAGAGGCTTCGCGACTGCCGCAGCCGGATCTGGCCGGTGAGCATCTCTCGCTCGGCGCCGTTGTAGTCGCCCTGCAGCAGCAGCTCGTCGGCCCGCCGCCGGGCCGCGCTGAACTCCTCGCGGGCGCGACCCAGCTGCACCTGCAGCTCCTCCTCGACGGGCGTGATGATCGGTGCCTCGTTGAGGGCGGCCTGCGCCCGGCGGATGCCCGCCAGCGCCTCGGAGTCACCCGGCAGGTAGCTCAGCGCCGTCTCGTACGCCTCGATGGCCTGTCGCCACCGGTTGGCCTCCATGTACTGCCGCGCTTCGGCCAGCGCCGCCTCGCCCTTCGCCCGATCGACGGCCGGATCGATCGCCCGGATGGGCTGATCGTCAGTCTCCTCGAACTGAAACCAGCCGTCGGCGCGCTCGGTCACTCCGGCCACGGCCAGCCCCACGGCGAAAGCGGCCACGGCCGTCACGGCACGTCGGTTCACATGCAGATACACAGTCCTGTACCTCCCAACCAATCCGCCACGACACGGCCCGTTGCAGGCCGATGCCCACCGGCGACGAGCCTCCAGTCGGGTGTCGGAACCCTGGCGAGCCCCCCTTCCCGGAATACGCACCCGATGCCACTAGAGACGGTGCTCAAGCGTACTTCGGGCATAAACCGTACGCAACCGTTTCACGTGTGGTTGCGGCCGAAGTTTGCACCGGCGACATCGCCGCCGCGTCGCCGGCCGTCCGCCTGCCGCCGCCGGCGCGAATCTGGGTAGCTTTTTGTCGCCCTAGGCCGGCGCCGTCTCGCCCGCCGCCTGGGCCTGCCGCATGGTCTCGGCGTCGAGAGGCCGGCGGGTCGCCATCAGGTGCACGAAGCAGTCGAACAGGTAGGCCGAGTCGTGGGGCCCGGGCGACGCTTCGGGATGGTGCTGAACGGCGAATATCGGTCGTGTCCGGTGCCGGAAGCCCGCCAGCGTGCCGTCGTTGAGGTTGACGTGGGTCGCCTCGCAGTCGATGCCCGACAGCGACTCCGCGTCGAGGCAGAATCCGTGGTTCTGGCTGGTGATCTCGATCCGACCGGTGAGAAGGTTGCGCACGGGCTGGTTGGTTCCACGGTGGCCGAACTTGAGCTTGTACGCGGTCGCGCCGAGGGCCAGCCCCAGCAACTGATGGCCCAGACAGATCCCGAAGGTCGGGATCTCCCCGGCGATCTCCCGGAGCGTCTCGATGGTCTGCGTGACCGCGGCCGGATCCCCCGGGCCGTTGGAGAGGAACAGACCGTCGGGGCCGAGCTCCCGGATACGCCCCGCCGTCAGGTCGTGGGGAGCGACCGTGACCTCGCAGCCGCGTTGCACGAGATGCCGGAGGATGTTGTGCTTGGCCCCGCAGTCGAGCGCGAGCACACGCCACCTTCGTTGGCCTCCGGACGACGAGGTCACATCCAGCGCCTCGTTCCAGCCGCTGGTCCGGTCGGGGCTGACGGCGGCGACGAGGTTCCGTCCGGACATGACGGGGCTGCCCAGCGCCAGCTCGACCACCTCGGCGTCGGACCTGGACGCGTCGAGGCTGATCACGCCGCGCATGGCGCCGCCGATCCGCAGCCGCCGGACCAGGGCTCGCGTGTCGATCCCCTGCACGCCCGGCACGCCCGCCTCGGCGAGCCAGTCGGACAGATCGGTCACGGCCCGGTGGTTGGAGCGCCGCCGCGCCAGCTCCCGCACGACCACCCCCGCCACCTGCGGCCGCCGGGACTCAGAGTCTTCCCGGCAGACGCCGTAGTTGCCCATCATGGGCGCGGTGAAAGTCAGGATCTGTCCGGCGTAGCTGGGGTCGGTGATCGCCTCCTGGTAGCCGGTCATGGCCGTGTTGAAAACCACCTCGCCCGCCACGCCGGGCCCGGTGTCGCACCCGCCGAACGCACGGCCGGTGAACACGGTGCCGTCCTCGAGAGCCAGCCGGGCGGGGTGATTCATCGCGGGGATGATAGCCGCACGGCTCTTTGGTCGCCCCGCTCACGGCGCGGCCCCGACGCGCTACAGTGTGGCGGATGCCCACCCTCTTCGATCCCGACACGGCCGTCGGTTTCGCCCGAGTGGCCGTCGAGCGCGGCGTTGACCGCTACCCGGAGGGTCTCACCTACGCCATCGGCCCGGCGCTTGGCGACCTCGCCGTCGGCGAGCGGGTGCTGGTGCCGCTGGGCCCGTCGGACACGCTCACGCCGGGCTACGTCATCGAGCGGCTCGAGGCCACCGAGCTCGACCCCGCCAAGGTCAAGCCCATCGGCCGGCGTGACGACGGGACGGCGCTGCCCCTGCAGCTGCTCGACCTCGCCCGCTGGATCAGCAATTACTACTGCGCTCCGATCGGAATGACCCTGTCGGCGATGACTCCTGCCGCCGTCAAACGCAAGGTGGGCATGGTCAGCCGCACGATGATCGACCTTGCACCGGCGCCGGCCCCCGAGCCGCCGCGAAAGCTCTCGCCCAAGCAGCGTCATGCCCTGGAGGTCATCAGCGCCCTGGAGCCGCCGCAGCGTCCCGTCGAGATGCGCCGGCTCGCCGACCTGGCGGGGCTGCGCACCACGGCGCCGATCCAGCGGCTCGTCGAGCTGAAGATGCTGACCGGCTCGCCGCGAAGCAGCGTCGAGGCGACATGGGTCGAGCAGGCCCTCGACCGCAGCGTGCCGCAGCAGCTCACCCCGGCCCAGCAGGACGTCGTGGACGCGGTCGGCGCCGAGCTCGCTCGAGGCTTCTCGGCCCACCTGCTCTACGGCGTGACCGGCTCCGGCAAGACCGAGATCTACATCCGGCTCATCGAGCGTGTGGTGGCCGACGGCAAGGTGGCCATCGTGCTCGTGCCGGAGATCGCGCTGACGCCGCAGACGGGCGGACGGCTCATCGGCCGTTTCCCCCGCCAGCGGGTTGCCATCCAGCACTCGGGTCTCACCGCGGCCCAGCGTCACCAGCAGTGGCTGCTCGCCGCCGACGGAACGGCGGCCATCGTGCTTGGAGCGCGGTCGGCGGTGTTCGCCCCCGTGCCCGACGGGCGACTGGGCCTGGTCATCGTCGACGAGGAGCACGACAGCTCCTACAAGCAGGACCAGGTGCCGCGGTATCACGGCCGCGACGTGGCCGTCAAGCGGGCGCAGCTGGCGGCGTGCCCCGTGCTGCTGGGCAGCGCCACACCGTCGATGGAGAGCTGGCACAACGCCACCGCCCGCGGGACGTATTGCATGCACCGGCTTCGCGAGCGCGTGCCGGGGTTGCGGGTGCCGAAGGTGCAGATCGTCGATTTCGTGGAGGAGCGTCGCCGGCACCATGACCGCCGCGTCCACCTGCTGGGCCCCACGCTGGAGACGGCGCTGGGCAGGACCCTCGACGCGGGCGGACAGGCCCTGCTGCTGCTCAACCGCCGCGGCTACGCCAACTACATCGCCTGCCCTGATCGCCGCTGCGGCTGGCTGATGTGCTGCGACGACTGCGACGCGACGGTGGTGTACCACCTGGACCGGGCCTTGCCCGCCGGCGGCTACGTCCAGTGCCATCACTGCCAGACGCAGCAGCGGCTCCCGCCGACGTGCCCTGCCTGCGGCCGCAAGGTGACGCCCTTCGGGCTCGGCACGCAGCGGGTCGAGGAGGAGGTCGAGCGCAAGTTCCCGGGGCTCGTGCACGGCGAGACCATGCTCCGCGTGGACTCCGACTCCATGCACGGAGCCCGCGACTTCCACCACGCCCTGCAGCGGTTCGGGGCCGGCGAGATTCGCCTGCTGCTGGGGACGCAGATGATCGCCAAGGGGCTGGACTTCCCTCAGGTGCACCTGGTGGGCGTGATCAACGCCGACACCGCGGTCAACCTGCCGGACTTCCGGGCCACGGAGCGGACGTTTCAGCTCGTGAGCCAGGTGGCCGGGCGGTGCGGCCGCGGCCGCGAGCCCGGGCGGGTCATCGTGCAGACCTTTCATCCCCGCTCGCCCGCCATCCGCCTCGCCGCCGCCCACGACTACGAGACCTTCGCCCGCATGGAGCTGAGCGAGCGGCACCGGTGCATGCTGCCTCCGTACACCCGGATGGCCCGGATCGTCGTGCGGGACGCGGACTTCACCCGCGGCCTCGATACGGCCAAGCGTCTCACCGTCGAGCTGCGCGACCTCATCAGCGCCGGACATGGAGACAAGGTGCGGGTGCGGGGCCCGGCCCCCTGCCCCATCGCCCGCATCGCCGGCCGGCACCGCCAGCAGATCGAGGTGCTCGCCGACACGGCGGGCGACCTGCAGGGGCTGCTCTCGACGGCCCGCAGCGAAGGGCTCATCCGGTCGGGGGCGGGGATGGCGATCGATGTCGACCCGATTGCGTTGATGTAGAAGAGGGATTAGGGGTTCGGGGTCAGGGGTCGGGGGGAAGCGGTCGATGGAGAGATGGCCGATCAACGGGGGCAGGCCGATAACTCAGGGCCGGTGGCCTAGAATCGCCGGAAAGACGCAGTGATGGCGGACGCAGAGCTCTCCTGTAACGGATGGAACGCGGAGTACGTCGACGCGCTGTACGAGCAGTGGCGTGCCGACCCGGATTCAGTCGACGCCCAGTTCCGCCAGTTCTTCCAGGGCTTCGAGCTGGGGTTGCAGCGGGAGGAGGGCGCGACGACCCCGCAGACGGTCGACGCCGCCCACACCAGGCAGGGTCACGTCGACGAGCTCATCTACCACTTCCGCGACATCGGGCACCTCGCGGCGCGGCTCGATCCCCTGGGATCGGTGCGGGCCCTGCCCCGTCAGCTCGACACCGAGACCTTCGGGCTCGATCTCGACGACATGGAGACGCCCTTCGACCCCGGCGACCTGCCGCTGGCCAACCCCACCCCGCTCCGCGAGATCCTGGGGCTGCTCTGGGACACGTACTGCCGCACGGTGGCGGTCGAGTACATGCACATCCAGAACACCCAGCAGCGTCAGTGGCTGCAGACGCGGATGGAGCAGGTGCGCAACCGGCCGGCCTTCGACCACGAGCAGAAGATGCGGATCCTGCGGGAGCTCATCGAGGCGGACGGCTTCGAGAGCTTTCTGGACCGCCGCTACACGGGTAAGAAGCGGTTCAGCCTCCAGGGCGGCGAAGCGCTCATCCCGATCCTCAACGAGATCGTCGAGATGGGCCCGGCCGCCGGTGTGCAGGAGTTCACCATCGGCATGGCCCACCGCGGCCGGCTCAACGTCCTGGTCAACATCCTCCAGAAGAGCTACCACCAGATCTTCACGGAGTTCGCCGAGGCGTGGACGGTTGACTTCCTGGAGGGCGGCGGCGACGTCAAATACCACCGCGGCTACAGCTCCGACCACGCCACCGCCGACGGCCGCACCGTGCGGCTGACCTTGTCACCCAACCCGTCGCACCTCGAGTTCGTCACGCCCGTCGTCCAGGGTCGGGCCCGGGCCAAGCAGCGGCTCCGTCATGACATCAGCCGGGAGCAGTGCGTGCCGATCATCATTCACGGCGACGCGGCGTTTCCCGGACAGGGCGTGGTGGCGGAGTGCCTCAACATGGTCCGTCTCGATGGCTACACCGTCGGCGGCACCCTTCACATCGTGGTCAACAACCGCGTCGGCTTCACCACGGAGCCGCGTGATCTCTTCAGCGGGCGCTACTGCACCGATATCGCCAAGATGACCGAGGCGCCGATCTTCCACGTCAACGGCGACGATCCGGAGGCGTGCGTCTACGCCGCCCTGCTCGCCCTGGAGTACCGCCAGGCCTTCAAGAACGACGTGGTCATCGACATGTGGTGCTACCGCAAGTACGGCCACAACGAGGGCGACGAGCCGTCGTTTACCCAGCCGCAGATGTACGAGCGGATCAAGAAGCACAGGCCCGTGCTCCGCCGCTACGCCGACCAGCTGATCGCCGAGGGCGAGATCACCGCCGAGCGTTTCGACCAGCTGAACCGGGTGCTGCACGAGAAGATGGACGAGGCCCAGGCCCTCAGCGCCGAGCAGCCCGTGGAGTCGACGGTCAAGGCCTTCGGCAACGACTGGGCGGGCATCGGCGGCGAGTACTCCGACGAGCCGGTGGACACCACGGTGGCCCGCGACACACTGGCTCAGGTCTCCCGGGCCCTGGGCACGGTGCCCGAAGGCTTCCCCCACCACCGCAAGCTTGGCAAGCTCCTGGAGTACCGCGGCACCGCCGTCGAGCAGGACCAGCCCCTGGACTGGGCCATGGGCGAGCTGCTCGCCTACGGGTCGCTGCTGCTGGAGGGCCACGCGGTGCGTCTCACCGGCCAGGATGTCGAGCGCGGCACCTTCAGCCACCGCCACGCCGTGATCTTCGACCAGACCACCGGCGACGGCTACGAGCCGCTCAACCAGATCGAGCCCGGTCAGGCCAAGTTCTGTGTCCACAACAGCCCGCTCACCGAAGCGGCGTGTGTCGGATTCGAATACGGATACTCGCTGGGCGACCCCAGGATGCTCATCATCTGGGAGGCCCAATTCGGCGACTTCGCCAACGGCGCCCAGGTCATCTTCGACCAGTTCATCGCGTCGGCCGAGGTGAAGTGGAAGCGGTTCACCGGGCTGACCGTCTTTCTGCCGCACGGCTACGAAGGGCAGGGTCCGGAGCACTCGTCGGCCCGCCTCGAGCGGTTTCTCGCCCTGTGTGCCCACGACAACATGCTCGTCGTCTACCCCACCACGCCGGCGCAGATCTTTCACATGCTGCGGCTGCAGATGAAGCGCTCGTTCCGCAAGCCGCTGGTGGTGATGACGCCCAAGAGCCTGCTGCGTCACCCCGCGGCCGTGAGCCCCGTCAAGGATCTCGCCGACGGCGGCTTCCGCTTCGTGATCGACGACCCGTCCGTCAAGGACCGCACGAAGATCAACCGCGTGCTGCTGTGCACCGGAAAGATCTACTACGACCTGATCGCCCATCGCGAGCAGGCCGAGAGCCGCGATGTCGCGATCGTGCGTCTGGAGCAGATCCACCCGTTCCCGCGTCGCCAGCTCCACGAGATCCTGTCGCGCTACCCGGCGTCCAGCGCGAAGGTGTGGGTTCAGGAGGAGCCCCGCAACATGGGCGCGTGGCGGTTCGTCCAGGAGCGGCTCCGCGACGAGCTGGACCTCGACGTGCCCTACGTCGGCCGCGAGGAGCACGCGTCGCCGGCCGTCGCCTCGCAGAAGATGCACGAGCAGGAGCAGCGCAAGATCATGATCGACGCCATCGGGCTGCCCGCGGCCCGCGAAACATCGGCTTCCGGCCCGCAGAAGCTGGCCAAGACCGGATGACCTCCCCGGAACGAACGCATGCCCATTGACATCACCATTCCAAGCCCCGGGGAGTCCATCACCGAGGTCGTCGTGGGCCCCTGGCACAAGGCGCCCGGCGACTGGGTCGAGAAGGACGAGATCATCGTCGAGATCGAGTCGGACAAGGTGACCCTGGAGATCCCCGCGCCGGAGTCGGGCGTGCTGGGCGTCGCCGCCCCGGAAGGGACCGAGCTCAACGTGGGCGACGTCATCGGCTCCATCGACGACGCCGCGCCGCGACCGGAAGCCGCGGCCGCCCCCGCCGCCGCCGCGGCCCGGGAGCCCGCCGCGACCGCCGTCGCCGCACCGTCCGCCCCCGCTTCGACACCGTCGCGGGTGGCCGGCGACGGCAACGGCCAGCGCAGCACCTCGGTCGCCCGCAAGCTCGCCGCCGAGAAGGGCGTGGACCTGTCCTCGGTGTCGGGAACGGGCCCTTCGGGCCGCATCACCAAGTCCGACGTCCTCGCCGCGGCCGCGACCCCCACCCTCCCCAAGACCGCCGACACGCCCCTGCGGGTGCCCGGCGTCGTGCAGAACGAGGCCCCGGCCGAGCGCGGCGTGCGCCGCCAGCGCATGACCAAGCTCCGCCAGCGCATCGCCGAGCGTCTCGTCGCCGCCCAGCACGAGGCGGCGATGCTCACGACCTTCAACGAGGCGGACATGACCGCGGTCATGGCGCTACGCGCGACGCACAAGGAGACCTTCAAGGAGCGTCACGGCGTGGGCCTCGGCTTCATGTCGTTCTTCGTCAAGGCGTGCTGCTCGGCCCTCAAGCAGTTCGAGCGGGTCAACGCCTACATCGTCGGCGACGAGATCGAGTTCCACGATTTCGTGGACATGTCGATCGCCGTGGGCACCCCCAAGGGCCTGGTGGTCCCGGTCATTCGGGACGCCCATACGCTGTCCTTTGCCGACATCGAGAAAACCATCATCGACCTCGCCACCCGCGCCCGAGACGGCAAGCTGGGCCTGGAGGAGATGACCGGCGGCACCTTCACGATCTCCAACGGCGGCATCTACGGGTCGATGCTGTCCACGCCGATTCTCAACCCGCCCCAATCGGGCATCCTGGGCATGCACCGGATCATGAACCGCGCCGTCGAGGACCCGGCCCACCCCGGCCAGATCGCCCTGCGGCCCATGATGTACCTCGCGCTGAGCTACGACCACCGGATCGTCGACGGCGAGCAGGCCGTGAGCTTCCTCGTGCACGTCAGGCAGTGCCTCGAGGACCCGCAGCGTCTCATGCTGGATATCTGAGACACCGACCGGCCAGTGGCCGGCCAGGGTCGACACGTGCGCCGCGCCGCTGGATCAGGCGGCACGACGCCAGCCGCATTCAGGGCAGCGGGTGTCCGGGGTGCCGCGGAGGTCGTAGCGGCAGCCGGGGCACTCGAAGCGGCACAGTTGACGCTGGCGGATGGCCACCTCGAGCGTCCACACCCGCCACGCGGTGCAGCCGATGAGCACGGCCTGGGCGGCTCTCGCCACGCAGAACAGGTCCATCCACGGGTAGACGCCCGGGCCGCCCGGAGGATCGTTGAGCACGTGCCATCCGGCGAGGCTCTTGATGGCGACCCACATCACCCACGCCGCGACGAGCAGCACGTCGGCCCGCACCGTGCCCGGCGGGCCCTCGATCGACGAGATCAGCGCGTGCACCGGTCTCGCCAGCGCGGTGACGCACAGCCCCACCAGGATCGCATGCCCGACGAACACGGGCAGTCCGGGATCGACCGGGTCGATCCAGAACACGAACAGTGACAGCAGCGTGTCCGGCTGCAGCCCCAGAAGGACCGTGAACAGCCCGACAAAGCCGATGAACTGCCGCGACCACCGCCGCCCCAGCCTCTCACGCACGATGTTCAGGCGGATGGCGATGAGCAGGACGCCCGCATACCCCGCGTGCCACGCGACAACACCGGTCAGGTCGCCGCCGCGGACGTTGAACGCCGTCGCCATGACCAGCGCCAGCAGGCCGCACAGGATGAGCAGCCCGCGCACCACGCCGGTGGCCCGCAGCAGCGCACGCAGATCACCGGGCTCCCAGTCTGTTGGTGGCGTGTCCACCCGCGACGTCTCCTAGGCGGCGCGGCGCCAGCCGCACTCGGGACAGCCGCTGTCCGGCGCACCACGCAGTTCGTAGCGGCACTGCGGGCAGTGATCGCCCCGCACGACCCTGGCCAGCCACTTTCGCAACGACATCACCCGCGCGAACAACCAGCAGATGAGCACCAGCTGCGTCAGAGCCACGACGGATGATCCCACGAAGACGACCGTCTCCCACCCCGCCCACGCCTGGGTGCTGCCGCGCATGCCCCACGAGATTAACTCCAACAGGTGGCTCGCGCCCACGGTGATCAGCCAGGCGAACGCCAGCACCCGGTCGGCCCGGCCCAGCCGCGCCGGTCCGCCCACCGCCGCCTGCAGGCGGCCCAGCAGCTCGATGAACGCCATGGCGCTCACGACCAGCAGAATCGTGTAGAGCGACGATGCCAGCGGCGGGACCCCGCCGGCGCGGAGCATCCCGTCCGGCATGGACACGAACAGCTGACCGAGCGTCCCCGGCTGCAGAAGCAGAAGCACCGCGAACAGATACGACAACGTGACGAGCCGTGGCGACGCGAGGCTGCGCAGCGTGCGCACCGCCACGAGGATTCCGCCGGTGATGATCAGCATGACCGCCGTGAGCAGGACAATCGGCACGAACAGGACGCCGACGATTCCCAGCACGATGGTGACGTCCCGAATCTGCAGCGGCAGAACCGGCAGACACAGCAGCATGGCCACGGCGATCACGAGCGCCGCGCGGCGGACGCGTTCCAGCTGGCGAGTCGTGAGCGGCGCGGTCACCGGGGCCTCATCGGCACAACCGATCGGCGACTTCGGCGGCTTACCAGACGGTCGGGTCCCAGAGGTAGTAGAAGCCCGTGTGCTCGTGGGGCCACGCCGGCAGGTTCATCTGAAGCAGGTTGACCTGCGTGCCCGCATTGGGCGCCGGGGCGCTGGCGTAGGCACTGCCGACGTACTCCAGGGGACGGTGGTACTTGACGAGCCGGGCCCTCGCCACGCCCGCCCTCGTCTTGGCGCTTTGGAAGGCCGACGCGAGATCACCCAGCCCGTCGACGATGCCCACCTCGGCCGCCCTGGCCCCCGTGATGATGCGGCCGTCGGTGATCCAGCCGATGTCCGCCTCGGAGAGACCGGGGCGGTTGGCCGTCACCACCGAGAGAAAGTTGTCGTAGAACTCGTTGACGATCCCCTGGAACAGCGCCCTCTGCTCGGCGGGCATCGGCTCGAAGGGCGAGCCCATCGCTTTGTTGGGCCCCGACGTGATGGCGTCGGCGGTGATCCCGATCTTGTGCATCCCGCCCGTGAAATTGAAGGTCTGAATGATGACCCCGACCGAGCCCGTGATCGTCGTGGGGTAGGCGAGGATCTCGTCGCCGGCGCAGGAGATGTAGTACCCGCCGGAGGCGGCGACCTCTCCCATGAGCACGACGACCGGCTTGCGCGATCTTGTCCGGAACTCGTTGATCTCCCGGTAGATCATGTCGCTGCCGGTCACGGTGCCGCCCGGCGAGTTGATCCGGATGACCACCGCCCTGACCTTCGAGTCGTCCTCGGCCTTGTGCAGCGCCTCGGCGAACCGCGCGACGGGGTTCTCCACGCGACCCAGGATCCGGCCCCGCTCGGCGTCGATGATCAGGCCGTCGAGGTCGATCAGCGCCACCTTGGCGGCCCCGCCGCCGGCGCCGGGGTCGCTGAGCACCTCCGTCTCGGTCAGCTCGTCGTCGCCGGGCACGGCCTCGACGACAAAACGCCAGCGTGTGCACCCGGCCAGCAGCACGATCAGAAGCAGCGGCCATACCGTCCGTGACATTCGGTGTCCTCCGCCGTCATTATTGCTCGATATCCTGCCGGCGTGCCCGACCCACCCGGCCACCAACCCGTCCTGCTCGCCGAGACCATGGCGTTGCTGGCTCCCGGCACCGGTGAGATCGCCGTGGACTGCACGGTGGGCCGCGGCGGCCACAGCCTCGCCCTCGCCGAGGCCGTGGGGCCCCAGGGGCTCGTGGTCGGGAGGGACCTCGCCCCGGCGGGTCTCGAAGACGCCGCGGGGCGGGTCCGGGACGCCGGGGGGCGGTTCGAGCCGCTGCGTGGCAGCTTCGTGCGGGCCCCGCAGGAGCTGTCGGCCCGGGGGCTGCGGGCCGACGTCGTCCTGGCGGAC
>JBFGEG010000089.1:0-15472 GCA_041580235.1 Phycisphaerales bacterium
GGTGGCACCGCCCGCCTCGGCGGCGTCCGGCTCATCGACAATGTCGGAATCCGCGGATTCGCCATGAGGCATATGGGTTCCCGAACCGAACACCCGATGGCGAACGGCGAATCGCTACAATGCTGTTCTCGAGTCGAAAGGAAGCCCGCATGACAACCCTGACCACCACGACGTCCACGACGTTGAAGTCGATCAATCCCGCGACCGGCGAGGTCGTCGGCGAGGTCCCGATCGCGTCCGCCGCCGACGTGGCGGCCGCCGTCAATCGGGCTCGCGCCGCCCAGCCCGCCTGGCAGGCCTTGACGGCCGAGCAGCGCATCGAGGCCCTGCTTCCCGCGGGCGCCAAGCTTGTCGAGCGGGCAGACGAGCTCGGGCGGCTCCTGACCAACGAGATGGGTAAGCCGTTATCCGAGGCCGTCGGCGAGATCAAGGGGTGCGGGGACCGTCTCGACAAGACGCTGCGGGAGATCGCCGAGGCTCTGGAGCCGGACGTCCTGGAGGACGACAAGGTCAAGTCGATCGTCTACCACGATCCGCTGGGCGTGTGCGCCGTGATCACGCCGTGGAACTTCCCGCTGGCCATGCCCCACTGGACGGTCGTGCCGGCCCTGGTCGCCGGCAACACCGTCGTGCTCAAGCCGTCCGAAGAGACGCCGCTCATCGCCCAGGCCTACGTAAACATTCTCAACGAGAGCCTGCCTGCCGACGTGCTGCAGATCGTTCACGGTGCCGACGAGCCGGGCAAGGCGCTCGTGCAGGCCGATGTGGACCTGATCGCGTTCACCGGATCCCGCGACGCGGGCAAGCACATCCTCGGGGCGGCGAGCACGGGGCTCAAGCGGGTCATCCTCGAGCTTGGCGGCAAGGACCCCATGATCGTGCTCGACGACGCCGACATCGCCGAGGCGGCGAAGTTCGCCGTCAACAACAGCTTCCGAAACGCGGGTCAGGTTTGCGTGAGCACGGAGCGGATCTACGTCGATGACCGCATCGCCGATGCGTTCGAGTCCGAGATCATCAAGCTCACCGCTGAGCAGAAGGTCGGCGAGGGCACCCGCGAGGGCGTCACGATCGGCCCCATGATCAACCCGCGGCAGCGAGCCCACGTGCTGAAGCAGATCGACGACGCGGTGGGCCAGGGGGCGAAGGTGCTTGCCGGCGGCAAGGACCACCCCGACGGCTTCGTCGCACCGACCGTCCTCGGCGAGGTGACGCACGACATGGACATCATGCGCACCGAGACTTTCGGCCCCGTGGCATGCATCGCCCGTTTCCACGACGTCGACGAGGCGATCGAGCTTGCCAACGACACGCCGTATGGTCTCGGCGCCGCCGTCTTCGGCAGTGACGAGCAGAAGGCCGCCGACGTCGCCCGCCGTCTGCACGCGGGCATGATCGGGATCAACAAGGGCTGCGGCGGCGCGTCGGGCTCGCCCTGGGTCGGTGCCAAGCAGAGCGGCTACGGCTACCACAGCGGCAAGGAAGGCCACCGGCAGTTCACGCAGCGGCGCGTGGTGAGCGTTCCGAAGTAAGTGGCCAAGAGCCCGCATCCTCTGTGCCCCACCTGCGGCTACGACCTCGTGGGCACCGTCGCCGCCCGCCGGCGGACATGCCCGGAGTGCGGCAACGACTTCACACCCGCCGGGCCGGCCGGCACGCGTCAATGGACGCCGTGGACGGGCGTGCGCCGCGTCACGCTGACCTTACTGTGGAGATCCGTCGTCGGCGGGCTGCTCTGCGCGGGGCTCGACTGGCTGATCATTCCCGAGTCGTCATCCCCGCCGTACTGGGGCATGGCGTTCGTCCTGGCGCTGGCGGGGGTCGCCCTCGGCTGGTCGCTGACGTTCGACCTGTCGCTGCACGCGGGGTTCGCCAGCCCCTGGCTGGCCGCGCTCGCGGCCGTGTTCGCGTGGGCGGCGGTCCTTGGGGGGATGGCCCTCGCGTGGACCGCGTGGGGCCGGCCGCCGCCCGACGGGCCGGCCGCCCTCACGTTGCTGACGATCGCCGTCTTCGCCACGCTTTGGATCGTCAAGGCGGCACTCTTCGATGACTGAGCCGGGGGTCATCGCTGCTGGTAGCATGCAGTCTTAGTCCGCCCGGAGCTCATCGATGGCGACGCAAAGCAAGTTCCCGCCCCTCTCATCGCTCAACCTGCGGTCGATCAGCCAGACGATCGCGCGGCTGGATCAGTACCAGCAGGCTCGTTTCAGTCATCGGTTCCGCCGAACGGTCAAGCACCTGGCTCGCTACATCCCAACCGGCGGCGTCGTGTTCGACATCGGGGCCAACCACGGCCGGTTCGCCAAGGAGCTCGCGCGGCTTCACGGCGGTTCGTGCCGCGTCTACTGCTTCGAGCCGCTGGAGTACAACTACACGATGCTGGAGACGATCGTCCGGCGCTATGAGAACGTCAAGGTGCTGCGGGTTGCCCTCTCCAACGCCGCCGGCGAAGCGGAGCTGTACGTTCCCGCGAAGACGAAGTCGCGGCGCATCTCCCCCGGCAGCGCCCATCTCGGCGACGAGTCGAGCGGAGCGGACTTCGGAACGTCCACGGCCAGGGACGTCTTCCGGCAGACGATCGTCACGGACACGCTGGACGACGTGGTCGACCGGGAAGGGATCGATCGCCTCGATTTCATGAAGATCGACGTGCAGGGCGCCGAGACCCTCGTGCTGCAGGGCGGGCGAAAGTCGGTCGAGACGCACAGGCCGGTCATCTACTGCGAGCTGACCGTGGGCTGCACCGCGCACCTGGGTCTCACCGTCGACGAGCCGATCAGGCTTCTCAGCGAGCTCGGCTATGAGATGTTCGTGATGGACGAGCGAACGGGACACATCGATCCCTGTCCCGGCTTCCGTCCCGAGATCCGCGATTACCTGTTCCTGACCGACAAGCCGGGCTAGCTCGCGGCCGGATGCCGCGGTGAAATGAACGCGTACGGGCCGTGCCCGTGTGCCCGGGATCGGTCCCTACCGGCGCGCATGTCGGCACGGAGCGGACAAGCCGCCCGTGGCACCCTCACTAGAGCTCGATGACCTGCATGTCCGACTCGACCTTCGCCTCGACGGACGGCATGTGCACGTCGCTGAGCATCTCCTTGAGGCCGTGGACTTCGGCCATGCGACGCCGGGTGGTCGCCGCGTTGTACACCTCGGAGTCCACGCCGGCGCGAACCGCGGCCAGGTCGAGGGCGATCTGCGCCTCGCTCTTGCAGTAGTCGATCGGCTCGATCGCCCGCTCAAAGGCCTGCAGGCGTCCGTTGACGTTCTCGAAGGTGCCGGGCTTCTCGGCCCAGGTGGCGCCGGGGATGACCACGTCCGCCCGCTCGGCGAGCGCGGTGGCCAGCGTGTCGATGAGCACGACCGTCCTCGACCCGATCGCCTCCAGCAGGTCGCCGGTGACCCAGTCGCTGGGGTAGCCCCCCGTCAGGATCAAGGTCGAGAGCTCGGTGTTGCTGCGCAACCGCCCGAGCAGCGCCTCGTAGTCCAGCACGTTGGCGGAAAACTGCTCGAGCACGCGTCGTACACCACGGGCATTGGGCGCTTTTTCCGCGTACACGGTGAACCCGCCGGGGAAGGTCTTGTCCTTGCCCTCACGCGGGACCGGACCCACGGCGAGGGTCACCTGCTCGGACTGCTCGAGCACGTAGGAGGCCAGCAGGTAGGCGTCCTCGCAGCTGAGCATCGGGCTCACCATGAGCGCCACGGGGCCCGATCCGTCCAGGGCCTCGTTCGCCCTCGCGTACGCCGCCTCGTAGGCGAGCGGGGCCTCGGTCGGCTCGTACGGCTCCTCGCCGCGGACGGCGGGCAGCGTCAGCCGGTTCTCGTCGTGCACGAATTTCCAGCCGTAGCGGACCTCGTCGGAGATCCACCACTTGTTGACGTCGTGGTTCGTCCGCGGCTTGACCCGGTACAGCTGTCCCTTGTTGTGCTCCAGGTAGACGTTGTCCCCCGAGCAGGTGATGCCGTCGATGGAGGGGGTCCGGCTCAGGAACCACACCCGCTGCTGAAACAGAAAGTCCTTGTCGAGCAGGGCCCCCACCGGGCACAGGTCGATGACGTTGGCGCTGAGCTCGTTATCGAGGGCGACACCGGGGAACACGTCGATCTGCGCGTTCGCGCCGCGCCCGTCCACCGTGATCTCGCCCGTGCCCGTGACCTCCCGGACGAACCGCACGCATCGCGTGCACATGATGCAGCGGTCCATGTACAGAAGGACGTTGGGGCCCAGGTCCTTCTTGGGCTGCTTGAGCTTCTGCTCCGCGAAGCGTGACACGCCGCGCCCGTACTGATAGGAGTAATCCTGGAGGTAGCACTCGCCCGCCTGGTCGCAGACGGGACAGTCCACCGGGTGGTTGATCAGCAGAAACTCCATCACCGACCGCTGGTTGGCGATCGCCTTGGGGCTGTCGGTGTACACAACCTGTCCATCGCCGGCCGGGGTCTGGCACGTCGGCAGCAGTTTTGGTATCGGTTCCAGCTTCTTGTCATGGCGCGGATTGGGCGCCCAGACCTCGCCCAGACAGATCCGGCAGTTGGCGACGATCGAGAGGCCCGGGTGATAGCAGTAATGAGGAATCTCGATCTCGTTGTCCAGGGCCACCTGGAGGATCATCTGCCCCGGCTCGAACTCGCAGACGGTTCCGTTGATCGTGATCGTGGGCATGGGAGGTTCCGGCGTGCCGGCTCAAAGGTGACAGGTTGTGAATAGTATCACAAACTCGGGCGTCGAACGGAGCTGACATGTCCAGGCTCGAGCCGCCTTTCTACCCGATCGTCTTCGTCCGCGGCTATGCCGGCACCGAGGCGATCCTCGAGGACACGGTCGCCACCCCCTTCATGGGTTTCAACCTCGGCTCCACCAAGGTCCGCCAGCGCTGGGACGGCGCCGTCACGCAGCACGTCTTCGAGTCGCCGCTCGTGCGGCTCATGAAGGACTACGGCTATCTCGACGCGTACCGCGAGGGGGCCGTGGTCTCCGGCGCCGGCGTCCCCGCCCGCACCGTGTTCGTGTACCGATACTACGACGAGGTGGCCGAGCGGGGCGACCGCCGGGAGATCGAGGCCTACGCGCGGGGGCTCGGAGACTTCATCCAGTCGATCCGTGACCTCGTGGCCGGCGGCGACCGCGCCGCCCGAGACGCATTTCGGGTGTATCTCGTCGGCCACTCGATGGGGGGGCTCGTCTGCCGCTGCTTCCTGCAGAACCCCGGGGTAAGCAGCGACGAGGCCAGGCGGCTCGTGGACAAGGTCTACACCTACGGCACGCCGCACGACGGCCTCGCCTTCAACGTGCTCGGCAACGTGCCCGGCTTCTTCTCGCTGAACAACGCGGACAACTTCAACCGCACGCGGATGCGCGAGTACCTGGACCTGCCTGGCGACTCGCCGAGTGTCAACACGCTCTCGGATCGGTTCGAGACCGACCGGTTCTTCTGTCTCGTGGGCACCGACGACCGGGACTACCCCGCTTTCAGCGGCTGGACGCGGCGACTCGTGGGACCGATGTCCGACGGGCTCGTCCAGATCGCCAGCGCCGCCGTACGGGGGACCCCGCGCGCCTTCGTGCACCGCAGCCACAGCGGCCACTTCGGCATGGTCAACTCCGAGGAGGGATATCAGAACCTGGTGCGGTTCCTCTTCGGCGATGCGCGCGTCGACGGCGTGCTGAAGGTGAAGACGCTGACGCTGCCGTCCAAGGTTCAGCGTGACCTGGACGCGGGTCGTCGGGTGCGGGCGTCGTATCACTTCGAGGTGGTGGCCCGCTGTCGAGGCGTCGTGTGGGACATGCACCGCCGCACGGTGGGGGAGGCGTCGGCCGTCTTCCGCACGTACGACGAGCTCTTCCCGGAATCCGGGGCGCCGCGTCACCCGTACCTCTTTTCCCTGTTCCTGAGCTCGCTGTGTCGCGTCAACACGCGGCGGGCCTCGCTGGGGTTCTCCGTCGATCTCGGCGTACCGGTGCCGGAGTACGAGATCGACGGCGCCGTATGGCGGGAGGACCACCACGAGGGCGGGTACCTCTACCGTGACAAGCTCAACTTCGCGCTGACGCCGCCGGCGACCGACGGCGCCGGCTGGAGTCTCCGCTACGGCGCCGACTCTCGCTCACCCAACCGTGCCACCGGCAGCGTCCCGGGCACCCCCGCCCGACACGACGGCGCGACCGTCGTGTCGATCCCGATCCGCCAGACGCGTCGCCCCGGAATCGACGCCGAGCTGGAGCTGCGAATCCGGCCGTGGAATGGGCCGGAGCCCGCCGGCCGGCGATAATGATCTGGGCGTCGTGACCAACCTGCTGATCGACAACCTGGCCGCGGCCTGTCGCGAGCACCTGCTGGCCGAGAAGTGGCTTGTCGCGCCGTCGCTGCGTGTGGCCCACCAGTGGCTGGACCGGGTCACCCGCGCCGGCGGCCCGGTGATCAACGTCCGCGCCAAGACCACCCGCAGCCTGGCGCTGGAGGTCCTCGCACCGGCGCTGACCGACGGCACCCTGCGGGTGGCGTCCTCCGCCGACCGGCGGCTCGTGGTCGCCGAGGCCTGGGACCACACGATGGCCGGCGATGGCTATCTGGGCCGCACGGAGCGGTCGCCGCGTCTGCTGCTGCTGGCCGAGCAGGCGATCCTCGACCTGCGTCTCGCAGGCCTGGGCCCCGCCCAACTCGATCCCCGGCACTTCGAGCAGGACCGCAAGGGACGCGAGCTGCGCGAGCTTCTGGCGGCCTATGAGAAAGCACTCATCCGCCGCGGGCTCATCGATCACGCCGACACGATGCGTCTGGCCGCCGCCGAGCTTCGCGAGCGGCCGCCCGCGGCCGCCGACGTCGTGATGCTCGTTCCCGATGACCTGCGGCTCACCCCGATCGAGCAACGCCTGCTGGAGACGCTTGCGGGCACCACGGTTGCCCTGGTCGTCGATGAGCCGGTCGGCCCCGACGACGACGCCGGTTCTTCGTGCGATCTCGGTCACCTCGGCTGGATCCAGCGACCCGATGCCGCCCCGCCGCCGTCGGGCGACGGCTCCGTGCGTATCGTCCATGCCGTCGGCGAGGTCAACGAGGTGCGGGCGGCGCTGCGCGCATGTCTTGCCCGAAAGATCCCGCTGGACGAGATCGAGTTGATCTACACGGCCACCGAGCCGTACGCGCCGCTGCTGTTCGAAACGGCCCAACGGCTGTTCGGCGTCGACACGTCCAGCGAGCTCGCCGTGCCCGTCACCTTCGCTGACGGCGTGCCCGCGCGGCTCACGCGTCCCGGCCGCCTGCTGACGGCCTGGCTGAGCTGGATCGAGGATGGCTTTCCCCAATCCACGCTGCTACGCATGCTGCAGGCGGGCCTGTTGCGTTGCCCGGGCCACGAGCGGCCCGCGAATCTGATCCGATCGCTGCGGGGCGTCCGGATCGGGTTTGATCGATCGAGGTACCTGCCGCGTCTGCGCGAGCACGTCGACGGGCTCGACCGCCGCCGCCGACGCGAGCATGAGGCCGGGCGGCACAAAGACCTCGATCGCCGGCTCAGGGGCGCCCGCGCCCTGCTTCGGCTGTGCGAGACGCTCATGGAGGTGAGCCCGCCCCGCGAGACGCCGCCCGATCGCGTCGTGACCGCCGCCGCGGCGCTGCTGCGGGATCACGGGCGGATCGCCAGCGCGCTCGACGGCCTGGCGCTGCAGCGTCTGGGTCAGGAGATCGATGCGATGGCGGACGCCCTCGCCGCCGCCGACACGCTGTGGGTGGCCGGCTTCGACGCGTGGGAGTGGCTCGCGGAGCTGCCCGATCGGCTGGGGGTGGGCGGCAGCGGTCCGCGTCCCGGTCACCTGCACGCCGCCTCGATCCGCAGCGGCGGGCACACGGGCCGTCCCCACACGGTGATTCTCGGGCTCGACGACGGGCGGTTTCCCTCCTCGGGCCGCCAGGACCCTCTGGTCCTCGACGGCGAGCGCCGGCGTCTGTCGACGGCCCTGCCCACGTCGGCGACCCGCCTGCACGAGCAGCTCGAGGAGTTCGCCCGACTCGTGTGCCGGCTCCGCGGATCGCTGACGCTGGGCTTCTCCGGCCGCGACATTGCCGACGGCAGCGAGATGTTCCCCAGCCCGGTCGTTCTGTCGGCGTACCGCATCGTCTCCGGTGACCGCAGCGGAGACCACACGGCGCTGCGTGAGTGGCTCGGACCGCCGGCCTCGTTCGCGCCGCAGGAGATCGAGTCGTGTCTCGACGCCGCCGAGTGGTGGCAGTGCCACGGGGCCGACGACTCGGTCGGGAACCTCCCCGGCCTGGTCGAGACGACCTTTGAACACCTGCGTCACGGAAGCGAGGCGACCGGCGCCCGCGCCTCCGACCGCTTCACGATCTGGGACGGCCGCGTGGAGGAGCCCGCACCCGGTCTCGATCCAAGACACGACGACGGGCCCGTCCTGTCGGCAACCTCATCGCTGGCGACGCTGGGCCGATGCCCGCTCGCCTACTTTCAGCACTACGTGCTGAAGATCAGGCCGCCCGAAGACGTGGACGTCGACCCGCGGCAGTGGCTGGACGGCCGGGACTTCGGCACCCTGCTGCACGAGGTCCTCTACGAGTTCGTGAGCACCCTGGTCGGGGACGGCACGTGGCCGCCGCAGCCGGAACGCGACCATCCGCGCATCGCGGCCATCGTCACCGAGAAGGCGGCGGCCCAGCGACGCGAGGTGCCCCCGCCCAGCGAGGAGGCGTTCACGCGGCAGCACCGGCAGCTGGGCCGCGCGGCGGAGATCTTCGTCAACGAGCAGGCCCGCGAGACGAACGGGCGGCCGATCTACCTCGAAGCGACGATCGGGCTGCCTTCGGAGAAACGGTCCACGGACATCGATGCCCCCGATCCGGTCGTGCTCGATCTCGGGGGCGGCGTGACGATCCGCGCCCGCGCCCGCGTCGACCGCATCGACCGGCTCGACGAAGCATCCGGCGGGCTTCGGTTCACGATCATCGACTACAAGTCCGGCTCGTATACCAAGTCATGGGATCCGCCGGACATGTTCGCCAAGGGGCGGCTGCTGCAGCACGCGCTGTACATGGCCCTGGCGGAGTCGGTGCTGCGCGCGCGGTTCGGAGCCGAGGCCGGCGTCGATCGGTTCACGTTTCTCTTTCCGGGTGTCCGGACCCACGGGCGGCCCGTGTGGTACCCGCGATCGATCGTCGAGGAGGGCCTGACGATGATCGAACGCCTCTGCCGTCTGCCGGCCGCGGGCGCCTTTCTCGCCACCGATGAAGTCGAGGACTGCACGTTCTGCGATTACCAGCCGTCATGTCGCGCGGTGTACGGGAATCTCAAGGACCTTTGTGCGGCCAGCGGCCGCAAGCTCGCCAATCGCGACAACACGAGCCTCTTGCCCCTGGTGGAGCTTCGCCTTGATCCCTAGTCGCGACACCCCGCCGCCCGATCAGATGCATCGCCGGGTCATCGAGACGGAGCTGTCCACGACGCTGCTCGTGGAGGCGGCGGCGGGCACCGGCAAGACCACCAGCATGATCCGACGCATGGTGGCGCTGCTGGCCGAGGGCCGCTGCGCGATCGGCGAGATGGCGGCCGTGACGTTCACCCGCAAGGCGACCGCGGAGCTGCGCGAGCGGTTCCAGGTGGCCCTGGAAAAGGCCGTGCCCGCGGCCGAGGGGCCGGCCCGCAAGCGGCTCGCCGAGGCGCTCGGCCACATCGAGCAGTGCTTCATCGGGACCATTCACTCGTTCTGCGGGCGGCTGCTGCGGGAGCGACCGATCGAAGCGGGCGTGGACGTGGCCTTCGAGGAGCTGGACGAGGACGAGGAGTACCGGCTGCGCGAGTCGGCGTGGGATGACTACGCGGCCCGGCTACACACCGGCGGGTCGGCGATCATTCACGGGCTCGAGGAGCTCGGTCTGGAGCTGAACCGGCTGCGCGACGCGTACATGCGGTTTGCCGATTACCCGGATGTCGAGCAGTGGCCGGCTGAGGCCCTCGAGATGGACGAAGATCTCGTCGATCGCGCGCGGGACGAGCTGAGGCGAATCGCCGCCCACGCGGCCGGTCTTGACCTGCCGTCCCACGCCAGCCGTGACGAGCTCATGCCGTTCTACCGGGACCTGCCGCGTCGAGTGCGCAACACGACCCTCAGCCGGCTGAGCGAGCTCATGGACCTGCTCGAGGACTGCACCTCCGTGAACAGGTTTGTTCTCAAGAGCTGGCCGGACGGAACGGTCCAGGGACGGCGGGAACGCGACCAGTGGCTGGCCTTCCTCGACACGTACGCCAAGCCCCTGGTGGACCAGTGGCACGGGAAACGCTACGGACCCGTGCTCGAGGTGCTGCAGGCCGCGGCGAGTCACTACGAGCGGATGCGGGCCGAGCGAGGGGTCCTCAGCTACCAGGACCTCCTGATGAAGGCGGCGGCCCTTCTCCGCGAGAACCCGCATATCCGAACGTACTTCCGGGGGCGTTTCACGCACCTGCTCGTGGACGAGTTCCAGGACACCGATCCGGTGCAGGCCGAGGTGATGCTGCTGCTCACGGCCGATGACGACACCCAGGCCGACTGGCACGCGTGCGTACCGAGGCCGGGGTCGCTGTTCGTGGTCGGGGACCCCAAGCAGTCCATCTACCGGTTCCGAAGGGCGGACATCGTCACCTACAACCAGGTGCGCCGGATCATCGAGACGCACGGCCGGATCGTGCCGTTGAACGCCAACTTCCGCTCCACCGAGCCGATGATCAACTGGTTCAATGGCGTCTCGCCGTCGCTCTTTCCGGCCGCGGATGACTACTCACCCGGGGACGCCCGCATGGATCCGGCGCGGACCGGAAACGCGACAGGAGCATGCTCCGGCGTGCTCAGGCTGATCGTTCCCGACGATCTGGGCGCCAAGAACGACACGATCGAGCACGAGGCCGAGATCGTGGCGCGCACGATTGCACACGCGCTCGCCGAACGTCATACCGTGGCCCGGCCCGGCCGAGATCCGACCCCGGTCAGCCCCCGTGATTTTCTGGTGCTGACGTGGACACGCGACCCGCTGGTGATCTTCGCCGAGCAGCTGCAGGCGTGTGGCGTTCCCGTCGAGGTGACGGGCAGCACCGCCGTCAACGACGTGCCGGAAGTCGCCCTGCTTCACTCGCTGCTGGCGGCGCTGACGGAGCCGGACAACCCCGTGGCGCTGGTCGGCGTCCTCCGCAGCGAGCTGTTCGGCATCAGCGACGACGAGCTGTACCGCTACCGGCAGGGCAGAGGGCACTTCCGATTCTTTGCCGAGGACGCCGTGGCCGGAGCCGAGCGGATCGGGGCTGCGTTCAAGCGGATGCGCGACCATGCGAGCTGGCTCGACGACCTGCAGCCGGTGGCGGCCATCGAGCGAATCGCCGCGGACATGGGCCTGCCCGCCCGGGCCGCGGCCGCGCCGGGCGGGTCGCTGCGGGCCGGCGGCTTCGCCAAGGCGATCGAGCTGCTGCGGGCCGCCCACCGCGACTACTGGACCCCAGCCGACCTCGCCGCCTACCTCTGGCGGCTCATCGATTCACAGCGGTGGCCGCCGGAGCGGCACGACAGCCTGCCCCTGCGCCCGCACCGCGACGCGGTTCGCGTGATGAACCTGCACCAGGCCAAGGGACTGGAGGCGCCGGTCGTGTTTCTCGTCGAGGGCGCGGGGCGGGCGCCCGGCAGCTACGACCTGTTCATCGATCGCCGCCTCGGCTCGGTGCGCGGGTACTTCTCGGTGCGCGGCAAGTCACGGCGATTCAACCGGCCGGGTCGGCTGGTGGCCGCGCCGCCCGACTGGGACGCCCTGGAAGCCGTGGAGAAGCGTTTTCGCGACGCAGAGCACGATCGGCTCCTCTACGTCGCCGCCACCCGGGCCGGCGCGCAGCTCGTGGTCAGCACCGGGCCCCGATGGGAGAAGCTCTGCGAAGCGGTCGACGCGGGCGACGCGCTGCCGGGCCCGCCCGTCGTGAAAGGACCGCCGGCACCCTCCGGGTCGCTGGCCGCCGATGCACCGCGGGACTTCGAGACCTCGCTCGATGAGCGCTGGACGCGGCTGCGAGAGGCCACCTACCACGTGAGGCGGGCCAAGGAGATCTCGATCAAGGGCCGCAAGGCGGCTCCGGCGGCGGGTGAGCACGGCACGGAGTGGGGTACCGTGATGCACGTCCTGCTGGAGGCCGCCGCAAGGCAGCCGCGGGCGGATCTGCGGCCGCTGGCCGAGGCGGCGCTGCGCGAGAACGGCCTCGAGCCGCGGCAGGCCGCTGACGCCATGGCCCAGGTGCGACAGGTCACCAACTCGGAGCTCTGGACGCGGGCTCGCGCCGCCACCCCCTGCCTGACCGAGGTGCCGATTGCGTACCTCCAGCCCGCCGCCGGCGGCGTCGTCGAGACCCTCGTCCGCGGCGTGATCGACCTGGTCTTCAGGGAGACCGACGGCTGGGTCATCGTCGACTACAAGACCGACGACATGCCGGGTGAGCCACTTGACCCGCTGGTCAAACACTACGCCGGGCAGGTCCGGGCCTACGCCGAGGCCTGGGAGCGTGAGACCGGCGAGCCGGTGCGGGAGACAGGGCTGTTCTTCGTCCGCACCGGCGTCTACCGAACGGTCAGTCACCCCGCGGGCAGCCTCGTGAAGCCCTGAGAGACGGCCACTGCGAGGCGTCGTCGGGCCCCGGCCACCACGGGCCCGGCCGGCGGGGAGGATCTTAAGTTGTGAACAGGCGGGATTTTCTGTTGCTCGCGCCCCCGAAAGTGTTATTTTGATCCCTACAAGGAAGCGTGTGGGGGCGTGCTCGCACGGGGGACGGGGGCGTCTGCCCCGTGTAAAAACAGGATTGGGCTGGTCGTGGGGGCCGGCCCAGTCTTGTTTTTTGGGCCGATCAGTCACGTTCTCGGTCTTGTGAGCGGGCGGGATTCGTCTCGCACTCGACGATCAGCTCGCCCTGATCGAAGCTGATCTCACGCAGACGCACGCGGCGGCCGTCGGCAAGCTCAAACGTCGGATCGATGCGCTGCTCGTCGATCAGGAGATCCACGAGCCGCTTGATGTCACGGTTGGCCATGTAGCCCGCCGGCATGATCCGGTCGATGGGGATCGATCGAATCGAGCGCCCGGGAATCCATACCCGCCCCAGCGACACGCCCTCCAGAACGAGCACGAGCTTGCCCTCGACCAGGCGGGGGCTCAGGCTTGCCACGAGGTAGCGGCGCCGATCGCGATCGGCAAAGTCGATGCCCGCGTTGACGGTGTTGTCGTTGAAGTGAATCTGCGGAACGCCGATCCCCTGCGGCCAGTCCAGGGCGTGGGTGTGCGCGACCCACGCGGGCAGCCGCGCCGCGAGCCATGCGTTGACCTGATCCTCGGTGACGCGCAGCAGCCAGGGATCGTCGTCCGATCGGACCTTGTGCGCCTCCTCGGCCAGGCGGTACTCGACACGCTCGGCCAGGAGCACCGTCTGCTCGCGGCTCGGATCAGGCGGCGACCACCACTGCGGTGCCTGCCACGTCATCCGCCACGCGCCGGCAACGCCCGCCAGCAGGAGGCCAAGCGGCACGAGCAGGATGATGGGGGCCCACCGCTGGCGGGCACGGGGAGGCATGCTTTCGAAAGTGTAAGACAGGCTGCGGCCGATGGACTCTTCGTGCTCGATGGTCGCCAATGGTGCCGGCGGGGGACGGCGGTCGCCGCCCTGGCCGGCGTGAGCCTGCTGCCTGCCTGCACCACGGCCCGAATCAACCAGTTCAGGCAGTTCGCCGACGCCGGGATCGCCTACGTGGCGGCCGTGGACGAGTTCACGGGCGAGGCCGCCAACGCCGCCATCGACGCTGATTCCGCGGCCCTGGCCAGGGCACGGCCCTCGGTGCCCGAAGATGACCGGGGCCGGACCGTCCTCGACCACGACACGCTGCTCAAGCAACGCGTGGAGATCCTCGGCGATCTCCGCGAGCACGCCCGGCTCCTGGCCGGCTACCTCGTAACCCTCGGCGCGCTGGCCGAGAGCGATGCACCGCAGCAGGTCGGCGACGCCGCCCGGGATCTGGCGGCGTCGATGAGGACGATCGGCACGCAGCTCCGCGACGCCCGCATCGGGGATGCAACGATCGACAGCTTCACAGGCTCGGTGGTCACCATCTCCGTGGCGCGGTTCCGGCGGGCGGCCCTCGAGCGGGAGCTGCGGGCGCGGGCGCCGCTGCTGGAGCGCGAGCTCGACCTGCAGCACGCGGCGATGCTCGCCATCGCGGCCCAGATGCGGACCGACCTGACCGCCGCCCTCGGTCACCAGGAGCTCATCGACATCGTGGACCCGTATCGCGGCGGCGGCAAGCTCCCGCGCACCTGGGCGAAGCGACGCCGCGAGATCCTTTCCGCCAGCGCGGCGGTCGCCTCGGCCGACGCGGCCGTCTCCGCCGCCGCCCAGCTCAAGGTCTCCTACATCGCGCTGGTCGAGGACCGGCTGACCGTGTCCGACATCCTGGCCCTCATGGGTGACATCAACGAGATCCTGACCCTGCTGGAGGCCATCCGGGGGTACGACGGCAATGCCTAGGTCCGCGCGATCCATGGCCCCGTCGGCCTTGCGCCGCGAGACGCGGCAGTCGCTTCGCCGGGCCTTCGTGGCCATGATGTCGCCGCAGTGGGACCTCGCGCTGGACGGCAGACCCCAGGCCGACGTGACCAAAGCGGGCCGAACGCTGCTGGCGCTGCAGCGGGCCCGGCTGCGGCTGGGCAACGTCGAGCTTGCCGCGATCCGCGACGGGCTGAGGGCCAACGAGGCCCGGCTCGTGAGGGCCACCCGTGAGCTCGACCGGGCGCTCAAGACGCTTGGCAACGTCCGGGCCGTGCTCCGGGCCGCGACGGCGCTGCTGACGACCGTCGGTCGCATCGTGGATCTGGTGGTGTAAGAGAAGGCGCGGACGCACGGAGGATCGCGTCGCGGCCCCGGGGCGTCGTTCGTCGTTAAGCAAAGCCCGGCCGCATCAGCGGCCGGGCTTCATTGACTTCGTTGTTGCCTCCGTGCCGCGCTCCTCAATCGAAGCAGTTGGCGAGGATCGCCCCGAAGGGGTCGTTGCGTTTCGTGAAGAACACCAGGCCCTCGGCGTCAGTGGCGAGGCTGAGGTTGTCGAAGGGCGGGTCGTACGCCACGGTCTGTCCGTTCTCCGGGTTCACGACCAGGAACTGGTTGAGGTCATCGCTGTAGGAGATCAGCATGCCCTCCTTGGTCCAGGAGCCCGGAACGAGCCCGTGCGTCTGGATGTCGATATCCAGGTCGCCGATCGCGAACTCCAGGGCCTCCATCTTGCCCCAGCTCATCATCGGGCCCACGGCGACCTCGATGTCGGCGGGGTCGGCCGCCGCCGGGTTGATGCGGTAGAGCCGGCCGTGGTCGTCGTTGTCGAAGTCGCGGCGAATCCCGAAGAGCCGGTCGGCGCCGTCCAGGGCCAGACCTTCATAGGTGCCGTTGAGCGACGCGATGACGTCGCCGCCGCCGGTCA
>JBFGEG010000090.1:0-15022 GCA_041580235.1 Phycisphaerales bacterium
ACCCAGTGGATACCCGCCTACCAGATGCCGGCCAGGGCGGTCACCCTGGCGATTCGGACCTTCATCGACGTCTTCCCCCACGCCCTGCTGTTCACCGGCGGCTACCGCGAGTTCATCCTCGTGGGCAGCCCCTCCCCCATCAATCTGGCCACCCTCGAAACGCGGTTCTACGAGCAGCCCCGGGTCACCGCCGACCTGTGGCGCGCGCAGGTGCCATCGCCCCTGTCGCTGCTCGCGCGGATCGTGCAGGGAGACGCTGCCTTGCGGCGGCACTTCGGCGAGGGCCGCGTCATTCGCGACGTCCACAACGACCTGGAGTTCCTTTTTCACGACCCCTCGGCGTCGGAGGTGATCACCTACGCCCCGTTCGAGATCCTGGACCACCACCCCGATCTCACCTGCGGTCACCGGCTGAGAGAGGTGCTGACCCACATGGGACGGCTGCGCTACCACGTTCCGCGCTACCCGCTCCCGACGCTCCTCACCGCGCGTGACGTCACCTCACCGGCGATCCGCCTGTCCGACGTGGACTGGCTCGAGGTGACGCGGATGATGGAGGAGGCCACGGGGTTCGAGAGCCAGGGGCAGCTCGAGGCGGCGTACGGGTCGGCGCGCCGGGCGCTCGAGCTGGCCCCGGAACAACCGAGGGTGCTGCTGCTGGTGGCCACGCTGCAGCTGCGGCTGGGCCTCGCTCTCGCCGCCCTCGACACGCTGGATCGCTTCCAGCGTCTCGAGCCGGACGAGGAGGCCGGCCACCGCCTGCTGGGCACGGCCCTGATGAGACAGGGACGCCAGGCGGAGGCGATCGCGGCGATGACGAGGGCGGTGGAGCTCGATCCACGCTCACCGGAGGCCCGCCGAACACTCGGCAGCACGCTCGTGCGAACCGGTGACCTCGACGAGGGCATCCGCCATCTGCGCGAGGCCGTGGCCCTTCAGCCGAACCGTCGCGAGACGAGACGCCAGCTCGAGGTCGCGCTCGAGCGCAAAGCGTCGCAGGTCCCGCAGTGAGCCTTCTCACTTCGGGGCAGGTGACTCGGAAATGGCCCGCATCAGCCGGCGTGTGAAGCTCTCGAGGGCCACGCCGACGGACGTGATGTCCTCACCCAGCTTCTCGTAGTCGACGGGGAACCGCTCGGGAATCGGCGGTGGCATGAACCGGACCGCAGCGTGCGAGTCCGGCGGCTCCCAGGCGGAGACGTCGGCAGAGACGTCCGCATTCGCAGCCGCGGCTCCGGGCACCTCGACCACCGGGGCCGTCGGCACGGGGCCGGGATCAGCCGGCGGCGGCCCCGTGTCCGCGACGGGCGTCGCCACGGGCGCCGATGCCGTGTCCACGACGGGTGGCGCCGGCGACTCCGGGACCGGGCTCGACGCGGGCTCCGCCGTGAGCTGCTCGGGCTCGGACAGAGGCGGCGGTACGGGATCCGGTTCGGGTCCGGGGGTGGGCTCCGGTGAGGGTTCCGCCATGGGTTGCCGTGTCGGCTCCGCGGACGGGGGGTCGGGGGGGAGCGGCCGGAGCCATTCGTTCATGAGCTGCTGGAGGTTGTCTGCGGCGGGACCCGTCTCACCGCTACCGATCACGAGGTCGATGGCGTACTGGGTCGATTGCTCGTGCCGCAGCAGGTAAAAGAGACCGCAGAGCATGACCGCGGCGTCCTGATCGTCGGCGTGGCGTTCGAGCCGCCACAGATAGAGAGAGGTGAGCCGACGCACCAGCGGCCGCAGCTCCTGATCAACGCTCAGGTCGCGGAGCGCGGCGGGATCGGTGCGAAGGACCCGACGCATGGCCTTGGCGCCGCGCGGAAGATCACCGGCGGCCGCGGCCGCGATGGCGTAGCCGAGCTTGGGGTTGCCGTCCTGGGGGTAGAGGCCGGCCTGGCGGGCAAAGTGCCGCAGCGCCTCGAAATAGCGACCGTCGCCGAGCAACGACCAGGCGACGGCGGATCGCCGTCCGGGGCGGGGTCCGTCCGCTTCGCCGCTCTCGGCGATGATCGGTTCGCTCGGTGGCTCGCCGGCACCCACGACAGCCGCCGCCAGCACCGTCAGCAACAGAACCGCAAGAGGGCCGCACGCGAACCGGACCGGCCGCCGTGTCGGTGCCGGGGACGTTCCGCTCGTCATGGCGTCAGGTTTCCTCATCTTCCACGAGTTGCGCCGCGGGCGGTGCCTCCACGTCGGGCAGCTCGCCCAGAGGGGGCGCCACCTCCTCCCGCTGCTGCGCGGCCCTTGCCTGGGCGATCATCCGCAGAAGCTTCTGGTTGAAGCTTTCCAGCGTGTCCGCCACGACCTTCACGTCCCGATTGAGCCTGGCGTAGTCGACCTGCTCGTCCACCGCGGCGTCGGACGCCCGGCCAATCGTGAGGAGGGCCGGCGCCGGCGCGATGATCGAGGCGGAGACGGGTGCTTCCTCCGGCTGGATCGGGCCGACCGGTGCCGAGGGCGACGCCGCCGGCTCCGTTGCCGCCGCGGGGCTCTCGGCAGCCGACCCCACGGTCTCCACCAGCTTGAGCACACCCCACGGTTTCTTGAGGACCGCCACCGTGGCGCCCGCCGTCAGCACGAATGCCGCCGGCACCGCAACGAGGATTATCTTGACGTGGCCGGTCATGGCATCGCACTCCTTGGGCTTGCACCAATGTGGGTAATGTCGAAAGCCAGCGTTCCGTCGCCGAGCGAAAAATGGCCGGCGAAGTTCTCCACCTGCTGCATCACGAGGCCGCGGTTGAAGGCAGCCTCCATCTGGGCGGCCTCGAGTACGCGCTCGACACGCATTGGCACCAGAATGGCCAGACGCTCGTCGTGCCCCAGCGCGACGGCGCGTCGCACCTTCTCGAACGCCGGAACGTGATCCACGATCCGCAGGCGATTGGAGTAGACGGTTGCCCCCGCCGGCTGATAGGGCCCCCGGAGCCAGGCCCCGTGCTCATGGCTGACCTGATGCCTGATCACGGGGCTGGGCTCACGGCTGCCCAGGATCACGATGATCATCTCCCCGGCTGCCACGGTGGCCAGCGCCTGCTCGCCCGTTCCCCAGTTGATTCGAAGTGATGGTGTCCGGCGGCCGTCGGAGTCGCCGGCAAGGTCACCCGGCTCATCGGTCTCGGTCTCGTCGGCCTCCGCGACCTCCTCCATCGCCGGCTGGGGCGTCGGCTCCGGTTCCGGCGCGCGTCGGGTTTCCGCCTCCGCCCCGGGCTCCTCGACAGGCGGCTCCGGACGCGGCGGTTCGACGCGGGCGAGCTCGGTCTCGACGATGGGAACCACGATCGGCATCACCTCATCCGTGCCGCGGGCCGGCAGCATGAGCAGCCACGCGTGAACAGCGACGGAGAGCAGAAGACCGAAGACGAACGAACCGCGGGACATCACGTCACTCCTCGTCCTCACTTGCCGGTGTCGGCAAGGCCCCGAGCTTGACATCCAGGCCCAGTCCCCGCAGCGATGACCAGACATCCATCATTCGGTGGTGCCGAACATCCTCGTCCGCCGTCACCAGCAGCACCACGTCCGAAGGGTCGAGGCGGTCGGCCAGCGCCGCGGCATCCGTCCAGGACCGATCCTCCAACCAGAGCCCGCCCTCGCGCACGACGATGAGCCGGACCTCATCGGCGCGAACCGGTGAGATACCGCCGGCGCCCAGCCTGGTGACGACCGTGTCCACCGCACCGATCTGCACGGACTGCGTGAGCATCACCATCGTGCCCAGCAGCAGGATGAACAGGACGTCAATGAAGCTCTTGAAGCTCAGCACGGCGTCTCCTCCGCGACAACGGCCCCCTCGACGAGCCAGTCCAGGAAGTACCTGCTGACCGAAGCGACAATGGCGATGCCGAGGCCGAAGATCGTCGTCATGCACGCGATGCCGAGGCCCACCCCTACCGAGTCGCCGTTGAGCCGGCCGTCCATGAGCTCGAAGCACTTGACCACGCCGACGACCGTCCCGAGGAGGCCAAGGCTCGGCGGCACATCGGTGAAGAACGGCAGCACCCGGCGGTGCCAGCCGAGAGTACGCGCCGGCACCCGACCCCCCAGCAGCTTGTGACGCAACACCACCACCAGCAGCCGCTCGATGAGAACCGCTCCCAGCACGATTGAGCAGACAAGCAGCGGCCACATCAGGGGGCCGCCGAGGTCGAGGAACTTCGCAACCATGTGGCGACTCCTAGTCGTTCAGGAACGCCCCGAATTCCAGTGACGTCATGAACTGCTCCGCGTCGTCACGGAGCTGCTTGACGGCCCGATCGCGCCCGCGGGCAAACGCCTGCTCCAGGTTGCGATTCGAGTCGTCCTCGGGAACGGCCCGCCTGCCGTCGGGCATCGGATCACGACCGGCAAGCGGCGGCACCGTGATCCCGTGGCGTGTTGCCAGAATCGCGAGACGTAATTCCACCAGGTCGAGCTGGTCCTGCACGGAGACCTGCTGGGCGTGGACGACCAGCGGATTCTCGCCGTTCTTGATCAGGTCGGACGCCTGCTTGTCGAGGGTCGTGAGCTGGCCGTACAGCTTGTTGCGGTGGTACAGCAGCTTGTTGAAGTCCGCCTTCTGCTTCGGCGAGAACGGCTGCATGCCACCTGACGACGCCATGGCGACCTCTGACCACGTGACCTCGGGCGCGGCGTTCAGGGTCTGTCGCCGCGGAACGCTCAGGCCATACCGCTCGGCGAGGTCGGAGAGCCGCCGCTCGACGACGTCGAGCTGGTCCTGCGTCCATTTCGTCCGGTGCGCGGCGTCCTCGTCGCCGTTCACCGCCAGCTCATCGACCAGCGCCAGCTGCGCATACAGGTCGTTGCGCTGGTGCATGAGGAGGGAGAACTCCGTTCGATCCTTGCGGAGCTGCACGGCGTCGTCCGTCTGGGCCAGGGCGGTGCCGGACAGGAACAGAGTGACGATCATGGCGATGCGGACGCGGGTGCTGGCCATCACGGGTCTCCCTGCAACGATCACCGGTTTCCTCCCGACAAGCGGGCCATTCTCGCGGCCAGCTCGGCGTCCTCATCGGCGGCCATCATCGGACCGCTTGCGACGCCCGGCATCGGATCGATGAGATCAATCTGAGCTTCGAGCTCGAGCATGCGTCCCTGCAACGCTTGCTCGACCGACTCGTTGAATGTCGTCAACCGGCGCTGCAGCTCGCCCATGCTGTCGGCGAAGCTGGCCATGCCTGCGCTGTGGTCGTCCACACCTCGAACGATGCGCATGAGCTGGGACGCGCCATCCACGGTCTCCATCAGCGATACGTAGGCCTGGAGATTGGCTGAGGTCGCCTCGAACTGCGCGAAGAGCACCTCGGTTCCCATCATGACCTGCTGGTGCGCGATGGCCGCCTCGTCCAGCACCTGGAGGACGCTCAACCACATCTTGCGCTGGTCGGGTGACAATTGAACGGCCATCACCCGGATCCGCGCGAGGTTGCGCACCGTCTGGTAGTGCGCCACGAGCCGCTTCTTGCGCAGCGGATCCTCCTCGATCGCGATCCGCTCCGCGATGGCGTCCAACGTCGATTCCGTCTGTCGATCCAGCGCCGCGGGCCCGCTCTCCTCGGCGGACTCCACGGCCCGGGCGAGACGGGCCCGCACGTTGGCAATCTGCTCGGCCAGGGCCTCCTGCCCGTCCCACATGGGCATGAGCACCGTTTCCCGCACCGCCAGCACGCTGTCGATTGCGGCGCCGGCCTTCTGGACGGCCTCCTGGGTTCGACCCTGGTCCAGCAACCGCTCCGCCTCCTGCACGCTGCTGACAAAGACACGGAAGCTGCGGTCCATCTCCCTCTGCAGGGGGTTCACCGACGTCTCCATGGCCTCGACGACCTGGCCGAAGTCGTACCCGTCAAAGCTGTCACGGGCACGGGCGGCCGCCCGCATGGCGGCCGAAACAGTGTCCTGGCCGACCGGCGAGCCGCCGGACTGGGCGATCGCGGCCGGGGCGGCCGTCAAGGCAGCCGTGACGACCGAACCCAACATGATCTGTGCGCTTCTCATTTCGTCGTCTCACTGTCGAGAGGTTCCATGGGGACGTCCATTCCGATCAGCCGCGCCTTGTGCCGCACTTCACGGCTCAGGTGCGGCTCCTCGATCCGCGACCACTCGTCCCGCGCGCGGTCCGGCTCGCCGCCCAGAAGCGCCTCCGCTCCCGTGATGAGCTGCTCCAGGCTGTCCACCTTGCGCAGCTGCTTGGCGTTGTCCGCAGCCGCCCCCGCTTCGTCGAGGTGGACCCTGGCGAGCTCCAGATCTCCCGCGTTGATCGCCCGCGTGGAGAGGAGCAGCTGCTCCTGGAACGTCCGATAGTCCGACCCGCCTGCTGCCTTGGATTCGGCAGACGGCGCGGCGTGACAACCGGCCATGAACAGTGCAACTACGGCGAGCAGTGGCAAGGACCCACAGCAGCGCCCCCGGGTATTCTCTGTGTTCTTCATCTTCTCTATCTCTTATGGGCAGCCGATGTGCGGCACGCCCACTAACACGTAAACGTAACACAGAAAGAACCGCGGGCGAAAAATGCGTGCGAAAAAGAGTTGCGTTCGCGCGCTTGCGGTTCGAAATCCGTGCGCACGCGATCCGATAACCAGCGGACTGCCGGCGCCGAACAGGCGGCGCAACGTCACGCTGATCGCTGCTGCTCGCTCATCCTCTTCGTGCGCGGCGTCGAGCGAGCGAGCCCCCCGCCGATGTCCACCACTCTGCGCTGCACCGCGCGCCCACGCCGGACCGTCCCGCTCCCCGCGAACCCCGAACCCCTGACCCCAGACCTCTCACCCCTCTCCGATACAATCCACCGGGCTGGTAGCTCAGCGGTCCAGAGCAGCCGACTCATAATCGGCCAGACGTCGGTTCGAATCCGACCCAGCCCATCTCCAGGCGTGTCGAGACCGAGGTTCGAGGGGCGACCCGCCGCGGGGCCCTGACACGGGCTCGCACGGGGGTTCTGGTCCGCCTTAGCCACCCGTCGGGCCGCGGAGACGGCCGTTCCGGGCGTCCGCAGGGCGGCCTGCAGGCCGACCCGTCTTACCCGAAAGCCTCACCTTGGCACTTGCGAATGTGGGGGAGGTTGGCATAGGCTGGGTTTCGCCCATCGAGGACCCCACGCCCCCAAACGAGGTGAAACCATGCATACGCATCGATATAGGTACAGGCGCACCGTCCTGAACCTCACGGTCGTTTCTTCGTGCTGCCTGATCGCGGCCCCGGCGCTCGCCGGCGGCCCCTGGGTCAGCTACGTCAACGAGACTTCGGTTCGGCTCAGCGCCGATGCCAGCGTTGGCGTGCAGGACGACCAGGAAAAGGACTATGCCTGGGGCGACGTGGACCACGATCTGGACATCGATCTCGTGGTGGCGCGGAAGCAGGGCTGGACGACGGCCGGCGGCCGCCGCAACGTCCTGTTCCTGAACCAGTCGGGCGTTCTGACCGACCAGACTGCGACATACATTCCGGAGTTTCTCGACCAGACCAACGACCGCGATGTGATCCTGGCCGACGTCAACAACGACTCCTGGCTGGACATCATCACGGCAGCGGCGTGCAACAACTGCAATCCGGCGGGCATCACCGATGACTCGCGTCTCTACCTCAACCTCGGCGACGGCGGCGGCGGCCCCTGGCTCGGTTACGACAGCCCCGTGGTCCTGATCGGCGGCGGCAACAACTTCTGCGGCGTCGCGGCCGGCGACGTCAGCGGTGATGGCTACGTGGATCTCTTCTTCGTGTCGTACAACGACACGTTCGAGGATCAGCTCCTGATCAACGAGGGTGTGGCCAACCCCGGCAGCTTCGTCAACGGCAACAGTCGCATGACGGGCGCGATGCGCGATTCCGGGTTCGGGACCGCGGCCTGGATCGTGGACATGGATCTGGACGGCGACCTTGACATCGTCAAGAGCGAAAACGGCCCCGTCAAGATGATGCGCAACAATGCCGACGTCAACTTCGACATGCTCGATCCGACGTACGGCGGCGCCGCGTATCACGTGACCACCGGCTTCCTCAACGGCGACGGCCTGCTCGACCTCATCATCAGCGATGACGGCATCGACCGGTACATCCTGAACAACGGCAACCTCCTCAACGGCGCTGCCGACTCCTCGACGGCGTTTCCCGGCGAGACGAACGGCTTTGGCAGCGACTCGCTGACGGTGGACCTCGACAACGACCTGAACAACGACGTGGTCATCGCCGACGTGGACGTGGATGTGCCCGGCTGCACGCGGGTTTCCGACATCCTGCGGAACACGGGTGGCGGGAACTTCGTGTCCGACACCGCCAACATCACGCAGGGGCTGCTGACCGGCGTCCACGACTTCGCGATCTTCGACCTCAACGGCGACACGTTCCTGGACATCGTGATCGGCAAGTGCGACAGCACGGTGATCCTGGTCAACGCGCCTCCGGTGGCGATCGACTTCAACTACCCCAACGGCGTTCCGAACTTCCTTGAGCCCGACACGGCGACCGTGTTCGACGTCCAGCTCTCGCCCATCGGCGACACGATCAACTCCGGCACCGAGTCGATCTTCGTTTCGATCAACGGCGGGTCGTACACACAGACGCCGCTTGTTCCGCAGGGCGGAGAGTCGTACACCGCGACCATCCCCGCCGGAGACTGCACCGACGCGTTCGACTTCTACATCAGCGCCCAGCTCGCCGGCGGCCTGACCTTCACGGATCCGGCCACCGCCCCTGCGAGCACCTACTCGGCCATCGCCGCCGAGGGAACCGAGTTGCTGTTCGAGGACGCCATCGAGGGCGACGTGAGCGGTTGGGCCATCGTCAGCGATGTCTCGCTGACCGACGGCGAGTGGGAGCAGGCCGACCCCAACGCCACGCTTTCCGGCGGCGACGTCGTGGCCCCGGGCTCCGACAACACGCCCACCGGCACGATGGCGTTCGTGACGCAGAACGGGCCTCCGGGCGGCTCGGCGAACGCCGACGACGTGGACGGCGGGCCGACCTTCCTGACCTCGCCCCTCTTTGACCTGACCGGCACCGACGGCCTCGTGAGCTACGTCCGCTGGGCGTTCAGCAAGTTCGACATCCATGACTTCCTGGTCGTCGAGGTCACGAACGACGCGGGATCGAACTGGACGCTCGTGGAGACGGTCGCCGACACCGGCAGCTCATGGTCACCGGCGAGCTTCTTCGTCGGCGACTTCGTGACGCCCACGGACCAGGTCCAGGTGCGGTTCTCCATCGCCGACACCGACCTGTCGCTGACCGAAGCCGGTATCGATGACTTCCGTCTCGACACGCTCAGCTGCGATCCGGGCGAGCCGGACTGCACCGCAGGCGACTTCGACGGAAACGGCGACATCGGGATCGATGAGTTCCTCGCCGTGCTCGGCCTCTGGGGCCCGTGCCCCGGCTGCCCCGAGGACATCGACGGCGATGGCGAGGTCGGGATCATCGAGTTCCTCTTCATCCTCGGCAACTGGGGCCCGTGCCCCTGACCGCCATCTGAGCCCTTTCGACCCCCGGCCCTGCGGCCGGGGGCTTTTTTTGGGTCCTGGGTTCAACCGCGCATCCTGCGCGGAGATGCATCACAGCCTGCTGCGGGCATCCTGCCCGCCCCACCGCGGCATCGTCGTCACGTCCGGCGTCCCTGGAACCGCGTCTGCACGGCGGGCAGATTAGTCATACTGCAGCACCGGACCGTCCTCGGTCATCGCCGACGTGAAGGCGAGGACCACGTCGACGCCGTCGGGTCCGCTCTCCATTCGGAAGAGGTTGTCGGGCAACCGCTGGCCGTGGTCTTCCCAGAAGAGCCCGTTGGGCGTGAAGGTCGTCACGAACTCGACGTGACCGTCGCCGAAGACGATGTGGCCCGCCCACGTGCCGTCCCGACCGTAGGTGTAGGAGCTCGTGTCGTGGATGCCCTCGGCCGGCCCGCGGTTGCCCACCAGCGGAACCGTGCTGCCCGCGGTAAACCGCCAGTACTTCCTGAAGCGCTGGCCGTGCAGGGGAAGGTGGGCAAATGAGTCATTGGAGTCGACGGCCAGATCCGCGACGAAACCCGGATCCCAGTGGACGTCCTGGGCCGGGTTGTAGATCAGGTAGTCGTAGTCTTCGTCCGGCCACACGTACGGGTTGAACTCGTTGGCGGAGAAGAGCTGGTCCGGGGCGACGTAGTGCTGGGCGACCATGGCCGAGAAGAGATTCGCGGTCGTGTCATCGCCGTGATCACGACGGCGGGTCAGCCCGCTGGGCACGAGAAACCGTCCCTCGCCGAGCTGCGCCTGGACCGCCATCGACTGGTACAACGCCGTCAGATACATCCGGTCCTCGGTGGAGGCGACGGTCCCGGACAGCGTGGCGCCGCCGCCGGTCAGCGCCTTGTTGATCGCGCTGCTCATGACCACACCGAGCACCAGCAGCAGGACCAGCGTCACCAGCAGGCCGATCAACGTCGTTCCGCGCGTGTCGAACACCAGGCAGATCATAGGAAGGAATCGGCGGCACCTCAGCGGACCGGGTCGCCGGCCACCGGGAGCCGATCCAGCTCGCGAACGAGCCGCCGCCGCGACGCGTGGTCGAGCAGCTGGAGTATCGGCTGGACGTCCTCGCAAACGCCTCGGAGCGTGTACCGACGGTCCTTGCCCTTGCCGCGGACGCGGGCACGCGTCACACGCTGCCGGGGATCGCCGGTGGAGGTGGCGTTGCCCGCGAACCATCCGTGCTCTTCGAGAAGCTGCTGGAGACGCTCGTACTCGTCGGGCGTCAGCTCACCCTCCCAGCTCAGGGACCGGTTGAACGCGTCGGGGCCGCCCCCGAATCCCAGTTCGCGCTCGCCGTTGACGCGATAGAGCACGGCGAGGTTGTCCTCTCCGATGACCCACAGCTCCAGGTAGAACCCTTCTGCGAAGGAGACGGCGGGTCTCTCGTCCAGCGGCGGCTGGCCCCCCGTGCAACCGCCCAGGACCGCCAGCAGCCACGTCACCGCCGCGCGGCGGCAGGACGCCATCACCGATACCTCGCGTAGGGATCGGGACCGAAGTCGTAGCGTCTCGGCCCGGCCGGCGTCGGCGTCTCGACATCCGACCAGGCGAGCATCGACAGCTGGTCGATCAGCCGGAGCATCGCGTAATCGGGCGCCTGGTCAGCGTCCGCCCGGCGGAGGAACGCCCAGGCATCGCCGCGGCCGGTGAGCACCGCCAGGTAGACGAGCTGGCGAGCCTCCGGCTCGATGAGCTTGACGTTGAGGGGCGCGTCACCGCGCCGCGGATCGTCCATGCCGAGCTGCTGGATCAGCGACCAGAGCTCGGCGACGTCACGGCGGCTCAGGAAACGCCGCCAGGGCGGAAGCCCCTCGTCGGGACGCTGCGGCTTCGCCGTCCAGTGCAGGGATCCGTCGGCGAGCACGACATAGCGTCCGGGACGCGCGTAGGCGTCAGGGTGATGCTGCCGGGACGCGGCCGCATCCGCCCACACCGACACGTCCACCGAGAAGTCGGGCGGAACTGCCCCCAGCGGGTCCCGCTCGCCGGTCGACCCGCCGGCGCACCCGCCCAGCAGGGCGATCAACCACAGCACTGTCGGCCGCATGAACATGGGCAGGGCGAGTGTAGACGAGACGGCCGGCGCTGCAAGCGGCCGCCACCTGACACCCGACACCTTTGACGGTACCTTGAGCCGTACCGTGCTGACCAGTGCCAACTGGATGAACGAATATCTGGACCCGCCGGCGACTGCCCACGAGCAAGCCGAGATGCTCACCCGCGCGGGCTTCCCGCTGGAGGCCAGCGAGCCGCTCAGCGGCTCCGACGTTCGCCAGGACTACGAGATGACCTCCAATCGCGGCGACTGCGTGTGCCACGTCGGGCTGGCCCGCGAGATTGCCGCCATCTCCGGACGCCGGTTCAGGCCGCCCGGACCCGCGTCTGCTGCGACAGGCCCGCCCGCGGCCGGCGTGGTCTCGGTCACCAATCACGAACCGGAGCTGTGCCCGCTGTACACGGCCCGAGTGATCCGCGGGGCGCGGGTGAGGCCCTCGCCGGACTGGCTCGCCGACCGGCTGCGGGCGATCGATCAGCTGCCTCGCAACAACATCGTGGACGCGAGCAACTTCGTCCTGTTCGAGCTGGGCCAGCCCACGCACGTGTTCGACCTGGCCAGGCTCGAAGGATCGCAGATCATCGTGCGCCGGGCCGCGCCCGGCGAGGCGTTCCTCCCGATCGGTGAGGGGGCCGCCGAGGTGGAGCTCTCGGCCGCCGACCTGGTCATCGCCGACGCCCGGCAGGCGGTCGCCATCGCCGGCGTCAAGGGCGGCGCCCCCACCGCCGTCAGCGACACCACCACCGATCTCCTCATCGAGGCGGCGACCTTTGATCCGGTCGCCGTTCGCAACACGAGCCGCCGCCTCGGCATCGACAGTGACTCCAGCTACCGGTTCGAGCGCGGCGTCCACGCCGGGCAGGTCAATGCCGCGGCCGACCGTCTGGTGGAGCTGCTGCTCGATCTCGCCGGGGGCGAACTGTGCGACGGCGTCGTCTCGGACGGCGCGCCGATCCCTCCGCCGCGACGGGCCTCGATGCGTATCGAGCGGTGCCGCGCGATCCTGGGAGTGCCCATCACCGACGAGCAGATGATGGCGTGGCTCGAAGCTCTCGAGTTCGCGCCGACGCGTGACGGCGGCGTCATTCACTGCACGGTCCCCGTGCACCGGCTGGACATCGACCGCGAGATCGATCTCGTCGAGGAGGTGGGCCGGATGATGGGGCACGACAGCCTGCCCGTCACCGAGACCATCGAGGTCCGCGTGGCGGCGCCGCAGCCCACCGAGCTCGCCCGGCAAGCCGTGAACGACGGGCTGGTCGGGATGGGTTTCGTCGAGACGATCACGCACGGGCTGATCGAAGCGCAGCACGCCGGTCCGTTTCTGCTGCCCGGCTCGCAGGTGCTGGGCCTCGAGGACGAGGGCGGCCAGACAGCGGGGCACGCCCAGGCGGGTACGGTGCTGCGGCCGTCCGTTCTGCCCAGCCTGCTGCGGGTGCTCGCCCACAACCACGACAACGGCGTCGCGCACTTGAGGCTGTTCGAGTCGGCCGCGACCTTCGAGCTTCACGAAGGAACCAACGTGGAGCGTGAGATGCTGGCCCTGGTCACGGACGTCGAGCCCGCCGATGAGGGGCTGAGGGGGCTGCGGGGTGTGATCGAGCGGCTCCTGGAGATGCTGCTGGGCCCCGACGTTGCGATCACCATCGAGCCCGACAGCACCGCGTCGTGGCTCTCGCCGGGGGCGGTCGTGACCGCCGACGGCCGCCGCATCGGGCGTCTGGGCATGATCGCGGCCGACACGGCCCGGATGTTCCACCTCGACGGCGAGGTCGCGGCGGCGGAGCTGGAGATCAAGCCGCTGACGGGGCGGTATCCGCCCGACACAGAGGCCCGTGCCCTGCCGAGCTTCCCCGCCGTCGAACGGGACGTCTCGGCAATCGTGGACGAGGCGATCCCGTGGATGCGATTCCAGGGCGTCGTGGTCGGTCTCGGCCTCGAGCATCTCGAAGCGGTGGAGTTCGTGTCCACGTTTCGCGGCCGGCCGATCGCCGCCGGCCGCAAGTCTGTCACCCTCCGTGTTCGGTTTCGCGCGCCGGACCGCACGCTTGTCCACGAGTCGGTGGATGTTCAGGTCAACGCGCTGGTCAAGGCCCTCGAAACCGAGCTCGGGGCGGAGATTCGCAGATAGCCGTGGTGAGCATCGACCGAATCACTGTCGGAGAGCTTCTCAGCATGATCGCGGCCCGGAAGCCGACGCCGGGAGGCGGCGCGGTGGCGGCCCTGGCGGCGGCCCTGGCCGCCGCCCTCGGCGAGATGGTCGTGCGCTACCGCATCGGCAAGCCGGCGGCGGCCGAGCACGAAGCCACGCTGGCCGAGGTGGCCGACGCCCTCAGCCGGTTGCGCTTGGCCGAGCTGCAGCTGGCCGATGCGGACGTGGCCGCCTTCGAGCGGCTTTCGGCGCTCTGGAAGCTCCCGCCGGACGAGCGGCGCCGCGTGGCCCAGTGGCCCGACGCCGTGGACGGGGCGATCGATCCGCCGCGGCGTGTCCTGTCGACAAGCCTGGAGATACTCGGACTGCTGGATCGGGTCCGGGAGACCGTGGGTACGACGCTGCGCAGCGACCTGGCCATCTCGGCGATGCTGGCTCTCACGGCCGTCGAGGCCGCGGCGTGGAACGTCCGGATCAACCTGCCCCAGCTCGACGACCCGGGGCGGGCGGCCGAGCTCGAAGCCGAGGCCGCCGACGGGATCGACCGGGCGCGGGCCCTGCGCGACCTGATCGAGCGCACCAGCCGGGCGCCCGGCACGACCACCAAGGCGGAGTGAAATTCGAGCGTCCGGGTCGCGGCGGCCGATAGCACTGCCCATGACGGACCGGGGCGAGAAGGTCGCCAGGGGGCCCCGACGCAGCTTCCTGTCGGTGTGGTTCCGCTGCTGCCACGTCTACGGACGGATGTACCGCAACCCGCAGCGGACCGCGTACCTCGGCCGCTGCCCGCGATGCGGCGCGCCCGTCCGCGCCGTCATCGGCCCCCACGGCACCGACCGCCGCGTGTTCATGGCCGAGTAAGGAGGGGGCCACCGGCAGCTCCGCTGGCGGTGCCCCGCGAAGACGCACGGGCGGTCAAGCCGCCCGTGGCACGCGTGGATGTGCCTGCTCAAGACCGCCGTTTCAATTCAATCGTCCGCACGCCCAGACCCCCAGCGAGTATCGGCCCGAAGAACCGTACGGAGCGCTCGAACATGCACGCACGATCAGGACCCGCCGGATCGAACCCGGCGGTCCGTACTGGAGCGACTGTCGGCCGGAGGCCGAACCGAGCGATCAAGCTAGATCAACCGCTTCGGCATCTCCCCCGGAGACATCCTCGACATCGACTGCTGGGCTCTGGCCTTCTTCTTCTTGTCGGCCTCCAGCGCCTTGCTGAGGGCGCCGGCCGTGCGGCCCGTGCCGTGCAGGCTCGTGGCCGCGACGCCCGAGACCTCCTTCTCGAGTTCCGCGTCGTACACGTCGCGGCGCAGCAGCACGGCCGCGACG